>DIAZ01000082.1 GCA_002415925.1 Dietzia sp. UBA5065 | reverse complement strand
ATCTCGATCACGCTCGAGGAACTGCCCTTCGACGAGATCCTCGAACGCGCCCGCGGCGAGGACACCTTCTCCCGGCGCCGCGAACGCCTGCGGTCGATGCTGCAGGAGGAGTTCGGCATCGCCGCGATCGACCCGCAGGCCGATGGCGCGCGCTCGACCCGGATCACCTGGCGCGGCACGAACCGGACCGTCGAGATCGTCTTTGGTAACGTCCGGGACCCCGGCTCCGTGCCGGACACCCTCCTGGCCCCCGTCGAACCCGGGGCGCTGCGGGTGATCGTGGACCTGCCGTTCGACGAGGAGGGCCACGGCGTCTCCGAGGACCACGCCCGCCTGGACCGACTGCGCACCGAGGGACACGACCACTTCACCCTGGCCTGGCTGCCGGCGTTCCTCGACCGTAAGCAGATGGACGACCTGGGCAAGCTCGTGACCATGGACTGGGTGCTGCAGTCCGAGAAGTGGCTGAGCTACACCAGCTACCTGGCCGACGGCGACCGTGAGCGCGTCCGCCAGGTCATGGTCACCCAACGGAACCAGCTCGCCGGGCAGCTGAGCGCCATCCTGCGCAAGATGTACGGGATCGCCGAGGGGGCGGTGTTCCCCGAGGGGCAGCCGCCCGTCCGCTCGCTGAGCTCGTCCGTGGTGGTGCAGCGGCCCGTCGGCGCCTCACTGCGGGAGGCCGCCCGGCGGCTCTACGACCAGGCCTTTGACCAGCGCTTCCCCGACCACCCGCGGTTCGACACCACCAGCGCGCTCACGCAGAAGGACTTTGCAGTCTCGCTGGAGGTTCTGCGTCGGTCCGACGCCCGGGAGGACGGCCGCGCCTCCTTTGCCGCCGCCGAGCGCAAGTCCGTCCAGCTGGTGCTGGGGGGCCTGCGGGTGGCCGACGTCCACGAATCCCACCTCGTGTTTCCCAGCACCACCTTTGACACCCTGGCCGGGCAGATCGACCGCGCGCTCGCGGAGTCCGAGAAGACCGCCCCGGACCAGGGCGTGCTCACGGTGGCGCAGGTCGTGGCCGCCGTGGAGAAGCTCATGCCGCAGGCCGGGCTCAACCGCGACTGCACCACGCTGCTCGCGGCGGCCTGGGCGGAGTCGCGCGACCGCAGCTGGTTCACCTTCGGTACCCCCGTGGCCGCCCCGGCGTTCAAGGACATCCAGCAGTCCCACCAGCTGCGTGAGCCCGTGCTGCCGGAGCAGGGGGAATGGGACCGCGCCGTCCAGGCCGCCCAGCACCTCTTCGGCATCCCCGAGCGGGGCCACCTCTCCCCCACCAACCTCACCCACCTGGTGGGTGAGGCGGTAGCGAAGGCAGACGAGTTCAAGACGGGCAGCGAAAACCTGGTGGAGCAGCTGGCCAAGCTCGAGCACCGGCTGGGCCGGACCGAGGAGGGTCGCCGCCTTCAGCTGGCCCGCCGGCAGACGCAACTGCTGCAGACGCTGGTGCGCAAGAAGCAGCACCACGGCGAGGTCGTGGCTGCCCTCGCCGCCGCCGGCGAGGGGGCGGGCACCTACCTCGGCGCGACCACCAACGAGGCGAGCCTGTCCATCACGAGCGCCGACCAGGTCGTCGCGGTAGCCCGCAACGTCGGCCCGAACCTCGAGACGCTGCTCGGCGGCCGGGCCAAGGAGGGACCTCTCGGAGGCGAGGCCACGCAGATCGTCATGGACCTCGACAGCGGCGTCGATACCCACGAGTTCGTTCAGCATCTGGGAACCGCCGTGGCGCGGTTCGAGGCACGCGCCCAGGACTGGATCAACGCGGCGATCATCTTGCCCCCGCCTCCACCGCCGCCACCGCCACCGCCGCCGCCCCTGCCGCCCTTGCCTCCGTCGACGAGAACGGTCGAGATCAAGGGCGAGGGGACCAAGCGGTACTTCTCCGCCACTCGTAGCGACGTCGAGTCGGCGGTTCTCACGGTCCTTGCCGACCTCGAGCGGACCTACGGGTCGGGCGTGCGCTACCGCATCGAGATCACCGCCGAGGAGCCCGAGACGTGACCCCTGCCAGCGCGGGAGTTGCGGGTGGCGCCACCGTGTCGTCGTCGTCGCTCGGCACGGCCACCCCCGCCGACCTGATCCCGCTCCTCACCGGCCTCTACCGCGACAAGCGGCACCGCCGGGGGCTCCTGGTGGTGCACGCCCGGCCCGAATGGGACGGCACCGCGCTGCGGGTCGACGAGCTCACCGTGCCCGTCCACTGCTGCCGGACGGTGCTGGAGATCCGCGACGTGCTGCGGCACCGCAACGATCCCGAGGTGCCGTGGCGCGTCCTGCTCACCGACCTGCACGACGACCAGATCCCGCAGGGCGTCAAGGAGCACTTCCGGCCCGTGGGCCGCTCGCTCGAACTCGACCCCACGGGAACCCTGCTCGGGATGTTCTCCGCGGACCGCACCGACGGCCGCATCCCCCGCCGACGCGACGACGTCCGCGGGCTCACCACCGCGCTCGCGGCCCACCGTGACGCGCTGGCCCCCACCCCCACCCCGGTGCTCACCGCCGAGCACCTCTACGGGGCCGTGGCCACGCTCGTGCTGGGCCTGGACCCGGACTACCGGCTCGCGGACCTCCTGGCCTGGAGCGCCACCCCCGGGGCCCACGCCGCGTGGGGGGAGCTGACCGCCCACCTCACGCCGGACGTCCGCGCGGGGCTCATCGCGTGGCTGTGCCGCACCTTCACGCTGACCGGCCCCGGCATCCGCAGCCTGTGGACCACGAACGGGCCGGGGGCGTTGCTGCCCGCCGGCCTGACCGCCGAGACGCTCCGCACGCCCGACTGGCAGGACACCCCCACCCAACTCACCGGGCCGCGGGCCCTGTTCAGCCAGCTCGTGGGCACCACCCTCAGCGACGAGTCGCTGCGCGAATGGGGCACCGCCGCCGCCAGGGCCGTGCGCACCGCACTCGACGCCGGGCAGCCGCTGACCGCCGTGCTCGGCGAGGCCCAGCAGATGATCACCGAGTTCGAGAAGAACGGCGGGGCGTCGCTGTTCGCCGGATCCACCGTCCTGCCCGGCGCGTTCCAGCGCCGCCTGGACGTCTACGCCCGCGGCCTGGCCACCGCGCTCGACGGCGGCGAGGAGACCGCCCTGCTGCGGGGGCTCGAGGCACTGCGGGCGCACGTCGAGTCCGAGCGCTCCCGTACCGACGACCTGGAGACCGCCGCCGCGCTGGTCCGGCTGCTCCGGTGGAACCGGACCGAGGCCGCCGCCGCGGATGTGCGACTGCGGACCGCGAGCCACGTCGAGGCGATGCGCGCCTACGTCGACGACCTGAGCTGGGTGGATCGGGCCGTCAACTCCGCCTGGCGCGGCTTCACCGCCGACCCCAAGCCGGCGATCGGCCAGTCCGCCGCGGACCCCGACGCCCTCGGTCGGCGCGTCCTGGACCGCACCCTGGCCGCCCGGCGCGGCATGGACCGGACCTTTGCCGCCCTCGTCGGCGCCAGGCTGGCCGACCGGGCCACCGCCGGCGGCGCCCTGCTCGTCGAGGACGTCCTGGCCCGGGTGGTGGCGCCACTGCGCAAGGCCGGGCCGGTCGACTCCGGCCGACGCGGCGAGCGAGCGCTGCTCGTGCTGGTGATCGACGGACTGTCCGTGGCCGCCGCGCACGGACTCCTGGAGGACGTGGCCGCCCGCCACTCCACCGTCTGGCAACGGCTCGACCTGGCCGCCCGCGAGCTCGACGTGGCGGCCTCCGCGCTGCCCTCGGTGACCACCGCCTCGCGGACCTCGCTGCTGTGCGGCGAGCTGACCCTGGGCGGGCAGCAGCAGGAGAAGACCGGGTTCGCCGCCCTCTTCCCCGCCCACCCGTCGGTCACCGACGGTCCGCTGTTCCACAAGGCCGACCTCGACGCGAGCATCGCGGACACCGTCCGCAACGCCATCTACGACACCAAGCACGTCCCCGTGGTGGGCGCGGTGCTCAACACCGTCGACGACGCGCTCGACCGCTCCGACCCCATCGCCACCACCTGGACCACCTCGCGCATCACCCACCTGGACAAGCTGCTCGACTACGCCCGCGCCGTGGGGCGCGACGTGGTGCTGCTGTCCGACCACGGGCACGTGGTGGAACGCAGTCGGATCGGCAAGGCCACCGCCGACGGCGCCGTGAGCGCGCGCTGGCGGCCCGCCACCGGCACCGGCGCTGGCGCCGCCGCTGCCGCCGGCGCCCAGGACGGAGAGCGGGTCGTCTCCGGGAACCGGGTGCTCGCGCCCGACGCCGCCGGGGCGGCCCGGCACAGCGCGATTCTCGCCGTCGACGAGGTCCTGCGCTACACCGGCAAAAAGGCCGGCTACCACGGCGGCGCCGCGCCCGCCGAGGTGTGCGCCCCCGTCGCCGTGCTGGTCCAGAGCCTCGAGGGGCTCGACGAGGACTCGCCCTTCCCCGCCGGGCCGCCCGTCCAGGCGCCCTGGCCCGCGTGGTGGCCGATCTCGACGGGTGTAGTGGAGGCGGCCTCGGCGGCAGCTGAGCCCTCCGCGGGACACGCCGCCGGACACACCGGGCGAGGCCCCGCGGCGACGCCCTCCGCGCGGCGCAAGGCGCCGCAGGACGCAGGCCAGGTCTCGCTCTTCGACTCGCTCGACGGCGGCGAGCCCCCTGCCTCGCCGTCACCCGCGCCAGCACGCGCGAAGAAGCCCGCCGACAGCTTCACTGCGCTGGCCCGCAACGATTACTTCAAGGAGCGGGTCGCGGCGCAGCGGGTGGGGCTCGAGCCCGGCGAGCTGGCCGACGCGCTGCGCGCGATCGCGGCGAACAACGGGCGCATACCCATCGCGGTGCTGGCGAGCACTCTCGGGCTCAACCCGCTGCGGGTCAGCGGCACCATCACCAGGATCCAGAAGGTGGTCAACGTCGACGGGATGCCGGTCCTCGAGCGCGAGGACAACGACGTGGTGCTGGCCCCCCAGATCCTCTTCGAGCAGTTCGGACTCTAGATGACCGTCTCCCCCGCCCGCCGCACCGCGATCATCGACGCCCTCCGCCGCGGCACCGTCCCCGCCGACGGGCTGGACCAGCTCGCGGTGGGCCTCGACCGGCTGGCACCGGTCCTCGGCGAGGAGCTGGACAAGGTCGCCGGCGGCGCCGCCGTGTTCAAGGCCGTCCGCGGCGAGTACGGCTCCGGCAAGACCTTCTTTGCCCGCTGGCTCCAGCAGCAGGCCCTCGACCGTGGCTTCGCGGTGTCCGAGGTCCAGATCTCCGAGCTCGAGACGCCACTGCACCGGCTCGAGACCGTGTACCGGCGCGCCTGCGAGGAACTGCGCACGTCCGCGGTGTCCCGGCAGGCCTTCCGGGCCGTCCTGGACGACTGGCTCCTCGGGGTGGAGGACGACGCCGCCGCCTCCGGAGCCGACGGCGCCGAACTGCTGGAGGAGCGGCTGCGCACCGTCGCCGAGGCCGCGCCCGTCTTCCCGCTCGCGCTGCGCGGCTACCGGGCGGCCCTGCTGGACGGCGAGACCGAAACCGCCGACGGCCTGGCGGCCTGGCTGGGCGGCCAACGCAACGTGGCCGCGTCGGCCAAACGCGCCGCCGGGGTCAAGGGCGAACTCGACCACTTCCTGGCCATGGGCTTCTTCCAGGGACTACTCCAGGTGCTCGCCGGCTCCGGCCACCGCGGCCTGCTGCTGGTCCTGGACGAGGTCGAGACCCTCCAGCGAATGCGCGGCGACGTCCGCGAGAAGGCCCTCAACGCCCTACGCCAGTGGATCGACGAGCTCGACTCGGGCCGCTACCCCGGGTTGTACCTGCTCATCACCGGCACCAGCGCCTTCTTCGAGGGTCAGCAGGGCATCAAACGCCTGCCCCCGCTGGACCAGCGGATCGGGGTGAAATTCGACGCCGACCCCCGCTTCGACAACCCCCGGCAGCCGCAGATCCGGCTCCAGGCCTTCGACTTCGACCGACTCGTCGAGGTGGGATCGCGGGTGCGCGACCTCTACGCCACCGGCCTCGACCCGGCGGCCGCGCAGCGGGTCACCACCCTCGTCGACGACGCCTACCTGCGGGTGCTGGCCGAGTCGGTGGCCGGCAAGCTCGGCGGCCAGGTGGGGATCGCGCCCCGCCAGTACCTGCGGATGCTGGTCGACTGCCTGGATCGGGTCGAGATGTTCCCGGACTTCCTCCCGCGGCAGCACTTCACCCCGACGCTCAAGGCGGCCGACCTCAGCGACAGCGAACGCTCCGCGGCGGTGGGCTCGTCGTCGTCGTCGCTCCTTCTCGACGACCCCGACGCCATCGAGCTCTAGATGGACGGCGCCGCCCCGGGGGGCTTCCCCGCGCTGCACCCGCTGCTGCAGCACCACGTGGTCAACTCCCTCGGGTGGCCCGGCCTGAGGCCCCTCCAGGAGCAGTCCGTCCGGCCGCTGGTCGACGGCGAGGACGCGCTGCTGCTCGCGCCGACCGCCGGGGGCAAGACCGAGGCCGCCGTCTTTCCCGTCCTCACCCGCATGGCCGCCGAGGACTGGGCCGGGCTGACCGTGCTGTACGTGACCCCGCTCAAGGCGCTGCTCAACAACCTTTCTCTGCGGCTGGTCGACTACACCGCGTGGATGGGCCGGCGCGTGGAGGTGTGGCACGGCGACGTGGGCGAGAGCGCGCGCCGGGCCATCCGCGCCGACCCGCCGGACATCCTGCTCACCACCCCCGAGTCGATCGAGGCGATGCTCGCCTCCACCAAGACCGACCATCGCACGCTGTTCGCGGGGCTGCGGACCGTGGTGATCGACGAGGTCCACGCCTTTGCCGGCGACGACCGCGGCTGGCACCTGTCCGCTGTGCTCTCGCGTCTCGAGCACCTGGTCGGGCGGCCGCTGCAGCGGATCGGGATGAGCGCGACCGTCGGCAACCCCGACGAACTGCTGCAGTGGTTGCAGGGCGGTGCCGACGGGAGGGCCGGGCGAGTGATCGCGCCGGGCGTCGCCGTGGGCGAGGCGGTCCGGCCTGTCGCCGGTGACGCGGACATCGTCGTGGACGCCGTCGATACCCTCGACTCCGCGGCAGTGTTGCTGTCCAAGCTGTACCGGGGGCAGAAGCGGCTCGTGTTTGTGGACAGCCGCAGGCAGGCCGAGGAACTCGCGTCCATGCTGCGGGGCTTCGACGTGGACGTGCACCTCTCGCACTCGTCTCTCTCCGCCGAGGAGCGCAGGCGGTCCGAGCTGGCCTTTGCCGAGGCGCGCGACTGCGTGATCGTGGCCACCTCGACCCTCGAGCTGGGCATCGACATCGGGGACCTGGACCGGATGATCCAGATCGGTGCCCCGACCACCGTGTCGAGCTTCCTCCAGCGGCTCGGCCGGACCGGACGTCGCGCGGACACCCTCCGCAACTGCCTGTTCATCGCCACCGAACCGCGGCACCTGCTCCGGACGCTGGGGCTGCTGCACGCCTGGGGCTCCGGGTACGTCGAGCCCGTGGTGCCGCCGCCCGTGCCGCTGCACCTGGTAGCGCAGCAGATCATGGCGGCGATGCTGCAGGAGGGCGCGCTGCCGCGCTATGGCTGGCAGGACCGTTGGGCGGCGACTCCGCTCATGCACGTCGACACCCTGGAGCGTCCCGCCGAGCTGATCGTGGACTTTCTGGTGGAGCGCGGGTACCTCACCGTCGACGGCGGCGCGATGTTCCTCGGGCCCGACGCCGAGAGGGTGTTCGGCCGCCGCCACTTCATGGACCTGCTCACCACGTTTGCGATGCCGCGGGAATTCACCGTGCTGGCCGGCCGGCAGGAGGTGGGGACCGTGGAGTGGCGGGCGTTGACCGGCACCGACGGGCCTCTGCGGCTGCTGCTGGCGGGGCGGTCCTGGCAGGTCACCGACATCAACTGGCCCCGGCACCGGGTCCAGGTGGAGCCCGCCACCGGCGGGGGCCGGGCCCGGTACGGGTTCGGTGGCGCAGACATCGGCCGGCCGGTCGCGCAGGGCATGCGCGCGGTGCTGCTGGGTGAGCTGCCCGAGCAGATCCGGCTCACCGCCCGGGCCCGGGCAGCCCTCGCCGACGAGGAGGATCGGCTGCACCATACCGTGAGCCCGCACGGCCCGGTGTGGACGACAACGGACAACGTGCGCAAGTGGTGGACCTACGAGGGCAGCGCCGCGAACCGCCGCTACCAGGCGGCGCTCGGACCGGCGCTGGGCGAGGAGCTGGCGCCCCAGGGTGGCATGGTCCAACCGGATGCGGTCACCCTGCACGAGGGCATGCCCACCGGACCGGCGGCCGAGCGGCTCGAGTTCTGGGAGTCCCTACCCGAGAGCGAGCGGCCGCTGCCGGTGGTGCCGCCTGCGCTGGTCGACAAGCTCAAGTTCTCCGAGGCGTTGCCGGTGGAGTGGGCTGTCGAGGTGATCGCGCGGCGGATGGTGGCGGAGGAATAGCAAGCGGGCCAGCGTACGTGAGATCGTGTCAGACTCGGAACGTAGGGTACGCACGGGTGATGAGGTCAATGTCCGTACGGTCGAGCGGGGGTGGGCGGGATGGTCGTCCGAGTCGACGTATCTCCAGATTTGCTGCAGTGGGCGGTTGAGCGCGCGGGGTGGGACGACGCGACGATCGAGCGGCGCGTGCCGACAATGAATGCGTGGATCACCGGCACAGCGCAGCCAACGTTGAAGCAGTTGGAGGATTTCGCTAGCGCCACGCATGCGCCTTTCGGCATGCTCTTTCTTCCGACACCGCCGGATGAAGAGATACCGATTCCCGATATGCGAACAGTGGGTAATACAGCGGTCCCGCAACCATCCGCCGATCTCTTGGACACGATCTATATCTGTCAGCGACGCCAGGAGTGGTACCGCGGGTTCGCTCAAGAGCATGGACTCATCGGGCCGGAGTTCGTCGGTTCTGCAAATGTCGACACCCCGCCCGTCCGCGTAGCTGAAGAAATGCGTGATCTTCTCAGTTTCAATCAGGCAGATCGGCGTGCCCTGACGAGTTGGACGGTCGCACTGCGGAGCTTGGTCGATCGTATTGAGGGCGCCGGCGTCCTTGTCATGATCAACGGAGTTGTGGGGGCTGACACGCACCGCAAACTCGACCCGGAAGAATTTCGTGGGTTCGCACTATCCGACCAGACTGCGCCGCTGATCTTCGTCAATGGCGCTGACACCAAAGCCGCGCAGATATTTACGATCGTCCACGAGTTTGCCCACATCTGGCTGGGGGGCAGCGCGCTGTCCGACGCGAACATGGCTTCGCGAACCGGTGTCGAAGAGGAGCTTTGGTGCAACGGTGTTGCTGCCGAGTTTCTAGTGCCCCTTGCTGATCTTCGAGGCATCTATCGAGGAGAGCCCACAGTCGAGGAACTCGAGCGGATAGCGAGAGACTTCCGCGTGAGTACACTCGTCGTGCTCAAGCGTCTTTATGATGCCGAGTTCCTGTCCTGGTTCGACTACCGCGAACTGTTCGAAGGTGAACGGCGACGCGTCCTCCAATTCATTGACGGGAAGCGCGATGAGCCTGGTGGTGGAGACTACTACCGAACGCAGCCTCTGCGACTGAGTCGGCGTTTCGCACGGGCCGTGATCGACAGCGCTATGGAAGGGACAACGACGTTCCGCGAGGCATACCAGCTGCTCGGAACGAGGAAACGAGAGACATTCGACAAGCTGGCCGAGCGCCTGGGCGTAGTGTGATGTTCCTGGTTGACGCGAACGTACTCATCGAAGCCAAGAACAGGTATTACGGGTTTGATATCGCGCCGGGTTTTTGGGACTGGCTCGATATGGCTAACGGGCGGTCGATTGTGTGCAGCATCGAGCCCGTGCGAATGGAGCTTCTCAACGGGAACGACGAATTAGCAGACTGGGCACGCGGGCACGCTGAGTTTTTCCGGCCAATTGACCAAGGCACAACACGTCATTTTGGGGATCTCACCCAGTGGGCCAATTCGGGGCATTTCACGCCCGCCGCGCGTGCAGTTTTCACCGGGAATAACGCAGACTACCTGCTGATTTCGTATGCGCGCGAACACAATCACACGGTTGTCACGCTCGAGCGTTCCCAGCCCAATGCGCGCGCGAGGATCCTGATTCCCGACGCCTGCCTCGCCATGGGTGTAGAGACCACCGACACCTTCCAAATGCTGCGGCACAGCGGGGCCACTCTCCGGCTGGGATGACGGCGTTCAACCAGGCCAGCGTTACGCCAGCTCGACGATCTCCATGTACTCCCTGTCTCTTATACACATCT
>DIAZ01000166.1:3208-3376 GCA_002415925.1 Dietzia sp. UBA5065 | reverse complement strand
AGACGCTGCTCCGGCTGCTCGCCTACGCCGTGTTCCTGGCCGCGCTGGTGGCGCCGTTCGTGCTGCTCGCCTGGCTCTGGTCCCGGTTCCCGGCGGCCACCAGGAAGGTCACCGCCGCGTACGAGCGGATGCTGGCGTGGGACTCCCGCCGGGTGGCCGCGGTGCTGA
>DIAZ01000166.1:0-2931 GCA_002415925.1 Dietzia sp. UBA5065 | reverse complement strand
CCGTCCGCCGCGGCCGGGTCCGCGGCCGGGTCCGGGTCCTGGGCCCCGCCGCCGAGGACCGCCGCGACCATCGCGTGCACGTCGTCCTCCGGCAGCGCCAGCAGGTCGGCGGGGGACAGGGCCCCGGACTCCAGCGCGTCGAGCACGTCCGCGAATCCCGCCGGCGGCGCCGGGGCGGGCCGGCCCCGGACCGTGTCGGCGGCGCGGCGCGCCACCTCGAGGATCTCCTCGACCAGCCGTTCCGTCACCGGGGTGACGGTGAGGTGCGACGACGACGACAAGGCCCCCCGCTCCTGGCCGTACGCCGGTTGCGCCTGCACGGCGATGCCCCTCCGGCCGCACTCGTCCGCCCACAGGTGCGGGTGCACGCGCCGGCCGTCGGGGGCGGAGTCGTCGGCCACCACCGCGATCAGCGGGCCCGGGTCCGAGGAGATCACCCGCAGCCCCTCGATCGCGGACAGCCCCGCCACCAGCCGCGTACTCGCCCGCGCGGTGCGGGCGACCAGCTCGCGCTGGCCGTCGTCGCCGAGCGCCTCGAGCACCGCCCACGCGGCGGCGGCCGGCTCGAGGGGCTTGGAGCCGGCGAGCGTGGGGTTGACCACCGGGTAGCCGGGCCAGTCCACGGTGGCGAACCACGACGCCCGGTGCCGGGCCCGCCCCCGGCTGAGCAGTACCGAGGTGCCCTTGGGGGCGAACCCGTACTTGTGCAGGTCCGCGGAGATGCTCGTCACCCGCGGCACCCGCAGGTCCCACTCCGGGACCGGGGCCTGCTCGGGCGAGTGCGGCCAGAACGGCAGCACCAGCCCGCCCAGACAGGCATCCACGTGCAGGCCGATCCGGGGGTCGTGGTCCGCCACGAGCCCGGCCGCCACCTCCGCGACCGGGTCCACGACGCCGGTCGGGTAGGACGGGGCCGAGACCACCACCAGGCTGGTGTCGCGATCGACCGCGGCCAGGAGGTCGGCCGCGGCGACCCGGCCCGAGGCGGGGTCCACCTCGACGCCCACGAACCGCATCCCCAGCAGGTGGGCCGCCTTGCGGAACGCCGCGTGCGCGGTCACCGGCGCGACGATCGCCCCGCCAGCGCCGGGCGCGTGGCCCGAGACCTCCCTCGCGGCCAGACACGCCAGGACGCAACTCTCGGTGCCGCCCGAGGTGACGACGCCGAACACCTCGTCGTCGTCGGCACCTCCACCGCCACCCGATGCGGCACCGCCTCCGTCACCGGCACCACCTCCGTCACCGGCACTCATGGCGGCACCTCCGTCGACGCCGCCACCTGCGGCGACCCCGGCGCCACCCGGGCCCCCACCCAGGATCTCCCGCACCCGCCCCACGATCTGCCCGTGGATCCGGGCCACCGAGGAGAACACGGTCGGATCCAGCCCGTTGACCCCGTGCGCGAGGGCGGCCGCCCGGATGGCCACCGCGTCGAGCCCGGGGAGCCCGGAGTCGTAGACGTAGGACAGCACGCGGCCGCCGGTCGTCGGCGGATCGGCCGCGCGCATCGCCGCGAGCGACTCCAGGGCCGCCGCGCCCCGCCGCGCGACGGTCTCCGCCAGGGGATCGGTCTCGGGCGAGGCGGATTCGGTCGGGCCGGTCTCCGCCAAGGGGTCGGTCTCGGGCGAGGCGGATTCGGTCGGGCCGGTCTCCGCCAAGGGGTCGGTCTCGGTCGGGTCGGTCGCGGTCGACGCGGATTCGGTCGGGTCGCCCTGCGGGTGATCGGCGGTCATGCGGGCTCCGTCCATCGGGGGTATGCGCGTCCGAGCGCCCGGATCACCAGCAGGCTCGCGCCGGTGAGCAGGGCGGGTACCAGGGAGAACCCCAGCACGATGGCCCAGGTGGCCGTGTCCGGCTGGTCGGCGACCCCGCCGGAGCGGAAGCCGCCGAGCGCGAGGAGGGCCAGCACGACCACCGGCCCCAGTGCCATCGAACCGGTCTCCGACGCCGTCCACAATCCGCTCATCGCACCGCTGCGGCGGCGGCCGCCGAGCTCGCGGTCCATGTCGGTGGCGTCGGGCAGCATCGACATCGGTAGAGCCTGCATCCCGGCGTACGCCACCCCGGCCAGCGCCACCGGGACGTGAATCCACGCACCCGGCCACACGCCCGCCGCGACCAGCATGAGCGCCGCGACGGTGAACAGCGTGGTAGCCGCGGTGAGGGCGGCGATCTTCCCCCGCGCGTGCGCGAAGCGCGCCCACAGCGGCATCACCAGCAGTGCGGGCGCGATCAGCGCGACGAACAGCCCGGTGAGGGCGGCCTCGCTACCCAGCACGTAGGTCGCGACGTACTGGCCACCGGCCAGCATCACCGCGGTGGCCACGGCCTGCAGGCAGAACAGCCCCACCAGGAGCCGAAACGGCCGGGTCACGCGCAGCGCGTCGACCCCGTCCCGGTACTGCGCGCGCAGGCCACCCACCTGGGCGTCGGCCCGCAGCACGGTGCGCCGGCCGGACCCGAAGGTCGCCCACAGCATCCCCGCGAGCATCAGCGCCGCCACGGCCACCGCCATCACCACGTAGCCCGTCGCGCCGCCACCGGCCGCCTCCCGGAGCGCCGGGCCACCGCCGCCCACCGCGAGGATCGTCCCGGCCAACACCGCGACCCGCCAGGCGAGGATCGTCACCCGGACCCCCGAGTCGTCCGTGAGCTCGGCCGGCAGCGCGAGGTAGGGGACCTGGAAGCACGAGTACGCCAGCGAGGCCAGCAGGAAGAATCCCATCACCCACACGCCGGCCGCCGTCGTGCCCCAGTCGGTGGGCGCGGAGAAGGTGGCCACGAACAGCAGCGGCAGGGCCAGGGCGCCGCCGAGCATCAGCCCGGTCCGGCGGCCGCCCCGGTGGGACGCGCGGTCCGACAGCGCCCCGATGAGCGGGTACGCCAGGACGTCGATCACCTTGGGCACCAGCACCAGCACGGTGGCCAGCG
>DIAZ01000160.1:18641-29419 GCA_002415925.1 Dietzia sp. UBA5065 | reverse complement strand
CGGGCGATCTCGCCGCGGTTGGCCACCAGGACCGAGGTGATCGGCGCGCGGGTGGCCGAGGGGGTGGGATTGAGTGTGCTCATGGTTTCGTTCCTCACATCCGGAAGACGCCGAAGCGGTCGGTTCCGGCGACTTCTCCGGAGTGGATCGCGGACAGGCTGAGGCCCAGCACTGTCCGGGTGTCGCGGGGGTCGATGACGCCGTCGTCGTAGAGCATCCCGGACAGGAACGCCGGCAACGACTCCTTCTCGATCTGGTCGGAGATCATCGTCTTGAGGCCGTCGATCGTGTCCTGGGCCATCTCCTCGCCGCGGGCGGCGGACGCCGCCGCGGCCACGGAGGTGACGACGTCGGCGAGCTGCTGCGCGCCCATGACGGCCGACTTGGAGCTGGGCCAGGTGTAGAGGAAGCGCGGGTCGAACGCGCGGCCGCACATGCCGTAGTGGCCGGCGCCGTAGGAGGCCGCCGTGATGAGCGAGAGGTGCGGGACCTCGGAGTTGGAGACGGCGTTGATCATCATCGCGCCGTGCTTGATGATGCCGCCGCGCTCGTACTCGGAACCCACCATGTAGCCGGTGGTGTTGTGCATGAACAGCAGCGGGGTGTCGTAGCGGTTGGCCAGCTCGATGAACTGGGTGGCCTTCTGCGCCTCCTCGCTGAACAGCACGCCGCGCGCGTTGGCGATGATGCCGACCGGGTAGCCGTGGATCTCGGCCCAGCCGGTCACCAGGCTCGCGCCGTACATCGGCTTGAACTCGTCGAAGTCCGAGCCGTCCACGATCCGGGCGATGATCTCGCGCGGGTCGAAGGGGATCTTGAGGTCCTCCGGGACGATGCCGAGCAGGTCCTCGGCGGCGTAGAGCGGCTCGATGACCTCGGCGCGGGGGGTGCTCCCCCGCTTGGACCAGTTCAAACGGCGCACGATGCCGCGGGTGATGCGGGCGGCGTCGGCCTCGTCGAGGGCGTAGTGGTCGGCCAGGCCCGAGACCCGCGCGTGCATGTCGGCGCCGCCGAGGGTCTCCTCGTCGGCGATCTCACCGGTGGCTGCCTTGACCAGCGGCGGTCCGGCGAGGAACACCTTCGAGCGCTCCTCGATCATCACCACGTGGTCGCTCATGCCCGGCACGTACGCGCCGCCGGCGGTGGAGTTGCCGTACACCACGGCGATGGTGGGGATGCCCGCCTTGGAGAGCCGGGTGAGGTCGCGGAAGAGCGCGCCACCGGGGACGAACACCTCCTTCTGCGTGGGCAGGTCGGCGCCGCCGGACTCGACGAGGCTGATCACCGGGAGCCGGTTCTTCTTGGCCACGTCGTTGAGGCGGAGGATCTTGCGCAGCGTCCACGGGTTGGACGTGCCGCCCTTGACCGTGGGGTCGTTGGCGATGAGCAGACACTCGACGCCCTCGACCACCCCGATCCCGGCGACCACGGAGGCGCCGGTCTGGAAGTCCGACCCCCACGCGGCGAGCGCGCACAGCTCGAGGAACGGGGACTCGCGGTCGAGGATCATGTCGATCCGCTCGCGAGCGGTGAACTTGCCGCGCTCGCGGTGGCGGGCGACCTTGCGCTCGCCGCCGCCGGCCAGCGCCGGCTCGAGGTCGGCGGTCAGCTGCTCGAGCTTGGCCTCCATCGCGTGCTTGGCGGCGCCGAAGTCGGCGCCGGTGGTGTCGAGCGTGGAACGCAGGATTGTCATGCGGTGTACCCCAAACGTCGTCCGGCGAGGGTGGTCAGGATTTCGGTGGTGCCTCCGCCGATGCCCAGGAGTCGGACATCGCGGTACTGGCGGCTCACCTCGGACTCGGCCATGAAGCCGAGCCCGCCGAAGAGCTGGACCGCCTGGTTGGCGACCCATTCGGCGCACTCCACGGCGGTGTTCTTGGCAAAGCAGACCTCGGCGATCGCGTCGTGCCCCGACACCGCCAGGTTCACGCAGTGGTGCGTGTAGGTGCGGGCGAGGTCGATGCGGCGGGCCATCTCGGTGACCGTGTTCTGCACGGCCTGACGGGACAGCAGCGGGCGGCCGAAGGTCTCGCGCTCGCGCACCCAGTCCAGGGTGATGTCCAGGCAGCGCTGGGCGTGGGAGTAGCCCTGGGCGGCCAGCGCGGCGCGCTCGCCGACGAAGCCGATCGCGATCTGGGCGAACCCGTCGTTCTCCGCGCCGACGAGGTTCTCCACCGGCACGCGGCAGTCGGTGAAGGTCAGCTCGGCGGTGTCGGAGGCGCGCCAGCCCAGCTTGTCGAGCGGCGCCGAGACGTGGAAGCCGGGGGTGTCGGTGGGGATCACCAGCAGGCTCACGCCCGCCGCGCCCCTCAGCTCCTCGCCGCCGGTGCGGACCGCGGTGACCACGAAGTCGGCGCGGGTGGCGGAGGTGATGTAGGTCTTGGCGCCGTTGACCACGTAGTGGTCGCCGTCCCGGCGGGCGGTGGTGGTGAGGTGCCCGACGTCCGAGCCGCCGCCGGGCTCGGTGATGGCCAGGGAGCCGATCATCTCGCCGGCGAGGGTCGGCTTGACCCAGCGGTCGATCTGGTCGGGGCGACCGGACTGGGCCAGGTGGGGGGTGGCGATGCCGCACGTGAACAGCGAGGCGAACACGCCGCCGGACACGCCGGCCTCGTGCAGCGCCTCGCACACGACCAGCGAGTCGATGGCGTCTCCGCCGCCGCCGCCGACCTCCTCGGGGAAGGAGACCCCGAGCAGGCCCAGCTCGCCCGCCTTGCGGTGCAGCTCGCGGGGGATCGCCCCCGCGGCCTCCCACTCGGCCAGGTGGGGCAGGATCTCCCGCTCGGCGAAGCGGGTCGTGGTCTCGCGCAGGGCGAGACGCTCTTCGGAGTACCAGGGATCACCTGGTACGTGGGGGGGGATGGTCACGCGTTCTCCTTCGCGGGTGCCGGTGCGGCGGGGACGGGGGCGGTGATGGTGTCGGGGACGTCGACGACGCGGGAGCGCAGCCACTCCGCGAGGCCCTTGGCCTGCGGATCCCAGCGGTAGCCGTGGGCGACGCCCTTGCCGAGGAGTCCGTCGATGACGAAGTTCACGGCGCCCAGCCGCGGGAGCTCGTACCGCTCGATCGGCAGGTCGGCGGTCTCCGGGAGCAGACGGCGCAGCTCGTCGACGGTCAGGGTGTCCCGCATCCAGCGGTAGGCCTCGGCGTCGCCGGCCCACAGCCCGATGTTGGCGGTGCCGCCCTTGTCGCCCGAGCGGGCGCCGAGGACGTCACCCAACGGGCGCCGGGTGCTGGACCCGCTCCACGGCGCGGACGCGGGCAGCGGTGCGCCGTCGGCGTCGAGGCCGTCGGAGGCGTGCCCGTCCCCCATCTCCACCATGGTCTCCGGGGGCGCGATGTCCACCCGGGTCCCGTCGGGCAGCACCGCGACGTGCGGGATCTCCCCCTGGGCCAGGTAGGCGGGGATGTAGACGCCGTACGGACCGCCGCGGCCCGGGGGCGCGCTGGGCGTGGCACCCGGGTAGCTGGACAGCGTCATGGCCACGGCGGCGTCGGAGAACGCCCGGCCCACCACGTCCTTGTCCGGGTCCCACGCCACGATGGTGAGCATCGCGGTGGCGGCGGCCTGCGTGTCGGCGTCGGGGTGGTCGGTGCGCTGGAGCCGGAAGTCGATCTCCGCGGGGCGCGTGGCGAGTCCGGCGAGGAACTGGCGCTCGACCAGGGCCGCCTTGTCCTCGATGTCGAGGCCGGTGAGCAGGAAGGTCAGCTCGTTGCGGAACCCGGCGAGGCACGTGACCGACACCTTGGTGGTGGTGGGGGCGGTCTCGCCGCGCACCCCGGAGATCCGGACGCGGTCCGGGCCCTCCTGCTCGACGACGGCGGTGTCGAGGCGGGTGACCACGTCGGGGCCGCCGTAGCGGGCGCCGGTGACCTCGTAGAGCAACTGCGAGGTGACGGTGCCGACCGTGACCGCTCCGCCGGTGCCGGCGTGCTTGGTGATGACCGAGGTGCCGTCGGCGAAGATCTCGGCGATCGGGAAACCGGGCGTGACGGGGTCGCTGATCTCGCCGCGGTTGAAGAACGAGTAGTTGCCGCCGGTGGCCTGGGTGCCGCACTCGATCACGTGTCCGGCGGCGGTGGCCCCGGCCATCGCGTCGAGGTCGGCGCGGGTCCAGCCGAAGTGGCTGATGGCGGGCCCGACGATGACCGAGGCGTCGGTGACGCGACCGGTGACGACGATGTCGGCGCCGGCGTCGAGGCAGCGGGCGATGCCGAAGCCACCGAGGTAGGCGTTGGCGGTGACGGGGAAGCCGGCGTCGGCCGGGATGGCGAGTTCGCCGACCCGGGCGATGAGGTCGTCACCCTCGACGTGCGCGACCCTGGGCGCCAGGCCCAGTCGGGTCCCGAGCTCGCGGACCGCGCCGGCCAGCGCGGCCGGGTTGAGCCCACCGGCGTTGGCGACGATCGTGACGTTCTTCTCCAGCGCGAGCCCGAGGCAGTCCTCGAGCTGACGCAGGAAGGTCTTGGCGTACCCGAGATCGGGGCTCTTCATCCGGTCACGACCGAGGATGAGCATGGTGAGCTCGGCGAGGTAGTCGCCGGTGAGGACGTCGAGTTCACCCCCCTCGAGCATCTCGCGCATCGCGGAGATGCGGTCGCCGTAGAAACCCGACATGTTTCCGACGCGCAGTGGCGCGGTGACGTCCCGTCCGGTCATGCCCGTGCTCCCTTCTCACGGCCGCCACCGGGGAGTCCGGCGAAGGCCTGGGCGATACGCAGCCACCCCAGCGCGTCCTCGCCGACCGCCACGAGGGCGGTGTCGTCGAGGTGGACACGCTGGGTGACGAGCAGGCAGAAGTCGAGGATCGGTCCGGTGACCGTCTGCTCGGCGCCGGCGGTGCCGAACTCGAGGACGCTGCCGTCGGCCTGGGTGAGGGCCACGTGGATCTCGGAGGCCGGGGCCTCGAGCCCGTTCATCATGTAGGCGAAGGCGCGGGTCTTGAAGCCCAACCGGGCCACGTGGGGCAGCGCGCCGAGGAAGGCCGGGTCGGTGTCCACGGCGACGCCGAGCGCGTCGGCGACGTCGACCCCGTGGGCCCAGGTCTCCATGATCCGGGCCGTGGTCATGGACTTGGGCCGCATCGGCGGCCCGAACCACGGGATCTGGTCCCCCGGGTCGGCGGCCTTGAGCGCGTCGGCGAGCTCGCCGCGGGCCAGGCGCCACCTGGCCAGGACCTCGTCGCGCCCGGTGGCGGCGATCTCGGCGGCCCCGACGTCGACGAACCCGGTCGGGTCGGCCATGGCGGACTCCACCACGGCCTGGAACGCGTCCGCGTCGTTGATGGCCGTCACGGAGACCTCGTCGGTCCACGCGAGGTGGGCGATCTGCATTCCGACGTCCCAGCCCTCGGCCGGGGTGTCGGTGGTCCAGCGCTCGGGACCGGCGGCCTCGACGAGCTCGTCCACTCGGGCGTTGAGCGCGGCGAGGGCGGCGTGCGGGTCCTCGCTGGCGGGGGTCTGGGTGTCCTTCTGCATGCGCATCAGGCTTCCATCCCGAGCGAAATAAAGCAAGCGCGCTTGCTTGCTTTTCCGCCGCCGCTTTACCACCCTGTGATCAGCGGTGATCCCGATCACTTCCGGAGCAGGGACACCCCGACCCACTGGAGAAATCGTGCGCCTAGACCTCACCGGGATGGACCCCACGGACCACGCCCTCGCCCGACGCTGTTCGGTGGGCGACATACCGACCCGGGCGGCGGCCACGTTCGCCGGCCGGACCGCTGTCACCGACGACGCGGGCTCCTGGACCTTCGCCGAGCTCGAATCCGTGGCCAACCGCGTGGCGCACGGCCTGGTCGAACTCGGCATCGAGGCCGAGGATCCGGTGTCGATCCTGTCCACCAACTGCCGCGAGTTCGTGGCGACCTACTTCGGTGCGGCCAAGGCCGGGATGGTGGCCCTGCCTATCAACCTGCTCTCCGGACTGGACAACATCGCGCACGCCCTGACCGACTCCGGCACGCGCATCCTGCTGGTCCACGGCTCACTCGCGGAGTTGGTCATGGGAGCGGTCGCGGGTATCCCGTCGATCCGCACCGTCGTCGTCGTCGGGGGTGTCCCGGAGGGGCTGGAGGCACCCGCCGACGGTCCCGCACTGATCGGCTGGGACGACCTGCTCTCGGACGACGACTCGAACCCCGACACCGTGATCGCCGACCGCCAGGTGGTCCAGTGCCTCTACTCCTCCGGCACCACCTCGCGCCCCAAGGGCGTCCTCACCTCCCACCTCGCGGTGACCATGGCCGGGCTGGGCAACGGCGCGGTCTTCGGACTGAAGTGGGGTGCGCAGGGGTCGGTGACGGTGTGCCCGCTCCCCCTCTTCCACACGGCCGGGCTCAACGGCGTCCTGGTCCCCGCGATCACCATGGGCGCGACGGTCCACCTCCTGGCCGGCTTCGACCCCACGCAGTACGCCGACACCGTCGCGAGGGTCCGGGCCACCCACCTCGTGGGCCTTCCCCTCATGCTCGAGTCGCTCGCGGGGGGCGCCGACCGCGGTCTGGACCTCTCCTCCATCGAGGTCCTCCTGTACGCCATGGCCCCGATGTCCGAGGAGATGCGCAGGCGGCTCGAGGCGGCGCTCCCCGACGCGAAGATCGTCCTGGGGTCCGGGATGAGCGAGTGCACGCCCGCCACGGTGATGCAGTGGCCCGAGCTCAACCCCGACAAGTCCGACTCCTGGGGCTACCCCACCCCGATCGCCCAGAACCGCATCTGCGAGCCGGGCGGCGAGGCGCTCCTGGCCACCGACGAGGAGGGCGAGATCGCCTACCGCGGCCCCACCGTCATGGAGGGCTACTGGAACAACCCGCAGGCCAACGCCGAGGTGTTCGTGGGCGGGCACCTGCACTCGGGCGACCTCGGGCGGATCGACGCCGACGGCGTGGTGTGGTTCGCCGACCGCGTCAAGGACATCGTCAAGTCCGGCGGCGAGAACGTGTCCTCGCTCCACGTCGAGCGGGTCCTCCTGGACCACCCGCACGTCGCCGAGGTCGCGTGTGTGGGCCGGCCCGACCCGACGTGGGGCGAGCTCGTGACGGTGGTGGTGGTCCCGGCCGAGGGCGCGTCCGACGACGACGAGTTGGTGGCCTCCGTGATGGAGTTCGGGGCCGAGCGGCTCACCTCGTCACACCGGCCGCGCGACGTCGTGGTGACCGACGCGATCCCCCGCACCGCGACGGGCAAGATCCGCAAGGTGGAGCTGCGCGGCGTCAGGTAGGTCGACGCGCCCCCCGCACGACCTGAGTCAGGGGTCGACCTCGAGGAGCTCGCCCGGGATCTCCAGGCGCGCGGCGGCGAGGTCGGCCCCCAGCCCGGACTCGAGCACCCCGCCCTGCGGCGGGCGGGCCACGAGATTCACCGCACGGAGGTTGGGCAGCAGGTAGCGGCGGGTCTCCATGCCCTCCAGGCCGGGCAGCAGCTCCCGGAACCGCTCCTGCGTGAGCTCTCCGGCCAGCCACGCGAAGGCGGAGTCGTCCCACGTCCACACGGCGATGTTGACCCCCCGGCCGACCACGCCGCGGCGCACACCGGCGACCGAGCCCAGCGCCGACGTCCTCGGTGGCCCCCCGGGCACGGTGCCGGGGGACCACGCCGCGGGGAGCTCCCCCGGGCCGATGTCCGCCGTCTCCGGCGGGACCGGCACCGCGACCCGTTCCCCGCCGGGGAGCACCACCGAGTGGCCGGAGTCCTCCTGGGCGAGGGGTCTCGCCACGCGGAGCGGGTGCCCGGGCCCCTTCCTCATGGCCACCACGGCCACGACGGGCGGGGCGGGTTCGCCGCGGGCCCCGCTGAGGCGGACGCGGTCGGTACCCTCCTGCGCGAGTCGGACCGTGTCGAGCCGCAGGACCACGTCGGGCGCGGCGTAGCGGACGCCCGCCACCCCGTCCAGGAGCTGGTCGGTGACGGTACCGACGGTCACGGAGCCGAACGCGGAGGGATGACGGGTGATGACGGCCGAGCCGTCCGGGGCGATCTCGGCGATCGGGTAGCCGCCCGCGACGGGATCGGTGGTCCGGGTGACATCGGTCGACGAGTCGACCACCCCCGTCGCGCCCGGGCCTCCGGAGAGGACGTGCCCCACGGCGACGGAGCCGGCGAGGGCGTCGAGCGCGGACGACGTCCACCCGTGGTGGGCGGCGGCCGCGCCGGTGACCAGCGCCTCCCGGCTCACGCGACCCGTGACGACCACGTTCGCCCCGGCGGCCAGGGCCCGCGAGATCCCGAACGCCCCGTGGCGGACCGTGGCGACGTCAGCCTCGCCGAGGCCCAGCTCGACGGCGCGGTCGGTCACGTCGCCGGAATCGACGGCCGCCACCAGCAGGTCGATCCCCGCGTCGGAGGCCCGCGCCCTCAGCTCCACGGCGAGCCCCTCCGGATCCAACGCCCCGGCGTTGGTGACGATCCGCACCCCCCCGGCGCCGATGAGGTCCAGGCACTCGCCCAACTGGACCAGCGCGGCGGGCTCGTATCCCGGCCCTCCCCCGGACCTCGCCGCGGCCAGCGCGAGCATCGCCTCGTCCGACAGCATGTCCAGCGCGAGGACGTCCAGGGACGCGGCGCCGAGGAACTCCGCCGTCGCCGTGGCCCGGTCGGTCCGCGAGGCGGAGACGTTGCCGATGCGCAGCGGGCTCGGGGTTGTCGTCATCAATCCTCCGGATGGGTCCTGTCGGGGGGGCGGACACGCCTACCCCAGCATGCTCCCGGTCTCGGCGAGCCGGGTGTGGAACGAGAACGCCTCACCGAGGATATGCGGCGTGTGACCCGCGTCGGGCCGGGCCCGCGCCCGATCGAGGTAGTCGTGCAGGAGCGGCCGGAAGGACGGGTCCGCGCACCGGTCCACGATCACGCCGGACCTCCTGCGGGGGCTCAGCCCACGCAGGTCCGCCAGCCCGTGTTCGGTGACGATCACCTGCACGTCGTGCTCGGTGTGGTCGACGTGCGGGACCATCGGCACGATCGCCGAGATCGAGCCGTTCCTGGCCGTGGACGGGCTGAGGAACATCGACACGTAGGCGTTGCGGGTGAAGTCCCCCGAGCCGCCGATGCCGTTCATGATCCGGGTACCGCCCACGTGGGTCGAGTTGACGTTGCCGTAGACGTCGGCCTCGAGCATGCCGTTCATGCCGATGACGCCCAGACGCCGGACGATCTCGGGATGGTTGCTGATCTCCTGGGGACGCAGGGTGATGTGACGGCGGTAGAGGTCGATGTTGCCGACCAGCTCGACCAGCCCCTGCCCCGACAGGGCGAGCGAGGTGGCCGAGGCGTGCGCGACCTTGCCCTCCCTGATGAGCCGGAGCATCGAGTCCTGGATGACCTCCGAGTAGCACGTGAGCTCGGAGAACGGCCCCGCCGCGAGGCCTGCGAGGACGGCGTTGGCGACGTTTCCGATTCCGGCCTGGAGGGGCAGCAGGCTCCCCTCCGGCAGGCGGCCGCGCGCGACCTCGTGTCGGAAGAAGTCCACCACGTGGCCGGCGATGGCCTCGCTGACCGCGTCCGGGGCGGCCAGCGCGCTCTCGGAGTCCCGTTGGTCGGTCGGGACCACCGCGATGACCTTGGCCGGGTCCACCTCGAGGTGGGCCTGTCCGATGCGGTCGTCGGGGCGGGTGAGCATGATCGGCCGGCGGTCCGGCGGCAGGGCCGTCCCGTAGTAGACGTCGTGCATGCCCTCCACCCCGAGCGGGACCCACGAGTTGACCTCGAGGATCACCTTGTCCGCCACGTCGAGCCAGGTCTTGTTGTTGCCCACCGACATCGACGGCACGAGCCTGCCGTCCTCGGTGATGGCCGCGACCTCGACCACCGCGACGTCCACGTCCCCGTAGTAGCCCTCCCACACCTGCTGGGCCACGTGTGACAGGTGGATGTCCACGTAGTCCACGGAACCGGAGTTGATCTTCCGCCGCGCGGTGGGCTCGCTCTGGTACGGCATCCGCAACGCCACCCCGTCGACCTCGGCGAGGACGGCTTCCGCCTCGTTGGCCACGGAGGCACCGGTGAGCAGGTTGACGCTCATCCTCCCGCCCGCCGCCCGGATCGCCCGGATGCGGTCCGCGAGGGCGGGGGCGAAGGCCTTGGGGGTGCCGGCGCTGGCGAAGCCGCTGATCGCGACGGTGTCGCCGTCCCCGATCTGCGCGACCGCCGTGGCGGCATCGGTGACGAGGCTCCGGAAGTGGTCGTGCCGGATCCTGGAGGGATCGTAGGACGGTCCCGTCCGGTGGTCAGAGCTGGTCATCATCCGAGCCTATCGCCGAGGCGGGATCGCCACGCATCGACGCCCCGGGGGCGGCTCAGGACGCCTGGCCTGTGGGGATAGACTCGGCACACCACCAGTCCGCCGCGCCAGCCGCGTCCTCCAGGAGTGAGCCGTGCCCCCCAGGACCGCCCCGATCCCCGACCGCATCGACCAGGCCCGCGCCAACTGGGAGCGCGAGGGCTGGGCCGATGCCGCCCGGGGGATGACGGTGGTGACCTCGGTGATGCGCGCGCACCAGATCCTGCTCGCCCGGGTGGAGGAGACCCTGCGGCCGTGGAACCTGTCCTTCCCCCGCTACGAACTCCTGCGGCTGCTGGCGTTCTCCCGCTCCGGCTCGCTGCCGATCACCAAGGCCTCCGAGCGGCTCCAGGTCCACGTCACGAGCGTCACCAGCGCCATGAAGCGTCTCCTCGACGCCGGGTTGGTGGAACGTCGCCCGCATCCCACCGACGGCCGCACGACCCTCGTGGAGATCACCGAGCAGGGCAGGCGGGTCGTGGCCGAGGCCACGGCGGC
>DIAZ01000160.1:0-18532 GCA_002415925.1 Dietzia sp. UBA5065 | reverse complement strand
CCGCGCCCGGCCCCCTCTCGGGTGGGGCCGGGCGCGGCTGCTCGTGGGCGACGATCGAGTGGAGATCGACGCGGGTTGCGGGTCAGTCGGCCGTCACGGGACCTCGGTGGCGAGGGTCCGGTCCACGACCACCTCGGCGTCGGCGTGGATGACGTTCTTGCTCGACTCCGTCATGATGAGCACGCACATCATCGACATCGCCGACAGCAGCGAGAGCATGATGCCCACTCCGAGCGTGTTCCCGTTGGCGACCATCGCGGCGGCGGCCAGCGGCGGCAGCGCGCCGCCGAGGATGCCGGCGAGGTTGTAGCCGAGACCGGCGCCGGTGTACCGGTAGCGGGCCTGGAACAGCTCGGGCAGCAGCGCGCCGGCCGGGCCGTAGGCGATGCCGAAGATGATGAGGGTCACCAGGAGGACCACGGCGAAGGCGATCGGCGAACCGGTGTCGAGGATCGGGAAGACGAACAGCGCCCAGACCACGGCCAGCCCGACCGAGGTGCCGATGACCTTCTTACGGCCGATCCGGTCCGAGTACATGGCGGACAGCGCGATCGCGGCGCCGAAGACCAGGGCGGCGATCATGCCCATGCCGAGGACGAACGGCCGCGTGTGCTCCAGGTTCTTGGTGGCGTAGTTGGTGAGGAACGACGTGCCCATGTAGAAGAGGGAGAACAGCGAGGTGAGCGCGCCACCGGCGATGAGGATCTCCTTCCACTGGTATCGGATGGCGTCCGCGAACGGCAGGGTCGTGGGGGCGGTGTCCTTGGCCGCACGCTCCCGGTCCTGCTTGAAGACCGGGGTCTCCTCGACGCTGATGCGGATCCACAGGCCGATGAGGACGAGCACGGCGGAGAGCAGGAACGGGATGCGCCAGCCGTACTGCATGAACGAGCTGTCCGCGGCGGAGCTGTCACCGGCGACCAGGGAGAAGGCGAGGAACGTGCCGGAGGAGAGGAAGAACGCGAAGGCAACGCCAAGCTGCGGCCACATGGCCATCATCCCGCGCTTGCCCTCCGGTGCGTACTCCGCGGTGAGCAGCGTCGCGCCGGCCCACTCGCCGCCGACGGCGAAGCCCTGGAAGAACCGACACACGACGAGCAGGGTCGGGGCCCAGATGCCGATCCCGCCCTCGAACATCCCGAACGCCCCGGTGCCGTACCCGGGCAGCAGACCGATGAAGACGGTGGCGATGCCCATGATCATGAGCGTCCACACCAGCGTGCGCTTGCGGCCGATCCGGTCGCCGAAGTGGCCGAAGATCGCCGCGCCGACGGGCCGGGCGAAGAACGCCACCGCGAACGTCGCGAACGACGAGAGGGTCGCGGCCGAGGCGTCCTGGCCCGGGAAGAACAGCGTGGGGAACACCAGCGCGGCCGCGGTGCCGTAGATGAAGAAGTCGTACCACTCGATGGTGGTGCCGATGGAGGACGCCGCGGCGACCTTCTTCAGAGAGGTCTTAGGCGAGGCCGCGGACGGGATCGGCGGCTGCGGCGCCGAGCCCCCGGGCTCGATGTTCGTGGTGGTCAAGACGACTCCAGTCTCGTGGGGTGCCGGGCGGTGGTGCTGTCCGGCGCAACGGTTGATTCCCGACGCACGACGTCGATTGGACCGAACAGTATGTGATGGCAGACACACCCGATACACCCGAAAGTGGATGGGGGTGAGCTGGGACACAAATCGTCAGCCGTCGCGCACCCGCCACAGACGGGGTCAGGGCAGGACGCCGAGCAACCGCGCCCGGGCCACGGACTCCATCCGCGACCTCGTCCCCAACTTGGTGCCGATGTTGCGCAGGTACGCCTTGATGGTCTCGGGCGAGAGCGACAGCCTCGCCCCCACCTCGGCGTTGGAGCAGCCGAGCGCCACCTGGGCGAGGACGTCGATCTCCCGCGGCGAGAGCACCACCCGGGCGGGCACCGGCGACTCGCCGGACGCCGGGGACCGGCCCACGCCGGCCAGCGCGGACCCGGCCGCCAGGAGCCTGTCCCGCAGGGCGGGGTCGCCGAGTTCCGCGGCGATCGCCCGCAGCTCCCCGTGGAGGACCCGGAGCTGCTCGCGGTCCGCCGTCTCCAGTCCCCCGCCCTGCTCGGCCACGGCGAGGTCCGCCATCCGGAGCCGACGATCCACCTCGTCGCGGACCTGGAACTCCGCCGCGAGTTCCGCGGCGACGGAGGTGAACGTCTTGGCCACCTGGTCACCGAGCTGGGTGGCGACGCGGGCCGAGCCGTAGAGGATCGTCCGCGCCACCCCCGACACCATGACGGGCACCGAGATGATCGCCCGCAGCCCCTCGCGCTCCACCGCGTCGGCGTAGTCGCGGGTGATGCCCGAGCACTCCTCGTAGTCCCGCACGGTCGCGGGGCGGCCGGTCGCCATGACGTGACCGCCCAGGCCCCGGCCCTTGGCCACGGCGAGCCCCTGCATGGAGTCCGTCCGGGCTCCGATGAACCGGGTCAGCCGGGCGGTCTCACCGTCGGCCTCACCCGCGAAGACCATCGGGACCCCGGTGTCGTTCCGGGCTCTGCGCAGGGCGCTGAGGACGGCGTCGGAATCCTTGGGTCGGAGGGTGTGCATGGCGGTCTCCCGAGAGTGGAGTGGGTCAGCCCCGCGAGGAGTCGCGGATACTGGTGATGATGGCACTGAAGTCCCTGCCGCCGTTGTCCTTCGCGAACTCGTCGTACAGGGCCGCCGCCGCGGCGCCGAGCGGGGCGACGGTGCCGGTGCTCTCCAGGGCCGAGAGCGCGAGCCCGAGGTCCTTGTTCATGAGAGCGGTGGCGAAGCCCGGCGTGAAGTCGTTGTTCGCCGGCGACGTGGGGACGGGGCCGGGGACCGGGCAGTTGGTGTGGAGCGCCCAACTGTTGCCGGTGGCACCGGTGACCACGTCGAACAGGGCCTGGTGCTCGAGGCCCAGCCGCTCGGCGAGCACGAACGCCTCGCCGATCGCGATCTGGTGGACCGCCAGGACCATGTTGTTGCAGACCTTGGCGGCCTGGCCGGCGCCCGGTCCGCCGCAGTGGATGATCTTGCCCGCCATGGGCTCGAGAACGGGCTGCGCGGCGGCGAACGCCTGGTCCTCCCCGCCGACCATGAACGCCAGCGTCCCGGCCGTGGCGCCCTTGACGCCGCCCGAGACGGGGGCGTCGACCTGGAGCATCCCCGCCGCCACCGCCGTGGCGTGGACGGCCCGGGCGTCCTCGACCGAGATGGTGGAGGAGTCGATGAACAGCGTCCCCTCCCCCGCCACGCCGAGCACCTGCTCGTAGGTCGAGGTCACCAGCGCGCCGTTGGGCAGCATCGTGATGACCACACCCGCCCCGCGGACCGCCTCGGCGGGCGAGTCGCACACGGTGATCCCGGCGGTCCGGGCCGCGTCCTGCGCCGCCTCGACCGGGTCGAAGCCGCGGACGTCGTGCCCGGCGCCCACCAGGTTGGCGGCCATGGGCCCGCCCATGTTGCCGAGTCCCAGAAAAGCAATGGTGGTCATCTCACGCTCCCAGTCCGCGCGCGGCGACGGCCCGGCCGACGACCACGCGCATGATCTCATTCGTCCCCTCCAGGATGCGGTGCACCCGGAGATCCCGCACGATCTTCTCTATTCCGTATTCGGCCAGGTACCCGTACCCGCCGAACAGCTGCAGCGCCCTGTCCGCGACGTCGTAACAGCGGTCGGTGACGAAGAGCTTGGCCATGGCGCACTGCTCCACGTGGTCCGGCTCCTTGGCGTCCAGCGACGCCGCGGCCCGCCACAGCATGAGGCGGCTCGCCTCCAGCTCGGTGGCCATCTCCGCGAGCGTGAACCGGATGGTGGGCTCGTCGATCAGGGCACCGCCGAACGCCTCCCTGTCGCGCAGGTGGGCCACGGCCCGGGAGTACGCGTTCTGGGCACCGCCGAGCGAACAGGCGGCGATGTTGATCCGCCCGCCGTTGAGGCCCCGCATGGCGATGGTGAACCCGAGCCCCTCGCCGCCGGTGTCCGCGCCGCCGATGAGATTGGCCGCCGGGACCCGCACCCCCTCCATGATCACCTGCGCGGTGGGCTGGGCGTTCCACCCCATCTTCTGCTCGTTCGGGCCGAAGCTCAGGCCCTCGGAGTCCGCGGGCACGATGAACGCCGAGATCCCCTTGGGGCCGGCGTCACCGGTGCGGGCCATCACCACGTAGACGTCCGACTGACCGCCGCCCGAGATGAACTGCTTGGTGCCGGTGAGGACGTACTCGTCCCCCTCACGCACGGCCTTCGTCCGCAGCGCCGCCGCATCCGATCCGGCACCCGGCTCGGTGAGGCAGTAGCTGGCGAAGTGCTCCAGGGTCGCGAGCCTCGGGATCCACCGGTGCCGCTGCTCGTCGGTGCCGAACTCGTCGATCATCCACGCGCACATGTTGTGGATCGACAGGTAGGCGGCCACGGCCGGACACCCCCGCGCCAGCTGCTCGAAGATCCGGACCCCGTCCAGCCGACGCATGCCGCTGCCGCCGACGTCCTCCGAGACGTAGATGGCGCCCATGCCCATCTCCGCGGCCTCGCGCAGGACGTCCTTGGGGAAGTGATGGGTCTCGTCCCACTCCTGGGCCTTGGGCGCGATCCGCTTGACCGCGAAGTCGCGGGCGGTGTCGACGATGACCTTGTCGTCGTCATCAAGGGTGAACATGGTGTGCCTCTCCTACGGTGTCCGGTCAGTCCATCGTGGGGATGACGAACTCGGCGCCGTCCTTGATGCCGGAGGGCCAGCGCTGCGTGACCGTCTTGACCTTGGAGTAGAACTTGATCGACTCCGGGCCGTGCTGGTTGAGGTCGCCGAAGCCGGACTTCTTCCAGCCGCCGAAGGTGTGGTACGCGATCGGCACCGGGATCGGCACGTTGACGCCGACCATGCCCACCTCGACGCGGGAGACGAACTCGCGGGCGGCGTCGCCGTCGCGGGTGAAGATGGCCACGCCGTTGCCGTACTCGTGGTCGTTCGGCAGCCGCAGGGCGTCCTCGAAGTCGGTGGCGTGGACCACCACGAGGACGGGCCCGAAGATCTCGTCGGTGTAGACGCTCATGTCCGGGGTGACCTTGTCCATCAGCGTGGGGCCGACGTAGTAGCCCCCGGAGATGTCCTCGCCGTTGAAGCTGTCCGTGTAGGCGCCCACGCCGCGACCGTCGACGAGGAGGTCCGCACCGGCCTTCTCGCCCTGGTCGATGTAGTCCAGCACGCGGGCCTTGGACTCGGGGGTCACCAGCGGGCCGTAGTCGGACTGCGGGTCGTGGCTGTGGCCCACCTTGAGGGCCTTGACCTTGGGCAGGAGCTTCTCGAGCAGCTTCTCGGCCGTGCCCTCGCCGACCGGGACGGCCACCGAGATCGCCATGCAGCGCTCACCGGCCGAGCCGAAACCGGCCCCGACCAGGGCGTCAGCGACCTGGTCCATGTCCGCGTCCGGCATGATGATCGCGTGGTTCTTGGCGCCGCCGAAGCACTGGGCGCGCTTGCCGTTCTTGGCCGCGGTCTCGTAGATGTACTGCGCGATGGGCGTCGAGCCGACAAAGCCGACGGCGCGGATCGTGTCGCTGTGCAGGATGGCGTCCACCGCCTCCTTGTCACCGTGCACGACCTGGAAGATGCCGTCCGGCAGGCCCGCCTCGGTGAAGAGCTCGGCCAGGCGCACCGGCACCGAGGGATCGCGCTCGGAGGGCTTGAGGACGAAGGCGTTGCCGCACGCGATGGCGGGGCCGGCCTTCCACAGCGGGATCATGGCCGGGAAGTTGAACGGGGTGATGCCGGCGACCACGCCCAGGGGCTGGCGCATGGAGTAGACGTCGACGCCGGTGCCGGCGTTCTCGGTGAACTCGCCCTTGAGCAGGTGCGGGATGCCGATCGCGAACTCCACCACCTCGAGGCCGCGCTGGATGTCGCCCTTCGCGTCCGGGGTGGTCTTGCCGTGCTCGATCGCGAGCAGCTCGGCCAGCTCGTCCATGTTCTGGTTGACCAGGTCCACGAAGCGCATGAGCACGCGGGCGCGCTTCTGCGGGTTCTGCGCGGCCCAGGCCTTCTGCGCGGCGGCGGCCTTGGCGATCACGGCGTCCACCTCGGCGGCGGAGGCCAGCGGCACCACGGCCTGCGCCGTGCCCGTGCTCGGGTTGAGCACCTCCTGGGTGCGCCCGCCCGTCGCGGCGACCCGCTTTCCGTTGATGAAGTGCTCGATCTGCCTGAGGTCCGACATGGACTTCCCTTCGTTGTAGGGGCCACGGTCCTGGGATGACCGCGTGCCACCGCTCCCGTGATGGCCATCACCCTATACTTGCAACTCCTAGTAATCCAGGCCCGGCGCCGGGTCCGCCCCCGTCCATCCCCTTTCGGGTGTACCGCGCCCCCCCGCGCTCCCCATACTGTGAGCTGACTCACTCTGCCCCGCCCGCTGTCAGGAGACTCCATGGCCCCGCTCGACACCGACGCCACCACCCGGTTCCGCACCGCTCGCGACTTCCTCCAGGCCAACGCCGGGGACTACGCCGCCGCGCGGGCCGGGTTCGCGTGGCCGGAGCTCGACGAGTGGAACTGGGCGCTGAACTGGTTCGACGTCCAGGCCGAGGGCAACCCCGACCCCGCGCTGTGGATCGTCGAGGAGAACGACGGCGGCGAGGCCCCGACCGAGGCCAGGTACTCGTTCGACGAGATGCGGATCCGCTCCGACCGGACCGCCAACTGGCTGCGCGACCACGGAGTCGGCCCCGGGGACCGGATCCTGCTCATGCTGGCCAACCAGGTCGAGTTGTGGGACGTGATGCTGGCGGTGATCAAGCTCGGCGCCGTGGTCATCCCCGCCACCACGCTGCTGGCCGAGGGCGACCTCCGCGACCGCATCGCCCGCGGCGGGATCAGGCACGTCATCGCCCGCGCCGAGCTCACCGGGCGCTTCGCCACGATCTCGGGCGACTACCAGCGGATCTCCGTCGGCGGAGCCGCGCAGGCGACAACCGTCGGCGGAGCCGCGCAGTCGACGACCGTCGGCGGAGCCGCGGACGGCTGGACGGACCTCGCGGCGGCCATGGACGCCTCCCCCGACTTCGAGCCGAGCCACACCACCCGCGCCGACGACACGCTGCTGCTCTACTTCACCTCCGGGACCACCAGCAAGCCCAAGCTCGTCGAGCACACGCACGCGTCCTACCCGGCGGGTCACCTGTCGACCATGTACTGGATCGGTCTCCAGCCGGGCGACATCCACCTCAACGTGTCGTCCCCCGGGTGGGCCAAGCACGCCTGGTCCAACGTGTTCGCGCCGTGGATCGCCGGCTCCTGCGTGTTCCTCTACAACTACTCGCGCTTCGACGCCACGGCGATGATGCGCGAGATGGACCGCTGCGGGGTGACCAGCCTGTGCTGCCCGCCCACCGTGTGGCGGATGCTCATCCAGGCCGACCTCACCCAGCTCCGGACCCCGCCCCGCCTGGCGGTGGGCGCCGGCGAGCCGCTCAACCCCGAGGTGATCGGCCGGGTCCGCAACGCGTGGGGCGTGACGATCCGCGACGGCTTCGGCCAGACCGAGACCACCGTGCAGATCGCCAACACCCCCGGCCAACCCATCAAGGACGGCTCGATGGGCCGCCCCTGCCCCGGATTCGACGTGGCCCTGGTCGATCCGGCCACCGGGCAGGAGGTCACCGGCGACGGGGCCGAGGGCGAGATCTGCCTGCGGTTGGACCCCCGCCCGCTCGGACTGATGGTCGGCTACCACGGCGACGCCGAGCGCACGGACGCCGCCTACGCCGACGGTTTCTACCACACCGGCGACGTGGGCTCGCGGGACTCCGAGGGCTACATCACCTACGTCGGCCGGACCGACGACGTGTTCAAGTCCTCCGACTACCGGATCTCGCCGTTCGAGCTGGAATCGGTGCTGCTGGAACACCCGGCGGTCGCCGAGGCGGCGGTCGTGCCCTCCCCCGATCCGGTGCGGCTGAGCGTGCCCAAGGCGTTCATCGTCCTGGCCGGCGGGTGGGAGCCGACGGAGGAGACGGCACGCCAGATCTTCGAGTACTCGCGCACGCACCTGGCCGGGTACAAGCGGGTCCGGCGGATCCAGTTCACCGACCTGCCCAAGACCATCTCGGGCAAGATCCGCCGCGTGGAACTGCGCCGGGGCGAGTCCGCGAACGGCCCGTCCGTGGACTTCCCCGGCGAGTTCCGCGAGGAGGCGCTGCGCTGAGGGCGTTCAGAGCCCTCCGCCGGGTGGACCGTGGCCCTGAGGCCCGCGGTCACCGGCCGGACCGCACCATCCCGTCGATCTCCTCGGGGGTCCACGGCGGGCTCGCGTGGAAGTCGCGGTAGGCCAGGATCTGCGCGTCCGGCGCCGGGAAGCGCCCGATGAACCCGCCGGATCCGGCGAAGACCCCGCCGGTGACGCCGTCCGCGAGGTCGGAGACGAGATAGGTGTAGAGGGGTGCCACGTACTCGGGCCCCGCGGGGTCCAGCGCGCCGGCCACGGTCAGCTCGTCGAGCATCCCCCTGCGCCCCAGCTCGCGGATCTGCTCGTCGTAGTCGGGGCCACTCGACAACCTGGTCCGCGCGCCGGGGCACACGACGTTGGCGCGCACCCCGTGCTCGGCGAGCTCGGCGGCGATCGCCAGGGTGAGCGAGGTGACCGCGCCCTTGCCCGCGGGGTATCCGGTGCCGCCGTAGTCGCCCTTCCACGCGAACGACGACGTGGTGACGATCGCCCCCGCCCCGGCGGCCGCGAAGTGCGGCGCGAAGACGCGGCAGGTGGCGAACACGGACCCGAGGTGGGCGTCCATGAGGTCGGCGAACTCCTCGTGGGACACGGTGAGGATCGACGAGCCCGCGGGCTCGGCCACCCCGGCGCACGTGATGAGGCCGGCCACCTCCGAGCCGCCGGCCGCCGCCGCCTCGAGCAGGGCCTCGGCGACCGCGGGTTGGTGGGCCGATCCGGGGATCCCCACGACCCGCCCGTCGGATCGGGCGGAGAGCTCGGCGACCCGGCGCTCCAGCGCCCGCTCGTCGCGCCCGTTGAGCACCACGTCCGCCCCACGGGCGGCCAGGTCGCCGGCGACGGCCGCGCCGATGCCGCGGGAGGACCCGGTGACGGCAAAGGCCCGGCCGTCGAGCCGCAGGCCCGTCACGCGGTGGCGCGCCGGTCGTGGTCGGGCGACCTGTCCGCGACCAGGCGGCGCGCCCACCCGTAGTCGGTCTTGCTGCTGGGGTGCCGCTCGACCTCGTCGACCACCCAGTACGCCACGGGGATCTTGAAGCCGGCCAGGTGCCCGCGCAGGGCGGTGCCCACCGCCTCGAGGTGACCCGCGCCCCCGTCGGCGGGGTACCCGTCCGCCCACTGGACCACCGCGCCGACGCGGTGCCCGAAGCGCTCGTCGGGGACCCCCAGGACCACGGCGTCCTCGATCCCGTCCACGGCCTTGAGCGCGGCCTCGACCTCCTCGGCGAAGATCTTCTCGCCACCGGAGTTGATGACCTGGCTGGCCCGGCCGAGCATGATGATCGTGTCCGGGCCGTCATAGCGCCCGCGGTCGCCGGTGAACACCCGCCGGCTCCCGGCGATCTCCCGGAAGGTCTCGGCGGTCTTGGCCTCGTCCTTGTAGTAGCCGCCGGGCTGGTACCCGCTCTTGACGATCCACCCGATCTCGCCGGAGTCGTCGGGCAGGGGGTCGTCGAGGTCGTCCACCAGCTGGAGGGTGGTGCCGCGCGGGATCCGGGGTCCGTGGTCGGCGAACAGGGAGCCGTCGTCGAGGTTCGCCTTGGTCACCACGCCCAGTCCGCCGAAGCCGCTCTCGGAGGAGCCGAAGGCGTCCATGATCATGAGGTCGGGCCGCAGCCCCAGCAGGTCCGCCTTGACCGAGGGCGAGAACAACGCGGCCCCGGACGAGATCATGAACATGCTCGAGGTGTCGGCACCGGTCTGCCGCATCCGCTCCACCAGCGGCCGGACCATGGCGTCGCCGGCCACCACCGCCACCTGGATCCGCTCGCTCCGGATCTCCTCCAGCGCCTCGTCCGCCCTGAAGTGCGGGAGGTAGTGCATCGTTCCGCCGGCGAACAGCCCGGTGAAGCTCGGCATGATGCCCGAGGTGTGGATGAGCGGGAGCAGGATGAGGTAGCGCAGGGGGTCGCCGCCGAGGCCGGACCGGGACTGGTGGTACTCGTCGGGCACCGGCTCGCCGGTGGTGTAGTCGGAGCCGCCACCGAGGCTCCGCCACAGGTCCTCCTGGCGCCACATCACGCCCTTGGGTTTGCCCGTGGTCCCGCCGGTGAAGACCAGGTAGAGGTCGTCGGCGCTGCGCTCCACCGCCGGTCGCTCGGCGGAGGCGGCGTCGAGGATCCCCCGCGCCTCGAGGGTCCCCTCCGGCAGCGGGTCGACGCCGGAGCCGTCCTCCACCACGATGGTGTGCCGGAGGGCGTCGAGCCCCCGCACGGCGTCGGTCACCGCCGCGCCGAACTCGCGGTGGAAGACCAGGACGCTGGTGTCCGAGTAGTCGTAGAGGTAGCGCAGTTCCGGCCCCGAGTAGCGGTAGTTGATGCTCACGGTCACCGCCCGGAGCTTGAGCACGCCCAGGATGAGCGCCATGCAGTCGACGCCGTTGCGCAGGTGCACGCCCACGTGGTCGCCGGCCCCCACCCCGAGCGAGGACAGCGCGTCGGCCCAGCGGTTGGCCTCGGCCTCGAGGTCGGCGTAGGTGAGCCGGCGCTCGTCCTCCACCACGGCGAGTCGGTCGTCGCCGTAGACGTCGGCGGCGTGTTCGAAGAGGTCGGCCAGGTTGTGTGCCATGCGGTGTCCTCCGGGACGGGGCTCGATCGATCCCGGTCGGGTCGATCTCGGACGGGCTGCTGTCAGACCGGGGTGATGGGCAGCGGGGTGCGGGTGGGGCCGAAGGTGAACGCCGCGCCGGTGCTGATCCGGGTCACGGCCACCTCGTCGGACTCCCTCGCCGGCTCGTCGCCCAGGCGCAGCACCGCCTCCACCCCGGAGCCGTCGGAGGGGACGCGTTCCACGGTCCAGCGCGGGTCGACGGCCTGCGCCGCCGCGGCCAGCGGACGCAACCCGTCCCGGGCGAGCAGCGGGAGCCAGGTGTCGTCGGCGAAGCCGTCCGCGCGCGTGTCCCACCTGACGGCGAGCGACGCGCCGTCCGCCGAGACCTCCGAGGAGAAGCCGGTGTACGCGGCGGGTCCCGCCAGGGGGTGCACGGCGAGGACCCTCTCGAGCCCGCGCGCGCCGCCGTCCGCACCGAGCGCGTCCCGGAGCCGCCCGGCGGCGACGCCGGCGATGCCGGTGGCCTGGTAGGCCAGCAGGCGATCGGCCGTCTCGGCGTCCGAGCGCCGCCGCACCGACTGGTGGAAGCCCACCGCGAGGAGGTGCATCTGGAGGTAGACCTCGCGCAGGATCCGGATGAGCGCGGCCGAGGTGAAGTCCGAGAACACCAGGTCGGTCAGCAGGGGGCCGGCGTAGTCGTCGAGCGCCCCCTGGCCAGCGGTGTCACCGGGGGCGGGCGGGGCGAAGCGGAAGCCGATGAGCCGGCTCGACGCCGCCTCGACCGCCGGGCCCGGGAGCGTGGCCGGCTCGGCGTCGGGGTCGATCCGCACCGTCCAGTGACAGTGCGGGGTCCGGCCCTCGGGACTGCGCGGTGGGCGGTGGATCGGCTCGACCACCGCGCGCGGGTTGGTGGCCAGCGCGGTGGCGGGGAAGGTGGGGTCCTCGATGTCGTGACACATCGTGGTCACCAGCCGGTCCCCCATGGGCTCGACGTCCATGAGCGCGCCGCAGTGGTCCAGCCAGAACTCGCCGTGGTCGTGGTCGGTCACCCCGTACCGGAAATCCATGAACTCCGGCGGCGCGCCCACGTCCAGCTGGAAGCCCTTGAATATCTCGGCCACACCGTCGCCGGTGATCCCCAGCGCCGTCTTCATGCGTCGGGTGTAGTGCGGGCTCGCCGCCTGCCATTCCTCGATCGCGACGTCCCGCATCCCGTCCACGCCGAACTCCCCGAGCAGGGCGGGCATCCCGGCGCGGTCGATGAGCTGGCCGATGAGCAGCAGTTCGGGCACCAGGCGGGCGAGGGTGGCGTGACCGAGGGAGTCGAGCGGATCGTGGGACCCGGTCGGGCCGGCGGCGGGCACCGGGATCAGACCTCGTCCGGTCCGGAGACCGGCCAGAGCGGTGCCGGGCTGTCCTCGATCCGGTACCAGCCCGCCGGCTTGTCGCCGGCCGCCTCGAACCGCTTCTTCATGGAGTCGGTGAGCGCGTCGGCCTCGTACATCCGCATGAACAGGTCCACCACGTTGCCGAAGTCGAAGAAGTCCCGGTGCCACGCCCACTGCCCGTTCCCGTTGTAGAGGAACCAGGAGCCGCCGAGCCCGTGCACCTCGTAGGGCTCGCCGGTCGCGGGGTCGACGGTGTCCCGGGCGATCTGCTTCCACAGGCACAGCACGTCGCCCGTCTCGGGGTCGATGATGGTCCGGATGTAGGGGTACTCCCAGCCGTCGAGCCCGGCCATCTCCTGGCCCAGCGCGACGTCACGGATCTCGTCACGGCCGACGGCCATGAAGTCGTCCTTGGTCCCGTAGTTCCAGCCGTACGTGGCGTCCTCGGCATAGAAATCGGCCAGCGGCGTCCAGTCCTTGTTGCGCTCGCACTCCGCGTTGGCCTCCACCCAGCGCTGCACGAACTCGGCGATCTCGGCACGGTCGTATCGGGTCACGTCACTCACTCCTGTGGGTTTGCATCGTCGTGGACCAGGCGGAGTGCCTGGGTCGGGCAGTACTTCACCGCGGCCCTGACGGCCTCGAGGTGGTCGTCCGGGATCGCGCCGCGCCGGGCGCGGACCTTGGCCTCGGGGCCCTTGCCCACGGTGAACCACTCGGGGGCCTCGGCCTGGCACTCGGCGTGCCCCTGGCAGAGATCGAAGTCCACCTCGACTCGCATCGGCGTCGGCTCGGCCATCAGCTCCGCCTCCGGCGGTAGCGGACCTTGCACGGCTGGGCCAGCTGGACGACCATCTTCGAGTGGTCGTTGTGGTAGCTCTCCGCGGGCTGCGCCAGCTCGAACTCGAACTCGCGGAGCAGGATCGAGAAGATGGCCTTGATCTGCAGCTGGGCGAACGCGGCACCCACGCAGCGGTGACGGCCGGCGCCGAAGGGGATCCACGTCCACCGGTTGACGATGTCCTCCTGGCGCGGCTCCGCGTAGCGGTCCGGGTCGAAGGCGTCGGCGTCGGGGAAGTCCTCGGGGAGCCTGTTGGACACGGCCGGCGACGCGGCGACGGTCTGGCCGGCGTGGACGACGTGGTCGCCGATCTTCACCTCCTCCTGGGCGACGCGCATGAGGATGATGAGCGGCGGGTGCAGCCGCAACGTCTCCTTGAGCGCGTTCTCCACCTTGGGCATCTGCCGCAGGGCACCGAAGCTGTACTCGGCGCCGTCCGCGTAGACCTCGTCGAGCTCGGCCACGACCTCGGCCAGGTAGTCCCGGTGCTTGAGCAGCTCGATGAGCATCCACGCGCTCGTGCCGGAGGTGGTGTGGTGGCCGGCGAACATCATCGAGATGAAGATGCCGGTGACCTCGTCCGGGGTGAAGCGGTGGGTGCCGTCCTCGTTCCGCACCGAGACCAGCACGTCGAGCAGGTCCCGGTCCTCCTTGTCCGCCGGCGGGTGGGCGATCCGCGCGTCCATGATCTCCGAGACCAGCTCGACCAGTCCGGCACGGGCGGCGTCGCGCTTCCGGAAGGCGGGGATGTCGGCGTAGGCGTCGATGTACGCGTGGGGGTCGGTGCCCTGTTCGAGGTCGTGGTACAGGTGCGCGAACCGGGCGTCGAGCTCCTCCCGGAACTTCGGGCCGATCAGGCACGCGGAGGAGGTGTAGATGGTGAGCTCGGAGAACCACTCGAGCAGGTCGATCTCGCCCTCGTCCCCCCACTCGGCCACCATGCGCCGGACCTCGCGCGGGATGGTGACGGCGTGCTGGCGCATGTGCTCGCCGCGCAGCGCCTGGTTGTGCAGCATCTCCGAGCGGCGCTCGGGGCTGGCGTCGAACACCACGCCCTCGCCGAACACCGGGGTCATGAAGGGGTAGGCGGCGGCCTGGTCGAGCGACTCGTCGGGGGCGCGGAAGAAGGCCTCGTTGGCGGCCGCGCCCGAGGCCAGGCAGATGTCACGGTCGGCGATCCGGAAGATCCCCAGGTCGCCGCACTCCTCGCGCACCCGCCAGAACAGGCCGATCGGGTCGGTGCGGAGCTCGTCCATGTGGCCGAGCTCGCCCTCGCCACCGGAGACCCTCTCGGGTTCTCTCAGTTCGGAGAGATCGGTGGGGATGTCGGTACCGGTCACGAGTAGTCCTCCTCGATGGGGGCCTCCGGCTGGATCTCCAGCTCGGTGATCTGGGCGCCGCGGGGCATCGACACCATGGCGGTGACCCCCCGGGCGAGGTCGGCGGGCTTGCACATCCGCGGGTGGCGGCCGAGTCCGTGCTTGACCCAGTCGTTGATGACGGCCTCGGCCGTCTCGGGATCGAATTCGGTCCCCATCTCGGTCATCACCGGTCCGGGGCGGACCACACCGAGCCGGATGCCCGTGCCCTCCAGCTCCTTGCGCGCCTGGTGGGCCATCCGCTCCAGTCCGGCCTTGGCGGCGACGTACGCGCCGGAGCGGGGGCGGGCGGTGTACGCGACGTCGGAGCCGATGAGCACCACGTCCCCCCGGCGACGCTCGACCATCCCGGGGATCACGGCGTGGAGCAGCCTCTGCACGGAGAGCAGGTGGATGTCGATCTGGGAGGCGAAGTCGTCCGGGTCCATCTCCCAGACCCGGGCCATGGTCAGGGTGCCGGCGCTGGAGACCAGGACCTCGGGCGGCCCGTACGCCCGGCCCGCCGCGGCGACGAACTCGGTGACGGAGTCGGAGCTGGTCACGTCGACGGGGTGGGCGGTGGCCTCCCCCCCGGCGTCGCGGATCCGGCCGACCAGCTCGTCGAGGCGGTCCGCCCGGCGGGCTCCCACCACGACGGGGTGGCCGAGGGCGGCCAGCGCCTCCGCGGACGCCCGACCGATACCCGACGACGCACCGGTGACCAGCGCGGGCCTGTCGCCGACGTCCCGCTGCGCGGGGAACCTCAGGCTCATCCTCGGACCTCGACTCGCATCGGGAGGTGGGCGAACCCACGGACGTTGGAGGAGTGCACGCGCTCGGCGCCGGGGAGGAGCTCGTAGTCCGACACGGAGCGGGCGATCATGTCCAGGGCGACGCGGCCCTCCAGCCGGGCGAGGTGCGCGCCCAGGCAGAAGTGGGGACCCTGGCCGAAGCTCAGGCTCGCCGCGGTGTCGCGGGCCAGGTCGAAGGTGTCGCCGTCGGGGAACACCTCCTCGTCGCGGTTGGCCGACCCGATCAGGAGCAGGACCTTGTGGTCCGCGGGGATCGTCACGTCGCGGACGGTGACGTCCCGGGTCGTGGTCCGCAGCACCAGCTGACTGGAGGTGTCGAAGCGCAGGGTCTCCTCGACCCACGCGGGCACCAGGTCGGGGTCGTCGATCACCGCCCGGGACTGGTCCGTGTACTCGTGGCCCCAGTACAGGGCGTTGGCGAGGAGCTTGGTGGTGGTCTCGTTGCCGGCGACCACCATGAGGAACAGGAAGGACAGGATCTCGTCCTCGTCCAGGCGTTCCCCGTCGATCTCCGCGTCGAGCAGGGCGGAGGTGAGGTCGCCGGTGCGGGACCTGCGACGCTCGGCGACCATCCCCTGGTAGTAGGTGATGAGGTCGAGCGCGGCGACCATCGCGTCCTGCGGCACGTCCTGCACGCCCTCCTCGCGGTGCATGACGAGGTCGGCGAGCCTGCGCAGCTCCGCCCGGTCGGCCTCGGGGACGCCCATGAGGTCGGAGATGACGTCCATCGGGAGCTTGCCGGCGTAGTCGTCGACGAAGTCGAACGCCTCCCCGTCCCGGGACCTGGCCAGGCACTCGTCCCAGTGCTGCCGGGAGATCGCCTCGATCCCCTCCGTGAGCGCGTCCACGCGGCGGGCGGTGAACCCCTTGCTCACCAGCTTGCGCAGGCGGGCGTGGCGGGGATCGTCCATCGCGAGGAAGGACATGGTCTTGTACGCGTGCGGGCCGTACGCGGCCGGGTCGAGCGAGACGCCCATCGCGTTGGAGAACACGTCCGGGGCGCGGAACGCCTCCCGGACGTCCGCGTGCCGGCTCAGCGCCCAGAAGCCCAGGTCCGGGTTGTGGTACACCGGCGCCTCGGAGCGCAGGCGGGCGTAGAGGGGATACGGATCCTCGTGCACGGCGTAGTCGTACGGGCTGAACACGAGCGGGGCCTGGGTCGCGGTGGTCATGTCCGGGGTCACCTCAGTATCAGTCGTGCGGCGGATTCGATCGCGTCGGCCATGTCGGAGTACGAGCCGTAGCCCATGCCCGCCCTGACGAGCGCCCCGGCGTAGACCATCTCCAGGGCGCCGACCACCTCGTCGTCGTTCTCCTCCCCCAGCGCGTCCACCAGGCGGCGACGGATGTCGGCGCCGATCCGGACGCGCAGGTGGGAGACCTCCGGGTCGTCGCCCAACAGGGCGGCGGTGACCGCGGAGGACAGTTCGGGCTCGTCCGCCAGCAGGAGCGCGACGTCCCGCAGGACCGCGACCACCCTGTCGACGGTGGTGCCGCCCGCGGCGGGCTCGGTGACGTGGTCGTCCAGCCGGCGCCAGAACACCTCCGCGATGAGGTGCCCCTTGGAGGAGAAGTAGGTGTAGGCGGTCGCCGGCGCGACGCCGGCCCGCGACGCCACGGCGCGGACGGCCAGGCCGCCCGGCCCCTTCTCACGCAGGACCTCCACGGCGGCGCTGGTCAGGCGGTCGACGGTCTCCGCCTGCTGGCCGTTGAGGCGCCGCCTGGTCGATTCGAACCGAACGTCACTGGACATGTGTCTGGACAGTACACCACCCGCCGGACTATCGTCTAGACAGTTGTCCACCCACCTCGACGTCCCCACCCCGACGGAAGGCTCCCCGTGACCGCGAGCACCACCGACACCGCACCGCTCCTCATCGGCGGCGAGCTGCGCCCCGCGTCCGGGGGCGCCACGTTCGACGTCCTCAACCCGGCCACCGAGGAGCTGATCGGCCGGGCCGCCGACGGTACGGCGGCCGACATGGACGCCGCGATCGCCGCGGCCCGCGAGGCGTTCGACACCACCTCCTGGTCCACCGACCACGCCTTCCGCGCCTCGTGCCTGCGGCAACTGCGCGACGCGCTCCAGTCTCACACCGAGGAGCTGCGCGCACTGACGATCGCCGAGGTCGGCGCGCCCCACATGTTCACCACCGGCCCGCAGCTCGAGGGTCCCGTGGCCGACCTCGGCTGGCTGGCCGATCTCGTGGACTCCTACCGGTGGGTCGAGGAGCTGGGCGAGTCCGAGGTGATGGGCGTGCGCTCCAACCGCTCGGCCCGGCGGGAGGCGATCGGGGTGGTCGGCGCCATCACGCCGTGGAACTTCCCCAACCAGATCAACCTCGCCAAGATCGGCCCCGCCCTGGCCGCGGGCTGCACCGTGGTCCTCAAGCCCGCGCCGGACACCCCGCTCATTGCCGCGGCCGTGGCCCGGATCGCCGCCGAGGAGACCGACATCCCCGCCGGCGTGCTCAACGTGGTGTCGTCGTCCGATCACGGCGTGGGCGCCCAGTTGACCAGCGACCCCCGCGTCGACCTGGTCTCGTTCACCGGCTCCACCGCGACCGGCAAGAAGATCATGGTGGCCGCCGCGGAGACGCTGAAGAAGGTCTTCCTCGAGCTCGGCGGGAAGTCCGCCGCCGTGGTGCTCGACGACGCCGACCTGAACGCCGCCTGCTTCATGACCGCCCTCAACGCGTGCACCCACGCCGGTCAGGGCTGCGCGCTCACCACGCGGCTGGTGGTGCCGCGCGAGCGGTACGACGAGGCCGTCCAGTCCGCCAAGGGCGCCATGGCCGCGTTCGCACCGGGCGACCCCACCGACCCCGGCACGCTCTGCGGGCCGCTGATCTCCGAGCTCCAGCGCGAGCGGGTCGAGGGCTACATCGCCCTGGCGGTGGAGGAGGGCGGCACCATCGAGATCGGCGGCGGCCGCCCCGCGGACAAGACCACGGGGTACTTCATCGAGCCCACCCTCATCTCCGGCCTGGACAACTCCTCGCGCGTCGCCCAGGAGGAGATCTTCGGGCCCGTCCTGGTGGTCATCCCCCACGACGGGGACGAGGACGCGGTCCGCATCGCCAACGATTCGCCCTACGGCCTCTCGGGCGCCGTCTGGGGCAGCGACCTCGAGCGCGTCGAGAAGGTGGTCTCCGGCATCCGCACCGGCACCCTCGGCGTGAACGGCGGGATCTGGTACGGCGCCGACGTGCCCTTCGGCGGCTACAAGCAGTCCGGCATCGGCCGGGAGATGGGCCGCCAGGGCTTCGAGGAGTACCTCGAGACCAAGGCCGTGGCCACCCCGGCCTGACCCGGCCCACCAGCACCATCCACCGCACCACCGAGAGAGAGCAGACACACAGACATGGGACGTTT
>DIAZ01000034.1:2104-2542 GCA_002415925.1 Dietzia sp. UBA5065 | reverse complement strand
GGGCGCCGGCGAGCCCCGCCAGGAGCGGGTGGTGCGGCGGATCTTGATCCGCCTGGCGGCGTTCGTGGCCCCCGCGGCCGCGCCATCGCCGATCTCTTTGAGCCGTCCCTCGGAACCCCGGAGCCGCATCAGGGGTAGTCGTCCCGGGCGCGGCCACACCTCTTCGCAATTCTGCGCCATGGCCCCCGCCAGGCCCTCGAAGGGGGGAAGCTAGGAGCACAAGCCGGGCCACGCGGCGATGCGACGGTTCCGGCCGGAGCTCGAGGGGGCCGCGATGACCGACCTAGACGACACCCTCCCCGGCTTGCCGGTGAGTCGACCCACGGGCGTCGGGCTGTGTCTGTCCGGCGGCGGGTACCGCGCGATGCTGTTCCACCTGGGCACGCTGTGGCGCCTGAACGACGCGGGTTATCTGCCCAAGCTCACGCGGATCTCCTC
>DIAZ01000034.1:0-1897 GCA_002415925.1 Dietzia sp. UBA5065 | reverse complement strand
GCGATCGACTTTCTTGAACACGTGGTCGAGCCGATCCTTGCCATGGGGCGCTACACCTTGGACGTGCCCGCCGTGCTCAAGGGACTGCTCTTCGGTGGGGTGGCCCATGAGGTCGAGGGCGTCTACGACCGGATGCTGTACCACGGGGCAACGCTGCAATCCCTCCCGGACGACAACTCCGGCCCCCGGTTCATCATCATGGCCACCGACCTCTCGAACGGTGTCGGATGGCGCTTCTCGCGTCCCTACATGCGCGACTACAAGACCGCCAACTACCCCAACCCGACCCTGCCGCTGGCCCAGGCGGTCGCGGCCTCGTCCGCCTTCCCGCCCTTCCTCTCCCCGGTGGTGTTGAACCTGGTGGACGGCAAGCACGCCACCCTCACCGATGGGGGCGTGTACGACAACCTCGGGATCGAGCCGGTCCTGAAGAACTGCGGGACGATCTTCGTCTCCGACGCCGGCGGCCCGTTCAAAGAAGAGCCGCGACCGCACCGCGGGTGGATCCTCGGCACCTACCGCGTGCTGTTGACGCTGCAGGCCGAGGTGGGATGGCTGCGGAAGCGGCAGGTGATGGCTGCCCTGAAGAGCACCACGAACGATCTCAAGGGGGCATTTTGGGCCGTGACCACCGACCCCACCGACTTCCCCGCCTTTGCCTCGACCCTTCCGGTCCCGGTGACCGCGGCCAAGCGCCTTGGTGACACCCCCACCCGCCTCAAGGCGCTGCCCGACGAGACCCTTTACGGCCTGGTCAACTGGGGGTATGCCGCCGCGGACGCGGGGCTCCGTTCCTACGTCGACCCCCACCTCCCCGAACCGCCGGGCTTCCCGCTGCCGGGAGGTGTCGGAGTATGACCTTGGCCGAGGCGTTGCGCTCGGGGGAGGGAACGGTCTGGTTCCGACAACTCGGCGACGGCGTGGACGCAGTCGAGGCCACCATGCGGATTACCCCGTTGGCGCGGCACCGCGCGCGATCAGCATGGGCGGAGTTCGCCCGCCAGGTGGACGACCAGCTGGCGCACGAACTGACCTGGCTGCTTCAAACCCTGACCGATGCGGGCTTCAAGCCGCCCTACCGCTGCCGCTTCACTGAACCGTTCGAGATCATGGGCGGGGATCTTGCGGTCCTCGAGTTGTCCGCTGGTGTCGATGGACGCGTGGTGACCTGGCCCCCGGTTCATCGCACCCCCGGCACCAAAGCCCAGCCCCCGCTTCCACCGGGTCCGCGGAGGCCGCCCACCGCGGCGCTCACACCTCCGGGCGTTCACCCTGGGGAATCGCCCGGGGACGCTGACCACCTCGTCCCCCCGTCTCACGTGGCGCGACGCCGTCCGGGGCAGCACGCCGAGCCGCCCGCGGCCGCCGACGCCGGGCCACCGCCCGCGATGGACGCCGAAGAGCCCGAGGCATCCGGCGCCGAGGGGCCGCCGCCCAGCGAGCCGACGACGGTCGGGGGGGACGAGCCGGCAGCGACAACGCGTCGCTTGCAGTGCACGATCGGGGTGGCGGGGGCCGTCCCGGACAACGTGCTGCGAAGCGGCGACAACAGCGTCGGCGTCTTCCTCGGTCCGCAGGAGACGCACACCCTGCTCGGGATCATGGTCAGCGACGCTGAGTTGGACCTCACTCCGGGGGCGGATTTCGTCGTCGTCCACGTGCAGCTCACCCCCCTCGTGCCGGAGGTCGGCACTCCCAGCTTTGGGGATCTGCTGGTGCCGCGGGCGGGACGCAGCGCGACCCTGATGCTGGGTTGGCGGGTGCCGGAGGCGGCGACGGAAGCGCGCGCGCAACTGGTGGTGACGAAGGCCGGCCGGGTCATCGTGCTGGCGGAGCTGAGCGGGCGCGTGGGCGAACCGACGGCCGCGCGCTCCCTGCCTGTCTCTTATACACATCT
>DIAZ01000005.1:10470-11450 GCA_002415925.1 Dietzia sp. UBA5065 | reverse complement strand
CAGGTTGGCCGGGGACAGCGGGCGCAGGCCCGCGATGATCTCGGCCAGCTCGTCCTCCCCGACCCCGGGGAACTCGGTCTCGGCGTCGGCGAGCAGGTCCCGTACCCCGGCGACGGTGACCTGACGGTCGTCGCCGTGTTCGTACTGGGTGGCGCCGACGACGAGCCCGCCCTCCCGCGGGACCAGGTACAGTGGCCGGCCCCGCACGAGGGCCCGCACCACGCCGGCGGGCGGGTCCTGGCAGCCCGGCCGGGTGCGCAGGCGCAGGACCTCGCCCTTGACCGGGCGGATGGGCAACCCCGACAGGTCGGCGGACCCGGCGCCCGCGGCCAGGACGACGCGGTCCGCCTCCACGTGGTCGAGCGAGACCACACGGCCCCGCTCCCACCTCACCCCCTCGGCCCGGCAGGCGCGGGTGAGGGCGGCCAGCAGGACGCGGTTGTCGACGGCGCCCTCGGAGTCCATGCGGTAGGCGGTGCGGGCGACGCGGGCCAGGGACGGTTCGGCCGCGCGCAGCTCGCGGCGGGTCACGCGGCGCAGGTCGGCGGCGGTGATGCCGGGCGCGGACCCCGAGCCGGGGTCGGGCTGGCGGGCGGCCCAGGCCATGGCCATGTCGAGATCGCGGGCGTCGGCGTCGTCCACGGCCAGCATGTGGGTGTGCGCGGCGGTGCGGATCGGCGGCCCGGGCGGCCGGTGCGGCTCGAGCTCGCGCAGGAACCCCGGCCACCGCCGCAGCGAGTCCACGCCGAGCGCGAACGCCGCCTCCTCCCCCGGCCAGGCCTCGCTGAACGGGGCCAGCATGCCGCCCGCGACCCACGCCGCGCCCGAGGTGGGGACGCCGTCGGGGCCGGAGTCGTCGGGCTCGTGGATCACCACCTCCGCGGCCGTGCCCGAGCGCGCGAGCGACCGGGCGGTCGACCAGGCGCAGGCCAGGCCGATCACCGAACCTCCGACCACGGCCACGCGGCGGGCGGAGTCGG
>DIAZ01000005.1:1379-10296 GCA_002415925.1 Dietzia sp. UBA5065 | reverse complement strand
CGGGCGCGGTCATGGCGGCCAGCCTAGTGGGGTCGTCGCCTAGGGTTGGTCGGCATGACCGCCCGCGCCGCCCGACTCCGTGCCCGCCTCGCCGACGCCCACCTCTACCTCTGTCTGGACGCGCGTCGNNCTCGCCCGGCGAGCGCGAGCACGGCCCGCTCGAGGCCCTGCACGAGCTGCGGGCGCTGGCGGTGATGCGCGGGGTGTGCGACTCCCGCGGCGCGCTGCTGGCGGTGAACGACCGGGCGGACGTGGCCGCGGCGTCGGGGGCCGACGTGCTCCACCTGGGGCAGGACGACCTGCCGCCGGAGTGGGCGCGGCGGATCGTGGGCGGCGACGTGGTGATCGGCCGCTCGTGCCACGCCGCGGCCGAGGTCGACGCCGCGGCAGCGGACCCCCTGGTGGACTACTTCTGCACGGGGCCGGTGTGGCCGACCCCGACCAAGCCCGGTCGGCACGCCCCGGGCCTGGAGCTGGTGCGACACGCGGCGGGTCCGGCGGGCGCGGCGGGCGCGGCGAAGCCGTGGTTCGCGATCGGAGGGATCGACCGCGACACCGTCGCCGAGGTCCTGGCAGCGGGCGCCCAGCGGGTGGTGGTGGTGCGCGCGATCACCGATGCCGACGACCCCACCGCCGCGGCCCGCCGGCTGCGGGGCGCCCTGACCGGGTGACGGCCGCGGGCCGGGGCGGTCGGCGGGGCGGTCGGCGGGCCGGGGCGGACGGCGGGCCGGGGCGGACGGCGGCAGCTCAGCCGCTGAGCTCCCTGGTCACCGTCGTGCGCAGCACCTGTCGGGGCTTTCGGTCCGGCGCATCGCCGCCTCGTCGTCGTCGTCCCCAGGAGTCCGGCACCACCCCCGGCACCAGGGTGAGGAACTTTCCCAGGCCGCCCCCGGGCCACTCGACCGTGGCGTGCTCGACCCTCACCGCCGCGCGGCGGCCGCGGAGCACCAGGGTCATCACGCCGTTGTGGAACCAGACGCCGTCAGTGACCCGCCACCGCACCTCGGGCTCGCGCACGCCCACGGCCCGGGCCAGCCGGCGGGTCAGGGCGGGGACCGGCTCGCGCACCGAGAGCCTGTTCACCGCGCGGATCGACTTCTGTAAAGGATTGCGGAACGGCGACATGACCAGCTGGTGCACGCGGGTGTCCGACCCGGCGACCCGCGGCGAGGTGAGGTCCACCTCCTCCAGGTACGAGCAGTGGACGTCCCCGCCCAGCAGGAGGATCGACGCGGGCGCGGCGTGGCGGTCGCCCGCGGCCACCTCGGTGAGCAGCCCCACCAGGTCGTCGAAGCTCGAGCGGAACGCCGCCCAGTGCTCCAGGTCCACGGCCAGCCGGATCCGCTCGCCCGCCCGCGAGCTGAGCCGGGTGGGCCGCCCGCTGCTCGCCACGGCCTCGTTCCACCCCTCGAGGTTGTGCAGCGCGGGCAGCATGAACGCCGGCAGCGACGAGCCGATCACCAGGTGGTCCACCTCCTCGCCCAGGCACGCGTCGCGCGTCCACTCCCACTCCCGTGAGTCCATGACCCGCCGGTCGTCGGGGTCCAGGTGCCGCGAGGCCCTCACGTCGAGCATCACCACCCGCACCCGGCCGAAGTCCCGCTTGTAGCTCCACTGCACGGCGCCCCGCTCGGCGTCGGCGGACACGGCGAAGTCGGACAGGATCCGCTCCCGCTCGGCGTCGGAGCCGGCGTCGCGCAGCGCGCGGTACACCTCGTGGCCCTCCAGCTCGTCGGGCGCGAGGTTGCCCAGGTGCTGGTAGACGAAGTAGCTGCCGAACGCGCCGATCACCCGGTCGCGCCACCAGGGCTGGGCGGTCATCTCGCGGCGCCACGAGTGGGAGGAGTTCCAGTCGTCGCGCAGGTCGTGGTCGTCGAGGATCATGCAGCTCGGGACGGTCGAGAGCAGCCACCGCACGTCCGGGTCGCGCCACGACTCGTGGTAGAGCCAGGAGTACTCCTCGAAGTCGCAGATCTCGCCCGAGACGTCGCGGTCTCCCCCCGCCCCGGCCGAGTCGCGCACCGACTGCGGGCCGCCGCCGGCCGCGCGGCGCCCGGCCAGGCGGTCCGCGATCTCCTCGCTCGGGATGTCCGCGTACACCTGGTCGCCGAGCAGCAGCATCGCGTCGGGCCAGTCCTCGTGCGGCGTGTGCGCCATCTGGTGCGCCAGGGCGACCAGCGCGTCGGCGCCGATCTTGCGCAGCGCCCGCGGGTTCTGGCTCTCGCCGCGCCGGCAGGAGCCGAACGCCAGCCGCACGGTGTCGTCGGGGCGCGGGGTGCGGATCACGCTGGGTCGGTCCGCGTCGGGCGGCCAGGCGTGCGCGCCGTCGAGCGTCACCGTGTACGGCGTCTCCACGCCCGGCTCGAGGTCACGCAGGCGCAGCACGGCGAAGTGGCGACCGTGCACCCCCCACGACCGCTCGGACTCCTCGCCGCCGCTCCCGTCCTCCCCCAGCCGGATCGTCACCCGGCACGGCGCCGACACCTCGAGCCACACCGTGGCGTCGCGGCTGTCGACGTACCGCAGCATCGGCCCGACCAGGATCTCGGCGGACGGGGGGGTCTGGCGCATGGGGACCAGTGTGCACCCGCGCGGAGGGTGGCCGGGGGATCTACCCGAGAAGCGCCCGGGGCCCGACGACGAGGACGTTCTCCGGCAGCCTGGCCCGCAGTCCCCGGTCGGCCGTGACCACCACCACCCGGCGGGGCCCGCCCTCCGGCCCGGCGGACGCCTCGCCCGCGAGCTCGGCCGCGAGGGCGGCGATCGCGTCGTCGCCCGAGCCCGGCGCCCGGTGCACGACGAGCGGCCCGGAGTGCTCGGCGTCGCGGGCGGCTCCCTCGAGCACGGCGTGCGCCCGCGCGACCCAGCCGAAGCCCTCCGGCAGCTCGAGCGTGCGGGGGATCTCGGCCCCCAGCTCCGCGAGCAGCCGCGTGGTGGCGCCGGCCCGGTCCCTCCACCAGCCGTCGGGCCGCGACCCGAGCACGTTGGCCACGTCCACCACCAGCTCCACCGGCCGGGTGCGCAGCCCGTCCGCCCACGCCCGGGCGAACGCCGGCATCAACCGCAGGTCGGCGACCCGGGACTCGGGCACCCAGCGCAGCTCCAGGCTCTCGTTGTTGGGCACGGTGTCCAGCGCGTGGGGGGCGTCCGCCACGACGGTGGTGTACGTCCACTCCACCGCGTCGGCCGACTCCTGCACCAGCGGCGGAATGGTCCGCGGGCGACCGTCCGGCCCCGTGCCGGCGGCGGAGTCGGCGGGCTTCTGATCCGGCCGCAGCCGGCGCATCATCTCCGCCACGTGCCGCATGTCCAGGCCGGGGCGGTGCCACACCGTCCCGGGCATCCGCGAGGTCACGCGTTCCGCCCGCACCGCCACGTCCGCGGGCCGGATCTCGGCCTCCTCCTGCGTCTCGCGGAGGGCGGCCTGCGGGGCGTTCTCGTGGGAGTCGCGCGCGCCGCCGGGCAGCGCCCACGTGTCGCCGGAGGCCGTCCACACCGCGCGGTGCTGCAGCAGGACCAGCGGGGTGTCGGGGTCGGCCGGGTCGGCGGCGCGCAGGAGCAGTCCCGCGGCGCCGAAGCGGCCCCACCGCCGGTCCCCGCCGGCGGACACCACCCAGCCGTTGCCGTCACCCTCGCTCGCGGCCACCGGACCTCCCCTCCTCGTGCACCGGACCCGCCCGGGATCCGCCCCGGATTCACCCTGAATCCGCCCGGGATGGGACGGAACCGGCGTGCTCCTCGACCAGTCTGCCCGACGCCGCCCCGCCACTTCACTAACCTGGGACACACGCCCGCCGGATCTCCACCTCCGGCGGCCGAGGACCGGGGAGGTGAGCGACGCGATGGGCCTGCCCACTCTCACCCGACCCGGCCGGTCCGGCACCGGAACCGGCAGCGCCAGGACGACCGACAGGACGACCGACAAGGCGGACCGGGCCCCCGGCCCCCGCCGCCCCGTCCGCCGCCGCGCCTCCCGCCTCTGGAACGACGTGCTCACCACCCCCGGACGGATGACGCTGTTCGCGGTGGTGGCGATCATCACGGTGCTGGTCGGCGGGATCGTCGCGTCCAACACCATCACCCAGCGCCAGAGCCACCACGAGACGCTGCTGGCCGAGGTCGAGCCCGTCGCCAACGCCTCGCAGACGCTGTACTCCTCCCTGACGATCGCGGACTCCGCGGCGAACACCGCCTTCATCACCGGCGGCATCGAGCCCGCGGAACTGAGGGACCGCTACCTCCAGGCCATCGCCACGTCGTCGTCGTCGATCATCGCCGCCTCCCAGGGCCTCGACCGCAACGACACCGAGTCCATCGACCAGTTGGCCCACATCAACGCGCAGCTGACCACCTACACCGGCCTCGTGGAGACCGCGCGGACCAACAACCGCGTGGCCAACCCGGTCGGCTCGGCGTACCTGGCGTCCGCGTCGGCTCTGATGCAGGACACGATCCTGCCCGCGGCCGCCGACCTGTACGACCGGCAGTCCACGTCGGTGGGCCAGTCGGACCGCGAGTGGTCCTCGCCGCCGTGGGGGTCGTTCTTCCTGCTGGGACTGGCGATCGCGGTGCTGGTCCTCATGCAGCAGTGGCTGTGGAAGCTCACCGCCCGGCGGGTCAACCCCGCGTTGGCGCTGGCCGGGCTGCTCGTCGTGGCCACCTTCCTGCTCACGATGATCGCCGGGTTCCTGGCCGCCAACGACAACGCCAAGGGGCTGTCCGAGGGCGCGGCGCCGATGAACGAGCTCACGCGGCAGCGGATCAACGCCCAGAAGGTGCGCGCGCAGGAGACGCTCAACCTGGTGCGGCGGACCGATCCCGAGGGCTCCGCGGCCGAGCGCGCGGCCATCCTCAGCGGGGTGCGGGACACCCTGACCGTCTACCTGGAGCCGGACGAGCCGACCGCCGGGGGCATCAGCCTCGATTCCAACGGCGCGGTCACCAGCGCGATCGAGTCGCTGGACCAGTGGATGGCCGCCCAGAACCGGGCCGACTCGCTGTACCAGCAGGGCGACTACGTGGGGGCCATCACCATCTCCTCCGGGCAGGGCGAGGGCGCGTCGGGCGCGGCGTTCGACCGGTTCGACGAGTCCATGCAGGACGCCATCGAGGAGGCCCGCGACACCCTCCGCACGCGGATCGACAAGGCGCGGCGCACCTCCTCCAACGGGCCGGACCTCATCATGGCGCTGTCCACGCTGGCCGCGTTCGCCGTGGTGGTGGGCGTGGCGCCCCGGATCAGGGAGTACCTGTGAGCGCGGGGTGGCGGGGCCGGGCCCGGCGGGTGGCGACCGCGGGCGTCGTGGTGGCGGCCCTGGCGGTCGGCGCCGCGTGTGGGGCCGACGACGACGAGGCCGGCGGCGGCCCGGGCGGGCCGGCGCAGGACCCCGCCTCCGCCGTGGCCTCGGCCGAATCGGCGGCGGCGGGGATCCCGGAGGTGGAGGCGGTGATGCCGCTGCCCGCCGGCGCGGTGATCAGCACGGAGATCCCGTCGGGTCTGCCTTCCGAGGCCGACGACCAGTCCTGCAACCCGCTGGCCAGCCTGCGCCCGGACGACGTGCCGCCGGAGGCCCGGGTGCCCCGGATCAAGCAGCGGGGTCGGCTGATCGTGGGCCTGGACCAGGGCTCCAACCTGTTCTCCTTCCGCGACCCCGCCACCGGGCAGCTGACGGGCTTCGACGTGGACCTGGCCCGCGAGATCGCCGCGGACATCTTCGGCGACCCCCGGCAGGTGGAGTTCCGGTCGCTCACCTCGGCCAACCGGATCGAGGCGCTGGAGAACGACCAGGTGGACCTGGTGATCCGGTCGATGTCCATCACGTGCGCGCGGCGCGAGAGGGTCACCTTCTCCGCGCCGTACTACCGGGCCTACCAGCGGGTCCTGGCGGTGCGCGGGTCGGGGATCACCGAGATCGAGCACCTCGAGGGCAAGCGGGTGTGCGTGGCCGCCGGGACCACCTCGGCCTCGCGGTTGTGGGCGGACCTGGACCGGGTGACGGTGCTGTCGGTCAACACGTGGGCGGACTGCCTGGTGGCCATCCAGCAGAACCAGGTCGACGCCATCACCACAGACGACGCCATCCTCGTGGGCATCACCGCCCAGGACCCCTACCTGGAGATCGTCGGTCCCCAGCTGGACGCCGAGCCGTACGGGGTGGGGATCGCCAAGTCGACGCCGGGGAACAACACCGACGGGCTGGTGCGGCAGGTCAACTCGACGCTCGAGCGGATCCGGCGCGACGGCACCTGGAACCGCATGTACTCGCGGTGGCTGTCCGGGCTCGGGCCGAGCCCCGGGATGCCCGCCCCGGTCTACCTGCCGGAGGAACCGCGATGAGCTACCGGAAGTGGGACGACGGGCCCCGCGACGACGAGCCGACCGTGGGGACGCAGGCCACCCTGCGCACTGGCGCGATCGCGGTGACGGGACCCGTGGAGGTGACGGGACCCGTCGCGGTGACCGGTCCGATCGGGGCGACGGGTGCGCTGGAGGCCACCGGGGCCGTCGGGATGACGGGCGCGCTGGAGGGCACGGGTGCGCTGGAGAGCACCGGGGCCGCCGGGATGACGGGCGCGCTGGAGAACACCGGGGCAGCCGGGATGACGGGCGCGGTCGAGGCCACCGGCCCGGGCGCGGGGGACGACGACCCACGGTCGCGGACCGAATCCGTTCCCGGCTCACGGCGGGCCGGTGGCTCCGTCGAGGCTGGCGGCGTCGGTGGCGCGGGTTCCGGGAGGTCCGCCTCCGGCGATCGGCCGACGGGCGAGCGCGCCACCGGCGACCGCTCCACCACCGCGCCCTTCCGCCTGCGGCACCCGACCAAGCCGGAGGATCGGCCGAGCCCGGCGTCCGAGGGGCTGGTGGACCTGCCGTACATCATCCCGGTGGACCCCAACTCGGCCATGCTCTCGCCCGAGGAGATCGAGGCCGAGTGCGCGGCCTCCGACGGGCGCCTGCCCCGCCCCGAGCTCCAGCCCGGCGACGTGGTGGCCGACCAGTACGAGGTCCGCGGCGCGCTCGCCCACGGCGGGATGGGCTGGATCTACCTCGCGGTGGACCACAACGTCTCCGACCGCTGGGTGGTCCTCAAGGGCCTGCTGCACTCCGACCAGGCGGCGGCGCAGGAGGTGGCGTTGGCGGAGCGGGAGATCCTCGCCGAGCTGTCGCATCCGTCGATCGTGCGGATCTACAACTTCATCCACGACGACTGGGCCACCTCGCCCACCCACGGCGGCTACATCGTCATGGAATACGTCGGCGGCCCCAGCCTGCGGGACGTCCGCCGGGCCGCGCCGGGCCGGGTCCTGCCCGTGGAGAAGGCGATCGCCTACGTCCTCGAGGCGCTCACCGCCCTCTCCTACCTCCACTCGGTGAGCCTGGTCTACAACGACCTCAAGCCCGAGAACATCATGCTCACCGAGGACCACGTCAAGCTGATCGACATGGGCGCCGTCTCGGGCATCGGCGACTACGGGCACATCTACGGCACGCCCGGATTCCAGGCGCCGGAGATCCCGGAGACCGGACCGACCATCGCCTCGGACCTCTACACCGTCGGGCGCACGCTGGCCTCGCTCATCGTGCGGCTGCCGGTGGTCGACGGCCGCTACGCCGACGGCATCCCCTCCCCCGTCGAGGAGCCGGTGTTCAGCCGGTACGACTCGCTGTACCGGTTCCTGCTGCGGTCCACCCACGAGGACCCGGACATGCGTTTCCGCAGCGCCAACGGCATGTCCGGGCAGCTCATGGGCGTGCTGCGGGAGGTCCTGGCGCTGCGGACCGGGGTGCCGCACCCGGCGTTCTCCTCGGTGTTCTCCCCGCAGCGGTCGACCTTCGGCACGCTGTTCACGGTGGAGCCGACCGATTTCCTGGTCGACGGCCAGGCCCGGGACACCACCCTCACCGGCTCGGAGCTGGTGGACGCCCTCCCCGTGCCGCTGATGGAGCCGTCCGACCCCGCGGGCCGCATCCTCGCCGCCACCTCCTACACCTCCGTCGAGCAGCGGATCGACACCCTGCTCGAGCTGTACTCCGACGCCGACTCCGAGGCCCACGAGAGCGTCGGGGTGATCATGTCGCTGGCCCGCGCCTACCTGGAGGTCGGGGACCTCGCGGCGGCCGAGGCGCTGCTCGAGGAGAACTCCCACCGGCGCCGCGCGGAATGGCGCCTGGTCTGGTACGACGGGGTGATCGCGCTCCTCAAGGGGGACCCGGTGGGCGCGTACCCCAAGTTCCAGCAGGTGCTGTCCGCCATGCCGGGCGAGAACGGGCCCAAGCTGGCGCTGGCCGCGACCGCCGAGCTGATCCTCGACGTGTGCCCGGAGGGCGACCGGACCCGCTGGGCGCGCTCGAGCGAGCACTTCTACCGCACGGTGTGGTCGGTGGACAGGTCGGTGATCAGCTCGGCGTTCGGGCTGGCGCGTCAGCTGCAGCGGCGGGGTGAGGTAGCGGCCGCCATCGAGGAACTGGACCGGGTGCCGCCGAACTCCCGCTACTCGGCCCTGGCCAACCTCACCGCCATCCTCCTGCTGTGCCAGGGCCGGCCGCTGGCGGAGACCGAGGAGGCCCACCTGCGCGAGGCGGCGCGCCGGGTGAGCGCCCTGTCCGCCGGCGAACACCGGGCGTTCCAGATCCGGCTCACGCTGCTCACCACCGCGCTGGCGTGGATCCGGCTGCCGGGCAACGAACCGTCCCCCTCGCCGCTCATGCGCGGCGTGCCGTTCACCGAGTTCGGGCTGCGGTCGGGCGCCGAGACCGTCCTGCGGACGCTCGCGCGGTCCACCGAGACCCGTCAGCAGCGGTTCCGGCTGGTCGACCAGGCCAACAGGATCCGCCCGCGCACCCTGTTCTGAGCCCGCCCCCGGGTCAGCGGCGGGTCTCGCGGAAGGGGTTCTCCAGGTCTCCCGTCGACCCGAC
>DIAZ01000005.1:684-1173 GCA_002415925.1 Dietzia sp. UBA5065 | reverse complement strand
GCGCGGCCATGGTCGCGATCTCCCGCTCCCGCGCGGTGAGCCGGGGGTCGTCGGGGGCCCGCAGCCGGGTCCGCGGGAGGACCACCGGGCCGAGCCCGTCGAGGATCGCGCTCATCCGGGAGAGGGCGCGAGACGCCTCGACCCGGTCCCCCGACTCGAGGAGCAGGCCCGCCGCCACCGACGCCGCCTCCGCCGCCCCGGCGAGCTGACCGGCGGACTCGAACATCTCCACCGTCGCCGCCACCCCGGCGCCGTCGCGGGCCCGTATGGCCGACAGTAGCGCGGACAGGGCCGCGGCCCGGTCGCCGTCGACGCGGGCCAGCTGGTCGGCCCAGAGCTCGAGGTCAACGTCCCGCCCGCTGCGCCAGAGCTCCCACAGGAGGTTCACCGCGACCAGGTGGCGGCCCGCGGCGACCGCGGAGTCGACGGCCGCGCGGGCGGCCCCGACCGCCCGGTCCAGCACCTCGTCCGGGGCCGAGGCGGCGGCGG
>DIAZ01000005.1:0-480 GCA_002415925.1 Dietzia sp. UBA5065 | reverse complement strand
GTGCAGGTGGGGGCGGATCGCGGCGTCGGCCGAGGGGACCGTCGCGGCGAGCGCCTGCTCGAACGACGCCTGCGCCGGCCCCGCGACACCCCGGTCCAGCAGCAGCATCCCGGCCCCGGCGTGGGTGTTGGCCTCCTGGACCGGGAGCCACGACCACGAGGACTGCGCCCCGTCCTCGCCCCGGATCCCCCACGCCATGAGCGCGATCGCCATCGCCGGGAGCACCTCGCCCTGGATCGCGATGGCCTCACAGCCGCCGGGGGTCGCGTCGGAGAGCTCGCCGAGACGGCCCATGGCCTCGGTGAGTCGTCCCGCCCACACGGCCTCGACGGAGCGCATCACCGCGGACTCTGCCGCGAGGAACCGCGGGGTGGCGGGCGGGGCGAGCGCAGTAGTCGGGGCCGTCGCGGGGAGCGCCTCGGCCCGGGCCTGCGCGGCGGGTCCGGCCCCCGACCGTCGGAGCAGCGCGATCCGGCCGGC
>DIAZ01000148.1 GCA_002415925.1 Dietzia sp. UBA5065 | reverse complement strand
CCCGGGGGCGGCGACTTCGCGGCCCTGCTGCAGCGGCAGGACGTCGTCCTGCCGGCCGGCGTGGACCCGGTGGCCACCGCCGCCGAGGCGTGCGGCCGCTTCGACCGTGGGGAACAGATGGACCAGGTCTCCGGATGGCTCGGTGAGTACGGCCGATTGGGTATAGAGCAGCAGGGGTTCTTCCTCGGCGCCGCCGTGGGGACCTACTGCCCGGGCAACTTCCCCAAACTCGGCTGAGCGGCGCGTCCGGAGGACGCCCCCGCCTCACATCCGGGCGTACCTGGCCCGGCCGAATGAGTAGACGCCGTAGAGGCCGATGCCGATGCCGGTGGCCACGAGCAGCACCTGCCCGAAGGGTTGTTCGCCGACCGTCCGCAACGCCGCGTCCAGCCCGCCGGCCTTCTCGGGGTCGGCGGTCACCACCGCCGCCACGATGAGGCCGCCGAGGATCACCAGGGCGACGCCCTTGGCCGTGTAGCCCAACTGCCCGGACACCACGAGGGCCCGCCCCACGTTGGCGCCTCCGGTCCGCTCGAGGTCCTCGACGAACTTCTTCGCCGCGCCCTTGTAGACGTGGTACCCGCCGACACCGATCACCGTCAGCCCGGCCACGACGAGGGCGGCTCTGCCCGGCCCCGACCCGAGCAGCCCGGCGGTGGCATCCGAGGCGGTCTCGGAGTCCGAGCTCGAACCCCCCGACGCGAACCGGGCCGTGGTGACCCCCAGCGCCAGGTAGACGACGGCCTTGGCGCCCGCCTTCACGCGGTCGGACGTTTCCTCCGGTCCGAGGACCACCTCCACGGCCTGCCACACGCCCAGCGCGACGAAGGCCGCCGCGCCCACCCAGAGCAGGATCTGCCCGCCCGGTGCCGCGGCGATCTCGGCCAGGGCGCCCGAGTTGGAGGCCTCGCCCCCGCCGGACCCGAGCGCGATCCGGATGGCGATCCACCCGATGAGGAGGTGGACGATGCCGTTCATGACGAACCCGGCGCGGGCGAGCCACTCGAGGGCGGGATGATCCACCGCGGTCCGGGCGGCGCCGGCAACCGAGCGCGGACGGTGAGATGAGGTCATGCCGTGAACTCTCCCACGACTTCGCCTCATTACCAGTCGATCTCGCCCAGGACCTCGTTGCGCCGACGGAGTTCGGCCACGCGGTGCTCGGCGGCGCGGTGCTCCTCCGAGCGGCGCCGGACCTGCTCGGCGAGCGCGTCCGCCTCGACCTCCGCCAGGAGCAGTTGGAGGCGGTCCTTCTGCTCGCGCAGCGTCTCCACCGACGTGTCCATGGCGATGAGTTTGCGCGAGCCGGCGGTGGCGTGGAGGAAGGGGTTCCGTTCGAGGATCAACCGCGCCTCCTCGGGGTCGACGACCCGGGACAGTTTGAGTAGGACCGGGTAGCCCTCTCCCTCCCGCGTGGGCCCCGGTTCGTGCTCCGGGTCCAACGCGGCGGCGACCACCTTGAGAGGTCTCGCCCGCGGGGAGGAACTCCGGAAGTCGACATCCTCCGCGTCCATCAGCGTCCAGCCCCTTCCTCTCTCCCGCCTGGTGGAGTGCAGGTCGTGGCCCAACCATAAACGCCCCGGCCGCAGTGGCCGGGGCGTTTACCGAGTCTCAGGGACGTGCCGGCTCAGCAGTCGTAGTAGAGCTCGAACTCGTGCGGGTGCGGGCGCAGGTTGACCGGGGCGATCTCCTTCTCGCGCTTGTACGCGATCCAGTTCTCGATGAGGTCCTCGGTGAACACGCCACCCGCGGTGAGGTACTCGTGGTCGGCCTCGAGCCGGTCGATCACGGCGGGCAGTGAGGTGGGGGCCTGCGGGATGTCGGCGGCCTCCTCCGGCGGGAGCTCGTAGAGGTCCTTGTCGACCGGCGCGAGCGGCTCGATCTTGTTCTTCACGCCGTCCAGACCCGCCATCATCATCGCCGCGAACGCGAAGTACGGGTTTCCGGAGGAGTCGGGGCAGCGGAACTCGATGCGCTTGGCCTTGGGGTTGTTGCCGGTGATCGGGATGCGGACGCAGGCCGAGCGGTTGCGCTGCGAGTAGACGAGGTTGATCGGCGCCTCGTAGCCCGGGACCAGCCGGTGGTACGAGTTGATCGTCGGGTTGGTGAACGCCAGCAGGGACGGCGCGTGGTGCAGGATGCCGCCGATGTAGTAGCGGGCGATGTCCGACAGCCCAGCGTAACCCGACTCGTCGTGGAACAGCGGCTTGCCGTCCTTCCACAGCGACTGGTGGGCGTGCATGCCCGACCCGTTGTCTCCGAAGAGGGGCTTGGGCATGAACGTGGCGGACTTGCCGTTCTTCCACGCGGTGTTCTTGACGATGTACTTGAACAGCTGGACGTCGTCCGCGGCGTGGAGCAGGGTGTTGAACTTGTAGTTGATCTCCTGCTGGCCGCCGGTGCCCACCTCGTGGTGGAGGCGCTCGAGCTCGAAACCGGCGTTGGTCATGTGGGTGGAGATCTCGTCCCGCAGGTCCACGTAGTGGTCGTAGGGGGCCACCGGGAAGTACCCGCCCTTCGGGCGGACCTTGTAGCCCAGGTTGGCCGAGCCGTCGGCCTCGGACTCGGCGCCGGTGTTCCAGTGGCCGGAGATCGAGTCGACCTCGTAGAAGCCGTGGTTGGTGCCGGAGCCGTATCGGACCGAGTCGAAGACGAAGAACTCGGCCTCGGCGCCGAAGAAGCAGGTGTCGGCGATGCCGGTGGAGATCAGGTACTCCTCCGCCTTGCGCGCGACGTTGCGCGGGTCGCGGCTGTACGCCTCACGGGTGAAGGGGTCGTGGACGAAGCAGCTGATGTTGAGCGTCTTGGCCTTGCGGAAGGGGTCGGGGCGCGCCGTGGTGACATCCGGCAGCAGCATCATGTCCGACTCGTGGATCGACTGGAACCCGCGGATGGACGAGCCGTCGAACGCCAGGCCGTCCTCGAACAGGTCCTCGTTGAACGCGGCGGCGGCGATCGAGAAGTGCTGCTCGTTGCCCGGCATGTCGGTGAACCGGATGTCGACGTACTCGACGCCCTCGTCCTTGATGTACTTGATGACCTCGTCGGGAGTGGAGAATGCCACGTGTCGCTCCTCGTCTCTCAGTGCGACGGGCGACCGGTGCCTCCCGTCGTGCGGTGACCTCACGATATGGGCGAGGTGTTGCCCGGCCGTCAACCGAGTGTTTCGGCGGTGTTACGCAACGGGCCGGGGGGTGTCCCTCCCAATGTGGCCAGCTTAGTCGCCCGGTGCGGGGTACCGCTGACATGGGGATTAAGTCGGTCACGGCTACCCTGGACGGCATGCGCGACGTAACGGGATCATGGCTTTCCGGTCCGACCTCGACCGGGGACGGTCCGGAGCAGACGTTCAAGGGGCAGCGTCTGGGGCTGCCCGAATCGGGGGAGGGTTCCCTCGCGCCGCTCGGGGTCCGCTTCGGCGCCCTCCTCGTGGACTGGTTCCTCGCCTACGGTCTCATCGGCCTTCTCGTCGCGATCGGGGGCCCGGGCCTGTTGGG
>DIAZ01000008.1:5888-22293 GCA_002415925.1 Dietzia sp. UBA5065 | reverse complement strand
AGATGTGTATAAGAGACAGGGTGTGGGAATGGACGAGGTCCGCCCCCTCGGCCGCGACGCACATGCGCAGTCCGGCCGACAGGGTCTGGATCGCGGGATTGGCATCCGCCCCCAGCTCCGGGTCCGGCCGGAACGCTCTCGCCGTGTCACGGTCGGCTCCCATGCACAGGACGTCGACCTCGCACAGTGGCCGCAGGGTGGCCACCAGTTCGGTCACGTGGACTCCCGCCCCGCCGTAGACCTCCGGCGGGTACTCCCTCGTCATCATCGCTACTCGCACAGTGGCCAACCTAGTCGCCACGGCCGACACCGGGACCGTTGCGGGTGAACATCTCCCGATCGCGGGGTGTCGGGTCGGGGCCGGTCGGGGGCAAGTCGGGCGTTGGTCCGTGCCGCGTCCCGGGAAGTCGTTACGGTGGTGTCGTGAGGAAACAGCCGCACGTCCTAGCAATCGTTCTCGCCGGTGGCGAGGGCAAGCGCCTCTTCCCGCTCACGGCGGACCGCGCCAAACCGGCGGTGCCGTTCGGGGGGTCGTATCGTCTCATCGACTTCGTCCTGAGCAACCTCGTCAACGCCGGCTTCCACCGGATCTGCGTCCTCACCCAGTACAAATCGCATTCCCTCGACCGCCACATCTCGCAGGTGTGGCACATGAGCGGGATGGGGGGCGAGTACATCACCCCCGTGCCGGCGCAGCAGCGGCTGGGGCCGCGGTGGTACACCGGCTCGGCGGACGCGATCCTGCAGTCCCTCAACCTGGTCTACGACGAGAAGCCGGACCACATCGTGGTCTTCGGCGCCGACCACGTGTACCGCATGGACCCGCGACAGATGCTCGACCACCACATCGAGACCGGCGCCGCGGTCACGGTGGCCGGCATCCGGGTGCCACGCAGCGAGGCGTTCGCCTTCGGCTGCATCGACGCCGCCGAGGACGACCTCATCCGCGGCTGGGTGGAGAAGCCCTCCGACCCCCCCGGGACCCCGGACGACCCGGACGCGACGTTCGCGTCCATGGGCAACTACATCTTCACCACCGACGCGCTCGTCGACGCGCTCAAGGCCGACGCGGAGAAGCCGGACTCCACCCACGACATGGGCGGGGACATCATCCCGGCGCTCGTGGAGCAGGAGCGCGCCTACGTCTACGACTTCGCCCGCAACCGGGTGCCTGGCGAGACGGAACGCGACCGCGGCTACTGGCGGGACGTGGGGACCATCGACGCGTTCTACGACGCGCACGTGGACCTGGTCTCGGTCCACCCGGTCTTCAACCTCTACAACAAGCTGTGGCCCATCAGGACCCAGCAGGACAATCTGCCGCCCGCCAAGTTCGTCAACGGCGGCATGGCGCAGGAGTCGATGGTCGGGGCCGGGACCATCATCTCGGCGGCCACCGTGCGCAACTCGGTGCTGTTCAGCAACGTCGTGGTCGAGGACGGCGCGGTGGTCGAGGGGAGCGTACTCATGCCGGGGGCGCGGATCGGGCGGGGTGCGGTCGTGCGGAGGGCGATCGTCGACAAGAACTGCCAGATCGGTGCCGGCGACGTGATCGGCGTGGACCACGAACGGGACCGGCTCCGGTTTCCGATCAGCGCCGGTGGGGTGGTCAGCGTGGGCAAGAACACCGTGACATCGCTGCCCGGCTGAGCGGCGTGCTCAGAGCGTGACGACGGTGAGCCCGTCGCCTACCGGGAGCATGGTGATGTGCGCGTGGTCCGGTAGATCCGAGCCCTCCGGCAGCGGAGCGTGCTCACCGAGCAGGACCAGCGCGCCCCCGGGGCGGAGCAGCTTCTGCGCGCGCGAGACCACCCTCGACACCGAGTGGCCCGGGACGTCGGCGACGAGCAGGTCGTAGGCGCCGTCGGCCAGCTTGTCGGCGACCTCCAGGGGCCGGGCCGCGATGTAGCGGGCGGCCGAGGCCGGGTGGCCGGCCGCGCCCAGGGCGGACCGGGCGGCGTCGAGGTGATGGGGGTCCTCGGTGATGCAGGTGACCACCGTCCCCGCTCCGGGGCCCGCCGCCGCGAGGATGGCGAGGGCGGGCACGCCGGGCGCCGGGGTGAGGCATACCGCGGCGCGCGCCCCCGTCAGGCGGGCGATCAGGCGGATCGCCTCAGCGGTCAGCGGATCCGGTGAGACGGCCCCCAACTCGGCCGCGTCGGCGCGGGCGACGGCGTAGAGGGAGTCGTCGACCTGCTCGGCGCTGCGGCGGGCGAGGCCGCCCGGCCCGGAACGGTCGGTGGCGGGGACATCTGTCGAATCAGACACCTGGGCAGCGTATCGCCGCGGCCGCGCACCGCGCATCCAACGCGCGGTGATCGGATCGGTATGAGACTCTCAGGCGCATCTCAGTACGGGTATACCGTGAGGACAGGCCGATGGGAGAGGGTGGCAGCACGATGTCCCACCAGGGGGCGGCGTGACGTACCGCGCGGATCCCCATGTCCGCGCCGGAAGGCGGCGGCAGCGCATGTACTCGCAGACGGTGCACGGTTCGACGACGGTTCTCGGGCGCGACGCCGGAGAGGCGGTCGGCACCGCACGGTTCGATTCGAGTGGGGTCGCCGCCGACATGCCCACCTGGTCGGAGTTGGTCGCGCAGCACGGGGACCGGGTGTACCGGCTCGCGTTCCGGCTCTGCGGAAACGCCCACGACGCCGAGGACATCACCCAGGAGGCGTTCATCAGGGTGTTCCGGTCGCTGGACAGGTACAAGCCGGGGACCTTCGAGGGGTGGATGCACCGCATCGTGACCAACCTGTTCCTCGACATGGCCCGGCGGCGGTCCCGGATCCGCTTCGAGGCCCTCCCCGACGATGCCGAGCGCGTCCCGGGGCGGGAGCGCAGCCCCGAGCAGGTCCTGTCCGACGAGACCTTCGACCCGATCCTGCAGACCGCCCTGGACAACCTCTCGCCGGAATTCCGCGCCGCCGTGGTGCTGTGCGACATCGAGGACCTCAGCTACGAGGAGGTCGGCAGGATCCTCGGGGTCAAGATGGGGACGGTCCGCAGCCGGATCCACCGCGGGCGATCGGCGCTGCGGGCCGAGCTCGAGGCGGCCGGCGTGACCGGGGTCCACCGGCGCGTCGACTGAGCGCGGAGTCGCGGGAACCACCGGGGCTCTCCGCCCGTTGATCGCTGTGACGGGACCGGCGACGACGTCGGCAGGCGAGTAGCGAGGAGGTGCGCGGTGGATCGTCAGCACCCCGGCCACGATCACACCGGCCACGATCACCCCGGCCACGATCACCCCGGCGAGTACCGCCTCTCGCGGCGGTCGGCTCGGGAGGTGGTGGGCAGGACTCCGCCGCCACGGACCGAGCATCGTTTCCTGTCCACCGACCACCTCTCGACCGAGGCGGTGGCCGCGTACGTCGACGCCCGCCTACCGCCGACGGGTCAGGCCCGCGCGGACGCCCACCTGGCGCGCTGTCCGCAGTGCCGGTCGGACGTGGCGGCGCAGGGCGACGCCCGCCACGCGCTCCGCGGCTCCGGGCCGATCCAGATGCCCGGGGAACTCCGCGAGCGACTCCGACATCTCGGCGACGCGACCGCGCCCGAGCCGGTCCGGGCGCCGCAGCCCGCACCGCCGCACCCGTGGGCGAGGCTGCTCCGACGTCTCGGGCGGCTCGGCCGTTAAGGTGGGCCGGGTGGAGGACGAGACTGGCGTGCCGGCACCGGCGGAGCGGGGCGCGGAGCCCTATCGCCCGCTGCGCGAGCCGAGTCCACTCCACCGTCCGGTCGTCGAGACCGCTTCGGCCGCTCATTTCTCCCGACCTGCCGGGGTGACCGGGGGGCTGGATCCCCGACGCGACACCGGGACCGGCGAGGCCCCGGACGCCGCGCGCGAGCCCGACCCGGCGTTGGCGGAGGCGTTCGGCCCGACCCGATCGGGCACGGGCGGGATCGAGCGCCATCCGTCCTGGCAGGACCTGGACCACGTGCCCCCACCCCCGCAGCCCGACCCGTGGCGGAACCCCCACGCCCCGGTGGGCGTCGGTTCTCCCGCGCTGGCGCCGACGCCCGCGCCGGTACCCCACGACCTGTCCGGTGGGCACACCGACCACCCGCCCAGGCTCTCGCTCTCCGAGGCCCTGTTCGAGAGACGACTGAGCCGACAGGCCCTGCTGGGGGCGGTGGCGGCCGTCGCCGTCGTGGCGTCGGTCGGAGGCGGGGTGGGCGCGCTGGTGGCCGATTCGGCCCGCGTCCTCACCACGTCCACGGTGAGGATCGCCGACGCGCCGCAGAAGGTGATCGATTCCGGGAACCCGGTCGGCGAGGTCGCGCAGCGGGTCCAGCCCGCCGTCGTGAACATCCGGGTCTCCACGCCCTCGGCCCGGGGCGAGGGCTCCGGGATCGTGATCGATCCCCAGGGCTACATCGTGACCAACAACCACGTGGTGACCATGGACGGTGCCGCGGACCGGGCCGACATCGAGGTCGTCTTCCCCGACGGGTCCAGGGCTCCGGCGGACCTCGTGGGTCGAGACCCGGCGACGGACCTCGCGGTACTCAAGGTGGAGGACGTCCAGAACCTCACCGTCGCGGCGCTCGGCGATTCCGACCAGGTGGAGGTCGGAGAGCAGGTGATCGCGATCGGCTCGCCCCTCGGGCTGGCACGGACGGTCACCGAGGGGATCGTGTCGGCGACCCAGCGACCCATCGCGCTGGGGGAGTCGACCTCCGACGGGGACGTGGTGATCGACGCGATCCAGACCGACGCCGCGATCAACCCCGGCAACTCGGGCGGCCCCCTCATCGATACGAGGGGCGCGGTGATCGGCATCAACACCTCCATCTTCACCCAGTCGGGCGGATCCATCGGCCTCGGCTTCGCGATCCCCGTCAACGACGTGCGCGACATCGCCACGTCGCTGATGAGGGAGGGGTCGGTCCGGCACGCCACCATCGGGGTGAACGCCCGCAAGGCGGACAACGGCAACCTCGAGGGTGCCGAGTTGGTCAACGTGAGAGAAGGGTCCGCGGCGCAGGAGGCGGGGCTGCGGGAAGGGGATGTCGTGACGAGGGTCGGGGACCGCCGTGTGCGATCCTCGGACGAGCTCGTGGTCGCGGTTCGGCGAGCGGGTGCGGGCTCCGACGTCCCCGTCGAGGTGATCCGGGGCGGGGCCCGGGTCGAGGTGATCGTCCGACCCACGCTGGGGTGACAGGGGAGCCACCACCAGACCCTTGTCCCGCCCGCCGTCGCGACGACGTATCCTCGAGGGCGATGTTCACTAACGTTGGGTGGTCCGAGCTCCTGGTGCTCGGCGTGATCGCGCTGGTCGTCCTGGGTCCCGAGCGCCTGCCCGAGGCCGCCCGCTGGCTCGCCTCCGCGATCCGCAAGGTCAAGGAGTTCGCCGGGTCCGCGCAGCAGCAGTTGCGCGACGACTACGGGACGGAGTTCGAGGAGTTCCGTGAGCCGCTCAAGCAGCTCAACGAGTTGCGGGGCCTCAACCCGCGCGCGATGGTGACCAAGCACCTCCTCGACGGTGACGACTCCCTGTTCACCGGCGACTTCGGGGCCGCGGCGCCGGCGGGTGGAGCAGCGGTGGCCGGCACGCCGACCACCGGACCCCGGCCGCAGGCGGCCGGCCCCGCCGCGTCCCCGCCGCCGCAGGACCCGCGGCCGTCGGGCGCGACCCCCGAGTGGGACCCCGACGCGACCTAGGGTCGGCGATCCGCGCCGGACCGGGGCGCGCACCGCCGTATCTCGACGGTCGTCACAGGTGCCGCGTGGTGTCGATCCCCAGGTTCATCCCCGCCAGACCCCGTGGGCGCACCGCCAGGGCGTCTGCGATCTCCCGGAAGGCCCGACCGGAGGGGGACTCCGGCTCCGCCAAAACGATCGGGGTGCCCTCGTCGCCGTGTTCGCGGACGGCCTGTTCCAGCGGGACCTGACCGAGCAGCCGCACCGGCGCTCCCACCGATCGGGACAGGTTCTCCGCGACCTCGGCGCCACCGCCGCTCCCGAAGACGTCCATGCGCGTGCCGTCGGGCAGCTCGAGCCAGGACATGTTCTCGATCACCCCGGCGATCCGCTGACGGGTCTGCAGGGCGATGGACCCCGCGCGCTCGGCCACCTCCGCCGCGGCCTGTTGCGGTGTCGTCACCACGAGGATCTCCGCTGACGGGATGAGCTGGGCGATCGAGATCGCGACGTCACCCGTCCCGGGTGGCAGGTCCATGAGCAGGACGTCGAGGTCGCCCCAGTACACGTCGGCGAGGAACTGCTGGAGGGCGCGGTGCAGCATGGGCCCGCGCCACACCACCGGGGTGTTCCCCTTGGTGAACTGGGCGATCGAGATCACCTTGACGTCGTGCGCGACCGGCGGCAGGATCATCTGCTCGACCTGCGTGGGCCGGGCGTCGGTGCCGAGCATCCGGGGTATCGAGTGTCCGTAGATGTCGGCGTCGAGAACGCCCACGGACAGACCGCGGGAGGCGAGGGCGGTCGCGAGGTTGACGGTGGCGGTGGACTTGCCCACCCCGCCCTTGCCGGAGGCGACCGCGTACACCCGGGTGAGGTTCCCGGGTTGGGCGAACGGGATCACCGGTTCGGACGCGTCCCCCCGCAGGTGCTTACGCAGTTCGGTGCGTTGCGCGTCGTCCATCACGTCGAGCTGGACCACGACCTCGCCCACCCCGGGGACATCGGTCACCGCGGAGCGGACGCGGTCCGTGATGGTGTCCCGCATGGGGCACGTGGCCACGGTCAGGTAGATACCGATGTCGACGCGGCCGGTCGCGGTGTCGACGTCGACGCTCTTGACCATGCCGAGTTCGGTGAGCGGTTTACGGATCTCCGGGTCGTCCACCTTGGCCAGAGCGGCACGGATCGATTCTTCGCTGGGTGCACTCATGATGGCCCGAGTCTAGGCGGCGGGGGACGGGGTGACGATTCAGGCCGGTGGCGGAACGCAGAACGGCGGGATGCAGGGGAGACCGAACAGCGGCGGCGCGGGAGGGGCGGCCGGACCGGGGACCGTGGGCGAGGGCAGGGCCGGAGCCGTCTCGGCAGGCGCGGAGGTCGGCGGGGTCGGGGAGGTCGGGGGTGTCGACGGCGGGGTCGCCTCGGTGCAGCCCGGGACCGGGGGGGCGGGCTCACCGGGGACGGCCGGCGCGGGCGCAGCGGTGGGATCACCCTCCCAGCCCTCCGGGCAGTGCGCCGGCGGCTCGACGGTCGGCTCGGGCCGGTGGATCTCCGGAAGGTCCGCGGGCAGCGGGTAGGCGTTGACGGCGTAGCCGTGGGCCCAGGCGTTGACGTTGGCCACGTAGGCGAGGGAGTTGTTGTAGGCGAGGACCGCCCGGGTGCGTGCGGCCGGATCGCCCATCGAACCGCCCTGGTCGCACAGGAGCGTGGCGGCGGCGAGCGCACCGTCGTAGATGTTGTTGGGATCGGCCACGGAGTCGTCGTTGCCGTCGCGGCCCAGCACCGCCCACGTGGACGGGATGAACTGCACCGGTCCCACCGCGCGGTCGAACTGGTGGTCACCGTCGAACCGGCCACCGTCGGTGTCGGTGATGACCGCGGTCCCGGGCATCGACCCGTCCAGGCGGGGGCCGAGGATCCGGCCGAGGGTGTTTCCGTGGGGGTCGAACAACCCGCGGCCCTGGTTGGACTCCACCTGCCCGATCCCCGCCAGCAGCGTCCAGTCCATCTCGCACGAGGGCGTCTGGGCGTTGAGACGGTCCGTGGCGCGGTGGTAGGCGTCGAGCGCGATCCCGGGGATGCCCAGGGGGCCGTCGGGGATCGTCGCGGGCACGATGTGCGCGGCGCCGGGGTCGGTGGTCTCCGGCGGCGGCGGTGGGGCGTCGGGGGAGGTCGGGGGGACGGGCGTCTCCGTGATCGTCGGGACCGTGGTGGACGTCTCGGCGATCTGGTTGATGTCCGGGGCGCCGGTGGGTCCGGTGTTGTCGACCGAGAGCCCGACGGCGGCGAGCACGGCGATCGCGCCGGCGGTGACGGCTCCGCTCGTCAGGACACGACGATCGGTGGTGTACACGCTGTGACGCAAAGATCCCCCTACAGATTCCGGACGACGTCGGCGACCGGGTGAGCCGTCACGCCGCCGTCCGCGCTGACGCTACCCGCGGCCCTCTGGGTGTGAATCGGGTTTCCCGCCATCGGTGTTACGTCCGTCCGCTCCGAGGTCCGCGAGCAGCGTCTCGATCCGGTCCACCGAATCCCGGAGGTCGTCGAGTTCGCGTCGCAGGTAGTCGCGGGTGACGGTCTCGCCCACGGACAGCCTGACCGATGCGAGTTCGCGGGCCAGGAACTCGGTGTCGGCCTTGGTCTGGGTGGCCCGCAGTCGATCCTCCCGGACCGAGTCCTTGTCGCGGTCCTCCTGCCGGTTCTGCGCGAGCAGGATGAGCGGCGCCGCGTAGGCCGCCTGGGTGGAGAACGCCAGGTTGAGGAGGATGAACGGATAGGGGTCGAAGCGCAACGCCACCACCGCGACGTTGATGAAGATCCACACGATCACGAGGATCGTCTGGATGAGGAGGTACGTGCCGGTGCCGAAGAACCGGGCGATCCTCTCGCTGTACCTGCCGACCGCGTCGGAGTCGAAGCTGATGCGGGGTCGGCGGGAGGTGACCGGGGTGGAGAGCGAGGAGCGGATGCCGGGCTCGGTCACGGTCGCGCCTCCCTGTCGTCGTGGAGATCCATGTCCCGCCAGTCCTCGGGGAGGAGATGGTCGAGGAGGTCGTCGACCGCGACCGCGCCGAGGAGGTGGCCCTCGTCGTCGACCACGGGTCCGCACACCAGGTTATAGGTGGCGAAGAACCTGGTCACCGAGTCCACCGAGTCGGTGGGGCGCAGCGTCGACAGGCTGGTGTCCACGGTCTCGGCGACCATCGTCGACGGAAGCTCCCGCAGCAGCGCCTGGATGTGGACACAGCCCAGGTATTTGCCGGTCGGGGTGGCGGTGGGGGGCCGGACCACAAAGACGAGGCTCGCGAGGGCCGGGCTGAGATCGGGATTGCGGCAGTGGGCCAGCGCCTCGGCGACCGTCGTCTGAGGGGCGAGGATGATCGGCTCCGGGGTCATGAGACCGCCCGCGGTGTCGGCGTCGAACGTGAGCAACCGGCGCACGGGGGCGGAATCCTCCGGGTTCATCCGTTCGAGGAAGGATTCCGCGTCCTGCGCGGGCAACTCGCTGAGCAGGTCCGCCGCGTCATCGGGGTCCATCGCCTCGAGGACGTCCGCCGCCCGTTCGAGTTCCAGCCGGGTGACGATCTCCGTCTGTTCGTCGTGCGGCAGCTCCTGGAGGATGTCCGCCAACCGCTCGTCGTCCAGGGTCCGGGCCACCTCGAGGCGCCGGACCTCGGGCAGCTCGCGCAGCGCGTGCGCGACGTCGGCCGGGCGCATGTCCGCGTAGTGCTCCACGAGGCTCTCCGCGCCGTGCTCGGGTGTCCCGATGGCGTCGTCGTCCAACCCCTGGATCCGGCTCCAGGGGTAGATCGACACCGGACCCCGCCTGCCGAGGGGTCCGCGCCCGCGGCGCGGGCGGACCGCGAGCCGGGAGACCAGCCAGTCGCGGGTGCGCTGTCGTTCGATCTCCACGTCCACGACCTGGAAGCGCGTGGTGTCCGCGCCGTCAGTGGTCCCCGGGGCGGTGCGGTCCTGCTCGACCCCGATGATCGAGTCCACCAGTGCGCCCAGCACCAGGTTCTCTCCCGGTCGGGAGGTGAAGCGGTGCAGGTTGATGGTCCCCGAGACGAGGGTGACCGAGCGGGGCTCGACGGTGGCCACCCTGAGCATGGGGACGAAGATCCGGCGCCGGGTGGGCAGCTCCACCACGAGTCCGATGACCCGGGGTTGTTTGTGCCGGGTCCGCATCGTCACCACGACGTCTCGAACCCTTCCGATGTCGTCCCCGTCGGGGCCGATCACCGAGAGTCCGGCTAGCCTGGCGACGAAGGCCTTGTTGAGGTTCGCCATGCGGACCAGGCTAGTCACCGAGGGGCGGACCGTGTCCGTCCGCACCGGAGAAGAGGGAGTGCCCGCGAATGATCCCCGCCCCCCACCCGGCGCCGTCGGCGTCCGCCGCGATCGCCGAACTCCGGGCCCGTCCCCGGCGAACGGTCCTCGCCGTTCCCGGCAGCAGCGTCAAGATGATCGGCAAGGCCCGCGGGCTGCCGGTCGACGAGGTCTTCCTCGACCTGGAGGACGCGGTCGCGGGTCCGGCCAAGGCGCAGGCCCGCGAGAACGTCGTCGAGGCGCTGGTCCACGGTGGATTCACCGCGCCGACGGTGGTCGTCAGGGTGAACGCGTGGGACACCGAGTACACGGTCCGAGACGTGACCGAGGTGGTCGGTCGCGCGGGGGCCCACGTCGACGCACTGCTCCTGCCCAAGGCGCGGACGGCCGCGGAGGTCACCGCCCTGGATCTGGTGCTGACCCAGGTCGAGAGGACCGCGGGTCTGCCGGTGGGCTCGATAGGGATCGAGCCGCAGATCGAGGACGCCCTCGGGCTCACCAACATCCATGAAATCGCCACCGCCAGTCCGAGGGTCCTCACCCTGGTGTTCGGACCCGCCGACTTCATGGCCTCCGTCGGGATGCGCACCCTCACCGTCGGGGAACAGCCGGAGGGATACGAGCCTGGTGACGCCTACCATCACGTGCTGATGACGATCCTCGTCGCCGCCCGGGCGCACGGTCTCCAGGCGATCGACGGCCCGTTCCTCAAGGTCCGCGACGAGGAGGGCTTCCGACGGGCCGCGGCCCGCACCGCGGCCCTGGGCTTCGACGGGAAATGGGTACTCCACCCGGCCCAGGTGGACGCGGGGAACGAGGTGTTCAGCCCCCGCCAGGACGAGTTCGACAAGGCCGAGGGCATCCTCGCCGCGTACGCGCACTCCACGTCGGTGGAGGGTGGGGCCCGGGGCGCGGTCATGTTCGGCGACGAGATGCTGGACGAGGCCAGCCGTAAGATGGCCTCGGTGGTGTCCGCCCGCGGCCGCGCGGCCGGGATGACGGTGTCGGACGCCGGAGATCCCGACCCGGACGGGCCGGAGACGGAAGGACGCAGCAGATGACCGCACCCGTGAACCCCAGGTCCGGGCGGCGCCCCGGGGGCCAGACCCCCGGGCTGCCCACCCCGCCCACCGGCTGGGTGGTCGGGTCGTACCCCACCTACGCCCAGGCGCAGGCCGCCGTGGACCACCTCGCCGACGAGGACTTCCCCGTCCACGAGGTGACCATCGTGGGGGTGGACCTCATGCAGGTCGAGCGGGTCACCGGTCGCCTGACGTGGCCCAAGGTCCTCCTCGGGGGGCTCGCCACGGGAGCGTGGCTCGGCCTGTTCGTGGGGCTGTTGATCGGGATGTTCACCCAACCCATGTGGGGAGTGGTCCTCACCGGTCTGGTCGCGGGCTCCGTCTTCGGGGTGGTCTCTACGTCGCTGTCCTACGCGGCGACGCGCGGCAAGCGCGACTTCGCGTCGACCTCCCAACTCGTCGCCGGACGCTACGACATCCTGTGCGAGCCGGCCGATGCGGAGAGGGTCCGCGACGAGCTCGCCCGCCTCGGACTCAAGTGATGCCCGCCGGCGGCTCGGTCGATCCGTCGGCCGTCCTCGCCGCGGTGCGGGAGCACCTGGTCACCCACCTCGGTCCCGACCCGCAGGAGGCGTCGGTGACCTTCCTCGGGGCCGCCCCGATCCGGGTCTTGCGGTTCGTCGAGGTGGAGACGGGCCTGGTCCGGTACGCCTCGCTCGGGTGCTCGGCGGAACCGATGGGGGACCCGTCCGCACTCGTGCCCGACCCGACCGCCCCGCGCGCGGAGCTGTCACTCGTGCTGCGCGGCGGGGTGGACGGACTGGTCCGCGCTCTGGCCGTCCTGGCGGCGGCGCCCGCTGTCGAGGGGCTCGTCCTGACGGAGGGCGCGCTCGTGGACCTGGGCGAACCGCTGTGGCCGGGCGCGGCGTTCACCGCGGTCGTCCTCCGTGCGCCCGAGATCCCGGACGTCGAGGTGGGTGGGGACGCGGCGCCGGTCAGGGTGTTCCGCGCGGTTCCGGTGACGCACACCGAGGCCGCGTGGGTTCGCCTCAAGGGTGCCGCGGAGCTCGAGGAGGCGTGGTCGGAGGCCGGTATCGACGTGACCGACCCGGCGCGCCGCGCGGTCAACCCCGGACTGACCCGGTGACTAGAGCCAGCTGTTCTTCCGGAACAGCAGGAACAGTCCCCCGCACGCCGTCAGCATGAACCCGAGCACCAGGAAGTAGCCGTACTCCATGCGCAACTCGGGCATGTGGTCGAAGTTCATCCCGTAGACGCCCGCGATCATGGTGGGGACGGCGGCGATCGCCACCCAGGCCGAGATCCGCCGCATGTCGGTGTTCTGCCGCATCCCGACGATCGCCACGGCGGCGTGGACGAGCGAGGTGACCTGCTCGTCCAGGGTGGCCACCTGCGCAGTGACCAGGGAATGGTGGTCCTGGACGTCACGGAAGTAGTGCCGGATCTCGCTGGGAACCATGCCGAGGTGATCCCCGGCGAGCCTGCGCAGGGGCACGACGAGCGGGGAGATGTTGTGCTTCAGCTCGAGCAGTTCCCGCTTGAGGAAGTAGATCTGTTCGATGTCCACGGGGGTGCGCGGCGCGAAGACCCCGGACTCCAGCTCGTCCACATCCCGGCTCATCCCCTCCGCCGCCTCGAGGTAGCTGTCCACCACGCGGTCGGCCACGGCGTGCATGACGGCCGCGGGCCCCTGGAGGAGCCGCTCGGGTGCACGCTCGAGTTCCTCGCGGATCCCGGCCAGGCCGCCGAACTCCCCGTGGCGGATCGTCACCACGAAGTCCCGGCCCAGGACCACCATGACCTCGCCCGTGGACACGATGTCGCTGGCCTCCGTCACGGACTCGTGCGCGAGGTAGCTGACGGTCGACATGTTGAGCACCAGGATGCCGTCGTAGGCCTCGAGCTTGGGTCGCTGATCCCCGCTGGTCGCGTCCTCGGTGATCAACTCGTGGAGCCCGAACTCCCGGGACAGCGACTCCATCTGATGCTGGTCCGGGGCGTGGAGGCCGATCCACACGAAGCCCTGCCCGGTGTCGCGCACCCGTCGGATGGCCGCGCGGTGGGTGAACCTGCCCTGTTCGCGCACGCCGTCGACGTAGACGCCGCAGTCCACCACCGCACGTTCGGTGGGAACGTGGAGCCGGGAGACCGGCGGTGTCGGTGACACCGCCCCGATCCGTCGTCGTCCGATACTCGGCACGGGCGCTCCTCTCATCCTCTCGCACGACAGTATCGGTCGGTGGACCTCGGCGTGACGCGGCCTGGGTTCTGCTGGGAGACTGGCGGTCGGGTGCCGCGCCGACGGGTGCGGACGGGGTGAGAAAGGACGTGGTCGGATGCTGCGGACAGGGGCACGGGCCGGGGTGCGGGCGTTGGCTGTCTCCGGGGTCCTCGCGGTGGTGTCGAGTGGGTGTCAGGCGCAGTCGTCGATCGTTCCGGCGCACGACTCCGATCCGGTGGTGGTGATCGAGACCGCCTCGTTCGGGGAGTCGGAGATCATCGGTCACATCTACGGCAACGCCCTGACCCGGTCCGGCACCAGGGTCACGCAACGTCCCCGGTCCGGCACCCAGGCCGAGGTGGTCGAGGCGGTGACGACCGGGGACGCCACGTTCACCATCGGGTTCACCGGAGAGCTGCTCCGCATGTTCGACCCGGGTTCGACGGCTGTCGAGGCCGACGAGGTGTACGCGGCGATGATGGCGTCGCTGCCGGAGGGTGTGACCGCGGCGGACCCCGCGCCGGCGGAGGACGCGCCCGTCTACGTGGTGACCCGGCACACGGCAGAGGTGTTCGGGCTCCGGTCGATGTCCGACCTGGCCGGCCGGTGCGGCGAGTTCACCCTCGGCGCCCGCGCGGAGGCGCTGGCGGACCGGGAGCTCGCCGGCGCGGTGGGGGACACCTACGACTGTGGGTTCGGTCGACGGGTGGCCCTGGGCCCCAGCCCACGCGTGGTGTTCGAGGCGTTGCGCGCCGGCGAGATCGGGGTGGGGCTGGTCCAGTCGGCCGACCCGATCCTGGACCCGGACGACATGGTGCCGTTGGACGACGACAAGGACGCGATACCGGCGCAGAACGTCGTCCCGGTCTTCCGGAAGGGTTCACTCTCGGAGGACGGGCTCGCGCTGGTCAACAGGATCAGCGGCGAGCTGACCACCGAGGACGTGCGGGAGCTGTTGCTGGGGGTGGAGTTCGGGAGCGCGACCCCGGTCAGTCTGGCGAACTACTGGCTGGACTCGCACGGGTACTGAGACGGGCCCGTCCGCGGCGTGCGGACGGGCCCGTCATGTGCGTGGTGCCCGGACGGACCGGGCGACCGTCAGGCGAACGCCTCGTCGACCAGTGCCTTCTGCTCGACCGCGTGCACCTTGCTCAGGCCGGTCGACGTGGCGGCCATGGCCCGGCGGGAGACCCGCTTGAGCGGCGGGAACTCCGGGATGACGTCAGGCAGGTTGAGCGCGAGGAAGCTCCAGGCGCCCTGGTTGGCGGGTTCCTCCTGCACCCACCGGACTTCGGCGACGTTCGGGTAGTGCGCGAGGGCCTCGCGCAGGCGACGGAACGGGATCGGGTGGATCTGCTCGAGTCGCACGATGGCGAGGTCGTCGCGGCCCTCCTTCTCCTGGCGGGCGGCGAGCTCGTAGTAGAGCTTGCCCGACACCAGCAGCATGGTCGTGACCTTCTCCGCGTCCTTCGCGTCGTCGGCGAACACCGGGTCGTCGATCACCGACCGGAACTTGCCCGTGGTGAGCTCGGCCAGTGGGCTGACGGCCTTCTTGTTCCGGAGCATCGACTTGGGCGTGAACACCACCTGGGGGCGTTTGATGCCGTCGGTGGCGTGGCGCCGCAGGAGGTGGAAGTAGTTCGCCGGGGTGGACGGCTGCGCGACGGTCATCGACCCCTCCGCGCAGAGCTGGAGGAAGCGCTCGATGCGGCCGGACGTGTGGTCCGGTCCCATGCCCTCGTGGCCGTGCGGGAGGAGCAGGGTCACGGAGGACTTCTGCCCCCATTTGGCCTCTCCGGACGAGATGTACTCGTCGATGATGGTCTGCGCGCCGTTGACGAAGTCGCCGAACTGGGCCTCCCACATGACCAGGGCCTCCGGGTCGCCGACCGAGTACCCGTACTCGAAGCCGACCCCGGCGTACTCGGTGAGCGCCGAGTTCCAGACCTCCAGGCGACCCTGCGCGTCCTCCAGGTTCTGGAGCGGCGAGTAGGTCTCGGAGGTGGTCTTGTCCACCACCACGACGTGACGCTGCGTGAAGGTGCCGCGCTGGGAATCCTGTCCGGCGAGCCGGACGGTGCGGCCCTCGCGGACGAGTGAACCGATAGCGAGGAGTTCCGCGAACGCCCAGTCGATGTTGCCGTTGTACGCCATCTTCTGACGCGCCTCGTAGACCGGCTTGACGCGGGGGTGGATGTGGAAGTCCTCGGGGAGGTTGCCGAACGCGTCGCCGATCGAGTGGATGACCGACTCGTCCACGGCGGTGACGAGCCGCTTGGGTAGCGGCTGATCCGGCTCGATGGACTCGGAGGCCTTGACCGGGTGCTTCTCGAGTTCGCGTACCTCGTTGAAGACCCGCTCGAGCTGCCCCTGGAAGTCGCGGAGGGCGTTCTCCGCCTCCTTCTCCGTGATGTCGCCACGACCGACGAGGTCGTCCGTGTACGACTGGCGGACGCTCTTCTTGCCGTCGATCACCTTGTACATCCGCGGCTGCGTCATCGACGGGTCGTCGGCCTCGTTGTGTCCGCGACGGCGGTAGCAGACGAGGTCGATCACGACGTCCTTCTTGAACTGCTGACGGAAATCCATCGCCAGGCGGGCGACGCGGACGCAGGCCTCCGGGTCGTCGCCGTTGACGTGGAGGATCGGCGCCCCCACCATCTTGGCGACGTCCGTGCAGTACTGGCTCGACCGACCGGCCTCGGGCGCGGTCGTGAACCCGATCTGGTTGTTGACCACGATGTGGATGGTGCCACCGGTGCGGTATCCGTCGATGAGCGAGAGGTTGAGGGTCTCGGCGACCACGCCCTGGCCCGCGAACGCCGCGTCACCGTGGAGCATGAGGGGGACCACGGGGTACTCGGCCCGCCACTCGGGATCCTCGATGAGGTCCTGCTTGGCGCGCACGATCCCCTCCAGGACCGGGTCGACGGCCTCGAGGTGGGAGGGGTTCGCGGTGAGCGAGACCTTGATCTCGTTCTCGCCGAACATCTGGTACTGGATTCCCTCGGCCCCGAGGTGGTACTTGACGTCACCCGAGCCGTGCGCGGCCGAGGGGTCCATGTTCCCCTCGAACTCGGTGAAGATCTGCCGGTACGGCTTGCCCACGATGTTCGCCAGGACGTTGAGCCGGCCGCGGTGCGGCATGCCGATCACGAC
>DIAZ01000008.1:5426-5644 GCA_002415925.1 Dietzia sp. UBA5065 | reverse complement strand
CCCTCGAGCGAGAACCGCTTCTGGCCGACGTACTTGGTCTGCAGGAAGGTCTCGAACGCCTCGGCCGCGTTGACCTTGGACAGGATGTACTTCTGCTCCGCGACCGTCGGCTTGTCGTCGACGCCCTCGAGCCGCTCCTGGATCCACTGCCGCTGCTCGTTCTCGAGGATGTGGGTGTACTCGATGCCGATCTTGCGGCAGTAGGCGGCGCGCAGCGC
>DIAZ01000008.1:701-5201 GCA_002415925.1 Dietzia sp. UBA5065 | reverse complement strand
CGGTAGGCCGCGATGAGCTCGAGGACGCGGGCGTCCTTGTCCACGCGCGGGTCGGTGATGTCCTGACGCCACCGGACCGGCTCGTAGGGGATCCCCAGGACGTCGAAGATCTCGTCGTAGAACTCGTCGGCGAGCAGCAGGCGGTGGATCTCGCGCAGGAACTCGCCGGACTCGGCACCCTGGATGATCCGGTGGTCGTAGGTGGAGGTGAGCGTGGTGACCTTGCCGATGGCGTTCTTGGCCAGCAGTTCCTCGCTCGCACCCTGGAACTCGGCCGGGTACTCCATGGCCCCCACGCCGAGGATGGCGCCCTGACCCACGGTGAGGCGGGGCACGGAGTGCACGGTGCCGATGCCGCCGGGGTTGGTCAGGGAGATGGTGACGCCCGAGAAGTCGTCCATCGTGAGCTTGCCCACGCGGGCGCGGGCCACGATGTCCTCGTACGCGTCGAGGAAGCCGCGGAAGTCCAGCGACTCGCATTTCCGGATCGCGGCCACGACGAGGGAGCGACCCGACTTGGTCTTCATGTCGATCGCCAGACCGAGGTTGATCCCGGTCGGGGTGACGGTGTTCGGCTTGCCCTCGATCTCCTCGAAGTGGTTGTTCATGTTGGGGTAGGCCTTCACGGCCTGCACCATCGCGTACCCGATGAGATGGGTGAAGGAGATCTTGCCGCCGTGCGTGCGCTTGAGGTGGTTGTTGATGACGACGCGGTTGTCGATCATCAGCTTGGCCGGTACCGCCCGGACGGACGTCGCGGTGGGCAGGGACAGCGACGCGTTCATGTTCTTGACGATCGCGTTGGCGGGACCACGGAGGACCGTGTTCTGGGCCTCCTCCGGCGGCGCGTACTCGGGCCGGGTCGTCCGCCTGGCGGCGGGCGCGTCGGGCTTGTTCCGGGTCTCGGGCGTGCGCACCGGGGCGGGGACGCCCTGCCCCCGTGCCTTGCGAGCGGGAGCGGAGTCCGCCGCCGGCTTGGCCGCCACATCCGCCGCGGTGGCGTCCGGTGTGACGTCGTGCACGGTCGTCTCCGAGGTCTCGGCGGCCGCCGGGACCGGGGTGGCGTCGTCACCCCCGCGCGCCCGGGGCCGGCCGGGCGCCGTGCCGTTGGACGAACCCCCACCGGGGGGAGAGGCGGCCCCGGGGTTCGCGTCGAAGAACTCGTGCCAGGACGTGTCCACGGAGGACGGGTCCTGCGAAAAGCGCTCGTACATCTCGTCCACGAGCCACTGGTTCTGTCCGAACTGTGAGACGTTGTTGCTCACGATGCTGTGGTGCCTCTCTGATCTGTGGTGGGTTTCACACGCCGATGGACCCAGGCTAGACGCTCCGCGCGTTCTCGGCCTTGCGATCTCACCTGACAGGGGGATGCGTCACCGAGGTCCGTCCGCCCGGTCACGCGGCGGGCCACGCCTCCGGGGGTGCGCCGAAGGTCGCGTCGGCGGTGTCCACCACGACCCGCCCGAGCCTGCGGTTCCCCCAGCCGCCCACCGCGGCGCCGATCCCCGCCGGGGCGAGTTTGCCCATCGCGAGGGTGGCGCGCCTGACGGCGAACTTCCGGACGAACCGGGACACCATCCGACGGTTGACCTCCTTGAGCCCGGGGATGCGCAGTGACCGGGCGGCGAGGGAGCCGCCGGCGGTCGACCCGCCGCCCGAGCTGATCGCGTTCGACAGGATCGCCGTGCCCGAGGCGCCCAGCATGACCGTCATCACGAGCAGTTCCTCGTGATCGCCGTCGCGCACGTCCAGTCCGTGGACCTCGGCCACGGCGAGCGTGTAGAACGCGGCGGCCTCGAGGAAGACGATCGACTCGGCGCCGATCGCGCCGACCGCGACGACGGTGCCCACCCCGGGCACGGCGCCGGCCGCGCCGACCGCGACGCCGGACACGGTGACCATCGCGAGGAACCGCGAGTCCAGTGTCCTGCGGATCTGCGCGGGGCTCTGATCGGGATGGCGCTCGCGGATCAGCCGCACGTACGCCCGTGCCACACCGGACTGGGTCCGGATGGCCCGGCGCAGGACCGCCGTGATGACCCCGGCGACGGGTCCTGCGAGCTCGGTTTCTGCGGGGGCGCGGTCGGCCATGGGGCACTCCTCGGGTGTGGTCGCGGAAGAGACCGCGTGGACGGGTGTCCTGAGCGGCCCGCGTTGTCTCACCACCGTACGGAGATCGGGGAGGCGGGGTACGTCACGGCAGCACGCGCTCGGTGTAGGTGTTGCCGAAGACGCGGTCCGGATCGAGACGGTCCCGGACGGACACGAAGTCGCCGAAGTGCTCGATCATGTGCGACAGGTCGGCCGCGGTCCGGGTGTGCATCTTGCCCCAGTGGGGGCGGCCGCCCGCGGCGAGGAAGATCTCCTCGGCGAGCCGGAAGAGCTCCGTGTGGTCCATCAGGTGGAACTGGTGCACGGCGATGTAGCAGACCTCCCTGCGGTACGCGGTGGAGAGCCAGACGTCGTCCGCGGCGGCGAACCGCACCTCCACGGGGAACGGCGTGACGATGCCGGAGCGGTCGATCGCCTCGCGCAGGTCCCGGAGGACGGCGGAGGCGGCGTCCACGGGCACCGCGTACTCCATCTCCCGGAAGCGGACGCGACGTGGCGAGGCGAACACGCGGTAGCTGCGGTCGGTGAAGGTCCGCGCCGACAACGCACCGGAGGCGACGCGGTTGAGCCGGGGCGTCAGCGACGGGCGTCGGGCCGCGGCGCGGCACAGGGCACCGAACACCTCGTTGGACAGCAACTCGTCACTGACCAGCTCCCGGATCCTGCCCACCGGCCTGAGGGCGGTGTCACCGGGGAGCCGGGTGTTGCGCTTGACGTTGACGGCGTCGGTGTGGGGGAACCAGAAGAACTCGGCGTGGTCGGCCGAGCGCGCGAAGCCCTCGAGGTCCTCCAGCGCGGCGGAGAGGGTCCACGGGCGTTCCTCGGCCCGCAGCGCGAACGCGGGCACGCAGTGGATCGTCATCTTGGTGATGATCCCGAGCGCGCCGATCCCGAGCCGCGCCGCCTCGAAGACGTCCTGGTGCGACGTCCTCGAACACGTGAGGGCGGTCCCGTCGGCGGTGACCAGCTGGAGCCCGACGACGGTCGCGGGGAGTCCGGGGGCGCTGCACCCCGTCCCGTGGGTGCCCGTGGACACCGCCCCGGCCAGGGACTGTTCGGCGAAGTCCCCGAGGTTGGGCTGGGCCAGCCCGAGGTCCCACAGCAGGGGGCCGAGCCTGTGCAGGCGCGTGCCCGCCCAGACCGTCACGTCGGCCCCGTCGACCCGCCCGTCCGCGTCGAGGGTGGGGACGATCGACTCGATCCCGGTGAGGTCGTCCAGCGAGACCAGGACGCCGTCGGTCGCGGCGGCCGGGGTGAAGGAGTGCCCGGCGCCCACGCACTTGACCCGGCTGCCCCGGTCCGCGGCCTCCGTCACCACCGCGGTGACCTCCGCGACCGTCGTCGGTCGGGCCCGCCCGGACGGGGAGGCGAGGACGTTTCCGGCCCAGTTCTGCCACGGTGCACTCGAGGTGGTCATGGGAGCGGAGATTACCCGCCCGGGCGGGACGAGGGGCCGCCCCGGCCGAGGGATGGCCGGTCCGGATCCGGGTCGTCGTGCGGTCGGGGTGGTCGCTGTGAACGGTGTCAACGAGGACCTCGTCGTCGTACCATGGACGGGTGACCAGACGACTTCCCGCCGATCAGCGCCGAGCGCAACTCCTCCGTGCCGCCCTCGAGATCGCCGAGCACGACGGGTTGGCCGCCGTGACCGTGCGCGGGGTGGCGGAGCGGGCCGGGGTCTCCCTCGGCGTGGTCCACTACTGCTACACCGACAAGGAGGAATTGCTGCGCGAGCTGATCGGGACCGTCAACGCCGAGGTCCACCAGGCCGCCACGGCGTTCGTCAGCGTCGACTTCGATTCGGCGGTCCGCGGCGAGGAGGGTCTGCGCCGGAGGCTCTACGACGCGATCGACCTCATCTGGGCCGTCATCACCGCCTCCCCGGACCGGCAGCTGCTCAGCTACGAGATCATCTCCTACTCCCTGCGCACGTTCGGTCTGCCGGAGCGCGGCCTGGCCCGGGACCAGCAGCACTCCAACGAGGCGATCGTCCGGTCGGTGCTCGAACGCACGGCGGAGTCCGCGGGGATGTGCTGGGCCATGGGCCTGGACGACATGGTGCGCGTGGTCATGGCCATCATCTCCGGCGTCGGACTGCGGTGGCAGATCTACCGGGACGACGACGAGGCCAACACGTTGCTCCACCGTGCCGTCGATCTGGTGGTCGCCAACGCGCGTCCGGCCGATGGCGCCTAGCGGCCGGGGTGCGCGGGTGCCGGACGTGCGGGACGCGCTCGATGCCGTGGAGTCCGCGACCGCCGGGCTCGACGCCCCCCTCGCCGCTCTCCACCTGCCCAGCCTGCGCGCGAACCTCGCCGATCTCACGACCCGCGCCGGGGGGACGAGGATCCGGATCGCCAGCAAGTCGGTGCGGTGCCGGGGCGTCCT
>DIAZ01000008.1:0-521 GCA_002415925.1 Dietzia sp. UBA5065 | reverse complement strand
ACCGTCGACCGGGGCGCCCTCGCGGCCCTCGGGCGGGATCCGCGGGCGCTCGACGCCGTCACCCTCATGGTGGACGACGTGCGCCAGCTGGAGATCGCCCGGGATGCGGGGGCGGGCGGTGCGCGGGTGTGCGTCGACGTGGACGCGTCACTGAGGCTCGGTCCGATCCATCTGGGCGTCCGCCGCTCGCCGCTCCGGGGACCCGTGGAGGTCGAGCCGCTGGTCCGGAGCGCGGTGGGGCTCGGCTTCCGGGTGGTCGGCGCGATGTTCTACGAGGCGCAGGTCGCCGGCGTCCCCGACGACGTCCGCGGCGTCGGCCTGGTCAAGGCGCTGTCCATGCGCCGGCTCCTCGGACTGCGGGCGGCGGTGGCCGCGACCATCACCGACCTCACCGGGCAGCGACCGGAGATCGTCAACTCCGGCGGGTCCGGCTCCGTCGCCGAGAGCGCCGCCGACCCTGCGGTGACCGAGGTGACCGCGGGGTCCGGGCTGTACGTGCCCGGGCTGTTCGACCACTACCG
>DIAZ01000040.1:3762-3926 GCA_002415925.1 Dietzia sp. UBA5065 | reverse complement strand
CCCATCTTGTCCATCTTGTTGACAAAGCAGATGCGGGGGACGTCGTACTTCTCGGCCTGGCGCCAGACCTGCTCCGACTGGGGCTCGACGCCCTCCTTGCCGTCGAACACCGCGACCGCGCCGTCGAGGACGCGCAGCGACCGCTCCACCTCGACGGTGAAGTC
>DIAZ01000040.1:2854-3550 GCA_002415925.1 Dietzia sp. UBA5065 | reverse complement strand
TCGACGGTGAAGTCGACGTGGCCCGGGGTGTCGATGATGTTGATCTGGTTGTCGGACCAGAAACAGGTGACGGCGGCGGACGTGATGGTGATGCCGCGCTCCTTCTCCTGCTCCATCCAGTCGGTGGTCGAGGCGCCGTCGTGCGTCTCGCCCGCCTTGCGGTTGACACCCGTGTAGAACAGGATGCGCTCGGTGACGGTTGTCTTACCGGCGTCGATGTGCGCCATGATGCCGATGTTGCGGACCTTGTTGAGGTCGGTCAGCACGTCCTGTGCCACGGATATTCCCCGATCGTGAGTCGTCGGTGGTCCGTGCGGCCTGTGTGGACCGTCCGAACCGGGTCTGTGTGTTGTCGCCGGCACGCTCTCTGTTCGAGGCGCCACTGGCACTTGTTCAATGATGCCACCCTGCGGGCGACTACGGGACCCGGGTGGGGCGCCGGACCGACGCCGCTCCCCCCGGGTCCCGTGCTGTCACCAGCGGTAGTGCGCGAACGCCCGGTTTGCCTCGGCCATCTTGTGGGTGTCCTCGCGGCGCTTGACCGCGGCACCCAGACCGTTGGAGGCGTCCAGGATCTCGTTGGCGAGACGCTCGACCATGGTGTTCTCGCGACGCTGCCGGGAGAAGGTCACCAGCCAGCGCATGGCGAGGGTGGTGGAGCGACCCGGACGCACCTCGACCGGCACCTGGTAGGTG
>DIAZ01000040.1:0-2652 GCA_002415925.1 Dietzia sp. UBA5065 | reverse complement strand
CTGGTAGGTGGCGCCACCGACGCGGCGGGAGCGGACCTCGAGAGCGGGCTTGACGTTGTCCAGCCCCTTCTTGAGGGTGACGACCGGGTCGGTGCCGGTCTTCTCGCGGCAGATCTCCAGCGCGGAGTAGACGATCCGCTCGGCGGTCGTCTTCTTCCCGTCGAGGAGGATCTTGTTGACGAGCTGGGTGACCAGCGGCGATCCGTAGACCGGATCGGCGATCAGCTGGCGCTTCGGGGCGGGACCCTTGCGAGGCATTACTTCTCCTTCTTGGCGCCGTAGCGGGAGCGGGCCTGCTTGCGGTCCTTGACGCCCTGCGTGTCGAGCGAGCCGCGGATGATCTTGTACCGCACACCCGGGAGGTCCTTCACACGACCGCCGCGGACGAGCACCATCGAGTGCTCCTGGAGGTTGTGGCCCTCGCCGGGGATGTAGGCCGAGACCTCGACACCGCTGGTGAGACGCACGCGGGCGACCTTGCGGAGCGCGGAGTTCGGCTTCTTGGGGGTCGTGGTGTACACACGGGTGCACACGCCGCGGCGCTGCGGCGAGCCCTTGAGGGCCGCCGTCGCGGACGACGACTTCTTGTCCTGGCGGCCCTTGCGGACCAGCTGGTTGATGGTTGGCATGAACCGACTTTCTCTAGCTGGCGGCCTCCGTACGGGGTGGCCACCGGTCACTGGGACGTTGCTCGTATCCGGACTCTCGCGCTCCCCGACGGGCGCACGGGCGACCTCGTCAGCCGCTCTCGCTGGCCTACTGGGCACGATCCTCCAGCTCGCGTACTGCGAGCACGATGGTCAAGCCTAACCGCCATCGGGAGGATCGGTCAAAACGTGGCCGCCGCGACACCCGCGGCGTGCGGTTCCGCGTCCTGGGCGAGCACCAGGTCGAGGGTCTCCGCCCAGAAGCCGATGACCTTCTCACGGCGCAGGGAGTCGTCGGAGAGCACGTCGGCCAACCCGAGTCCGCGGGCCAGGTCGAGGGTGGTCTGGAGCGACCTCCGCACCCTGGGCTCCGCGGGGTCGCGGTCGAGCGCGGCGGCGGCGATCGCCAGCACCTCCCGGGACATGTGGTTCTCCAGCGGCAGCACGCGGTCGCGGAGCGCGGGATCGCTGGCCGCCGCGGTCCACACGTGGAGCGCCGCCTTGAACAGGTCGGAGGTGTAGTGGTCGACGATGAGCCGGACGACGGCGACGGTCCGCTCGGGGCCGGGGGCGGGGAGATCGAGTCCGACGGTGCGCACGTTCTCCAGACGCTGCTCGATCATGTGCCCGAGGGCGGCGGTGATGAGGTCCTCGCGGGTGGGGAAATGGTGTTGCGCGGCCCCCCGTGAGACGCCGGCGGCGGCGGCCACCGCTCCCACGGTGGTCGCCGCCCAGCCCTGCGTTGCGAGGAGGTCGATCGAGGCACTGAGCAACCGCTCCCGTGTGATCCGGCTTCGGTCCTGCTTGGGGGCGCGCTGCTCGGGTGCCGTCATTCTTCCTCCTGTTACCAGTCCTGCTCGTCGTAGATGATCACGCCGCGAAGGTTCTTGCCGTCGCGCATGTCCTGGTAGCCCTGGTTGATCTCCTCGAGCCGGTACGTCTTGGTGATGAGCTCGTCGAGCTTGAGGCTCCCGGCGCGGTACTGGTGGAGCAGGTGCGGGATCTGCTTGCGCGGACCGGTGCCGCCGAAGATGGCCCCCTGCAGCGTCTTCTGCTGCATGGCCAGGTCGAGGATCGACAGCTGCGCGTCGACGGCCATCATGTTGCCCAGCCCCACGACCACACAGCGCCGACCCTTGCCGGTGAGCGAGAGCCCGGGCAGCAGGTGCTCGCCGTGGACCTCACCCATGGTCAGCAGGACCAGGTCGGCCATGCGTCCCCAGCTGAGCTCGCCCACCAGTGCCATGGCCTCGTCCATCGAGGCACACGTGTGGGTGGCCCCGAACTCGAGCGCCTTCTCCCGCTTGAACTCCACCGGGTCGACCGCCACGATCACCCGGGCCCCGGCCGCCGCGGCCCCCTGGACCGAGTTGATGCCGATGCCGCCGACGCCGACGACCACCACGACGTCGCCCTCCTTGGCCTTGCCGATCTCGGTCGCGGAGCCCCAGCCCGTGCACACGCCGCAGCCGAGCAGGGCGGCCTTGTCGAGCGGGATGTCCTTCTCGATCACGATGACCGAGGACTGGTGGACGGTGACGTACGGCGAGAACGTCCCCAACAGGCACATGGTCGCGACGGGCTCACCGTCGGCGGTGTGGATCCGGTAGGTGTCGTCGGCGATCGCCCGACCGGACAGCAGGCCGGCGCCGTTGTCGCACAGGTTCTGCAGTCCCTCGGAGCAGGGCGGGCAGGTGCCGCAGGCGGGGATGAACGCCAGGACGACGTGGTCACCCTCCTGGATGCCCGTCACCCCCTCGCCGACCTTGGTCACGATTCCCGCACCCTCGTGACCGCCCATGATCGGGTACGTCTCGAACTGCAGGTCCCCGGTGAGCAGGTGCTCGTCCGAGTGGCAGAGACCGGAGGCGGCCAGCTTGACCTGAACCTCCCCGACCCGGGGGTCACCGAGATCGACCTCGACGACCTCCCAACCGTCCTGCTTCGGCTCACGAATGATGGCGGCCTTGGTGCGCATGGAAGTACTCCTCGAATGAGAGTTGAT
>DIAZ01000128.1 GCA_002415925.1 Dietzia sp. UBA5065 | reverse complement strand
GTGGCCGGGGTGCTCTGACCGCCCCCCGGGTTCCAGCGGCCGTGTCCGCCGACGACGAGGGCCCCGCCGCCGCGTGATGCGGTGGCGGGGCCCTGCACGGGGATCCGGAGGGGATCAGGCCTTGTCGGCGTCCGTGTCCTCGGCCTGCGTGTCCTCGGCCTGCGTGGCGTCGGCGTGCGTGGCGTCCTCGGAGACCGCCTCGGCGGTCTCGGCGGCCGCCTCGACCTCGGCGTCGTCCGCGGCCTCGACCTGATCGGCGATCGGGCTGTTGGCCTCGGCCTCGGCCGTCACGTCGTCGGTCGACTCGGCGGCCGCCTTCTTGGAGGCCGCGGCGCGGGTGGCGCGCGAGGCCTCGGCGGAGGCGAGCTGCTCGGTGACGAGCGCGATCATCGCCATGGGCGCGTTGTCGCCCTTGCGGTTCTCGAGCTTGACGATCCGGGTGTAACCACCGTCGCGGTCGGCGACCCGGGGGCCGATCTCCGCGAACAGCTTGTGCAGGACGTCCTTGTCGCGGATCTGCTTGGCGGCTTCACGACGGTCGGCCAGCGTGCCGCGACGCGCCTTGGTGATGAGCCGCTCCGCGTACGGGCGCAGCAGCTTCGCCTTGGTCTCCGTCGTGCGGATCGCATCGTGCTCGAACAGCTGGGTCGCCAGGTTCGAGAGGATGAGCCGCTGGTGGGCGGCGGATCCGCCGAGGCGGGCGCCCTTCTTGGGCTTGGGCATCAGATTCTCCTAGGAATGGTGTGCTGAGCGCTCGTCAGAGCTGCTCGGTCTCGGCGTAATCCTCGCCGCCCTCGTCGGTCCACGTGCCGGTCTCGGCGTCGTAGCCGGCGACCGAGGCGGGATCGAATCCGGGGGGCGCGTCCTTGAGCGACAGGCCGAGCTCGACGAGCTTGACCTTCACCTCGTCGATCGACTTCTGACCGAAGTTGCGGATGTCGAGCAGGTCCGACTCGCTGCGCGCCACGAGCTCGCCCACGGTGTGGACGCCCTCGCGCTTGAGGCAGTTGTAGGACCGGACCGACAGGTCCAGGTCGTCGATCGGCATACCGTAGGCGGCGATGTGATCGGCCTCGGCCGGGCTGGGCCCGATCTCAATGCCCTCCGCCTCGTCGTTCAGCTCCCGTGCCAGACCGAAGAGCTCGACCAGGGTCTTACCCGCGGACGCGAGCGCGTCGCGGGCGGTCATCGAGTTCTTGGTCTCGACGTCCAGGACCAGGCGGTCGAAGTCGGTGCGCTGGTGCACGCGGGTCGCCTCGACCTTGTAGGTCACCTTGAGGACGGGCGAGTAGATCGAATCGACCGGGATGCGGCCGATCTCATGCCCGGCGTCCTTGTTGAGCCCGGCGGGGACGTAGCCCCGGCCGCGCTCGACGACCAGCTCGATCTCCAGACGGCCCTTCTCGTTGAGAGTGGCGATGTGCAGGTCCGGGTTGTGCACCTCGACGCCCGCGGGCGGGACGATGTCACCAGCGGTGACGACGCCCGGGCCCTGCTTCTTGAGGTACATGGTGACCGGCTCGTCCTCGACGGACGAGACGACCAGGCCCTTGAGGTTGAGGATGATGTCGGTGACATCCTCCTTGATACCCGGCACGGTGGTGAACTCGTGCAGGACACCCTCGATCCGGATGCTGGTCACGGCCGCGCCCGGGATGGACGACAGCAGCGTGCGCCGCAGCGAGTTGCCGATGGTGTAGCCGAAGCCCGGCTCGAGGGGCTCGAGCACGAACCGCGAGCGGTTCTCGGACACGACCTCCTCGGTGAGGGTGGGCCGCTGGGAGATGAGCATGTGCTACCTCTTTCGATTCTCGACGTCCGCTATTTGACGTCGTGGGAACCCACCGTCGCCGGGTGGGCCGCGATGTGCGGCCCACCCGGCGACGAGGGAGGACGGATCACTTCGAGTAGAACTCGACGATCAACTGCTCCTGGAGCGGCACATCGATCTGGGCGCGCTCGGGAAGCTGGTGGACGAGGATGCGGAGGGTCGTGGGGACGACCTGCAGCCACGCCGGGACGGGACGCTCGCCGACGGACATGGCGGCGATCTCGAACCAGTCCATCTTGGTGGACTTGGGACGGACGTCCACGATGTCGTACTGCGAGACGCGGTAGCTCGGGATGGTCACCTTCTGGTCGTTGACCCGGAAGTGGCCGTGGCTCACGAGCTGACGGGCCTGACGACGCGTCTGCGCGAGTCCCGCGCGGTAGACGACGTTGTCGAGCCGCGACTCCAGGATCTGCAGCAGGTTCTCGCCGGTCTTACCGGTGCGGCGGTGGGCCTCCTGGTAGTAGCGACGGAACTGCTTCTCCATGACGCCGTAGGTGAAGCGGGCCTTCTGCTTCTCCTGCAGCTGCGTGCGGTACTCGGACTCCTTGATCCGCGCGCGGCCGTGGTGACCGGGCGGGAAGGGCCGACGCTCGAATGCGGTGTCCCCACCCACGAGGTCCACGCCCAGGCGGCGGGACTTGCGGGTGGCGGGGCCGGTGTAACGTGCCATGATTCTCTACGTTCCTTCCGGCTCAGACTCGACGCCGCTTGGGCGGACGACAGCCGTTGTGGGGCTGGGGGGTGACATCGGAGATCGTGCCCACCTCGAGGCCGGCGGCCTGGAGCGAGCGGATCGCGGTCTCACGGCCCGAGCCGGGTCCCTTGACAAACACGTCGACCTTCTTGACGCCGTGCTCCTGCGCCTTGCGGGCCGCGTTCTCGGCGGCGAGCTGGGCGGCGAAGGGCGTCGACTTGCGCGAGCCCTTGAAGCCGACGTGACCGGAGGACGCCCAGGCGAGGACGGCACCGGAGGGATCGGTGATCGAGACGATGGTGTTGTTGAACGTGCTCTTGATGTGCGCGTGGCCGTGAGCGACGTTCTTCTTCTCCCTGCGACGACCCGTCTTCTTGGGGCCCGCAGCGCGTGACTTGGGGGGCATTACTTCTTCTTTCCGGCGACGGTCTTCTTCGGGCCCTTGCGGGAGCGGGCATTGGTCTTGGTCCGCTGACCGCGGACGGGGAGACCCCGGCGGTGGCGGATGCCCTGGTAGCTGCCGATCTCGATCTTCCGGCGGATATCGCCCTGGATCTCGCGGCGGAGGTCACCCTCCACCTTGTAGTTGCCCTCGATGTCGTCACGAAGGACGGTCAGCTGCTCGTCGGTGAGATCCTTGGTCCGCAGATCCCGGCTGATGCCGGTCCGCTCGAGGATCTCGACGGCCCGTGTACGACCGATGCCGAAAATGTAGGTGAGCGCGATCTCCATGCGCTTGTCGCGTGGGAGATCAACGCCGGCAAGACGTGCCATGTGGCGTTTCTCTTTCGTCATGCGGTAGGTCTGCTCCCCGACCGTCCCCGATCCGGATGGTCATCTCACGATGAGCAGCCGTCCGGGGCCCTGGCCTCCGCGTCCAGGGGTACGAACCCGCTCCGCCTTGCGGCGGGAGCGCTTGGTCCGGGGAGTTGAACGTCGTTACTTGTACCGGTAGACGATCCGACCACGGGTGAGGTCGTAGGGCGAGAGCTCCACGACCACGCGGTCCTCGGGCAGGATGCGGATGTAGTGCTGCCGCATCTTCCCGCTGATGTGAGCCAGGACCTTGTGCCCGTTGTCGAGTTCGACGCGGAACATTGCGTTGGGCAGGGGCTCGACAATGCGGCCCTCGACCTCGATGGCTCCGTCTTTCTTTGCCATGCTGCTTACGGTCCTCCACGATTCCCCGGGTGACGTCTACCGGATTGTGGTGCGCTGGTGGGCACACCGACGTATAAGCCTACGTCAGGTGCGGACCGAGCGCCAATCGCCGCGGATCACACGTAGCAGGCGCGGCCCGCGGGAAGTCCGTCGAATCGCTGCTGGAGCCAGTTCATGGCGGCCGGCAACTTCTCGACCGCCCCCAGCAGGTGTTCGGGGGCCAGTCCCGGCTCCCACGTGATCGGCGCGCCCTCCCGGCAGTACCGCTCGGCGGTGTCCTCCGCGTCCCAGAACGGCACGAGCGGGTCCGTGACGGAATGCCACATGAACACCGGTACGCGGGGCACGTCCGGCGACAGTCGCACGCTGTTGTCCGCAAAGGCCCGCATCAGACCCTCCTCCGCCATGAGGTCTCCGCCCCGGAGGACCATCGGCACCGACCTCAGCGCGCCGGCGACGAGCAGGGTCGCCGTGCACCTGCCGCGCATCTGGTGGAACAGCGACCACCCCTCGGGCGTGAGCTTCTCCTCGAGCCGGATGTCCTCCGGATACTCCCGGGCCATGCCGACCGCGGCGGCGAACGCCAGGCCGAACGCCGGGTGCGGGGTGTTGCCGATCATCCGGGCCATGGTCGTCATGTCCGTCGGGACGCCGCCCTGCGCGACGCCCACCAGGTCGACGTCCGGCGCGTAGTCGTCGTGCATCGTCGCCACCCACGCGCTGGCGATCCCGCCGCCGGAGTACCCGAGCGCCGCGAACCTGCTGCCCCGGGACTCGAACCGCGGGTCGTCGCGCACCGCCCTCATGCCGTCCAACACGATCCGGGCGGAGAGCCGGCCCCCGGGGTAGGCGACCTTCGGTCCGAGGTGGTCCGGGATGATCACCGTCCAGCCCCGGTCGAGCTGCGGGCGGAGGAAGGCCATCGCGTTGTCCTGCACGGTCTCGAGCGTCGGGTTGACGAGCGTCTCCGTGGGCGCGCAGCTCTGGCCGAGCGCGTTCAGGTAGTGCTGGTAGCTGAGCACAGGCCCGTCGGGGCGGGCGCCGGGCGGCCGGACCACGGTCGCCGTGGCGAGGATCGGCCGGTCGCCGGTGTCGGTGGACCGGTACGCGATCTCGGTGACGCGATATCCCGCGAACGCCGGCATCCCCACGACCCTGGAGTTGATCACCCGGCCGTTCGCCGCGCCGGCCAGCACCTCCGGGTCCGCGTGATAGAACGGCCCGGGCTGCGGATCCTCCATGATCGAACCCCCGGCGTCGCCCGCCAGCGACTGCGCTCCGGCCTGGGGCACGGTGCTCGAGAGCGAGGCGATCACCACGAGGAGCGCCGCACACAGGGCGGCCCACCGCCGCGCGGAGACGACCCGCTCGCCGACCGTGTTTCGGGACATGCGCATCTCCCGGACCTCCCCGCAATCTCGACCTGGCGACGACCCTAACCCGGGGAGCGCTCCCTCAGGTCCCGCTTCCGGCGGGGATGAGGGTCAGGCGACCCCGGGACGCGGGGTGAGGATGCGCGGCCCGTCCGCCGTGACGGCCACCGTGTGCTCCCAGTGCGAGGCGGGCGATCCGTCGATCGTGACGACCGTCCACTCGTCGGAGAGCGTCCGGGTCCCGGTCTCCCCGCCCAACACCAACATGGGTTCCACCGCGAGCACCGATCCCTCCTGGAGCCTCGGCCCCTTTCCCGGCTTCCCCTCGTTCGCCAGGAAGGGCCACTCGTGCATCTCGCGGCCGATCCCGTGGCCCCCGAAGCCGTCGACGATCCCCAGCCGCACGCCGTGACGCTCCTCGGCCGACCTGGTGGCGGTCTCGAGAGCATGGGAGACGTCGGTCAGGCGGTTCCCGGGCCGCATCGCGAGGATCCCCTCCGCGAGCACCTCGCGGGTCGCCTCGTTGAGCTTCTCGACCTCCGTCGGCAGCGCGCCCACCCCGAACGTCCAGGCCGAGTCGCCGTGCCACCCGTCGAGAATCGCCCCGCAGTCCACCGACACCAGGTCCCCCTCCCCCAGCACGGTGGAGCGCCCGGGGATGCCGTGCACCACGACCTCGTTGACGGAGGAGCAGATGGATCCCGGGAAGCCCTCGTAGCCCTTGAACGAGGGCACCGCGCCCGCCTCGCGGATCAGCTGCTCGACGAGCTCGTCCAGGTCCGCCGTGGTCGCTCCCGGCACCGCGGCGTCGCGGACGGCGACCAGAGCCCGGCCGACGATCCGTCCCGCCGCCTCCATGGCATCGAGCTCGCCGGCGGTGCGGGCGGTGACCGCCGCCTTCCGTGACCTGCCCAACACGACGGGCGTCAGCGACCGAGCGCGGCGAGCGCCCGTGCGTTGATCTCGTCGACCTCGCCCACCGCGTCGATCGTCGTGACCGTGCCGCCGTAGTACTCGAGCAGCGGGGCGGTCTCGGAGCGGTACACCGACATCCGGTTACGGATCACGTCCTCCGTGTCGTCTTCCCTGCCCCGGGCCAGCATCCGCTTGACCACGGTGTCCTCGTCGATCCTGAACTCGAGGACCCCGTCGAGCGAGGACCCGGAGTCCGCGAGCATGCCCTTCAGCGCGTCCGCCTGCGCGACGCTGCGGGGATACCCGTCGAGCAGGAATCCCTCCGTGGCGTCGGGCTCGGCGATGCGCGCCTCGACCATCCGGTTGGTCACCTCCGCGGGCACCAGGTTGCCGGCGTCGATGTAGCCCTTGGCTTCCTTGCCCAGATCGGTGCCCTGGGAGATGTTCGCCCGGAAGAGATCACCGGTGGAGATGTGGGGAACGCCCAGCTTCTCCGACAACAGGGCCGCCTGGGTTCCCTTGCCGGCTCCGGGGGGGCCGAGGAGGACGAGACGCATGGTGGGGACCAGCCTTTCTACTGTTGGAGGTGCTCTGGATTGCAGCGCCTACTTGAGGAAGCCCTCGTAGTTGCGCTGCATCAGCTGTGCCTCGATCTGCTTCACGGTGTCGAGGCCCACGGACACCATGATGAGCACGGCGGTGCCGCCGAACGGCATGTTCTGCATATCGCCACCCCCGCTGCCCATGTCGAGGAAGACGTTCGGGAGTACCGCGATGAGCCCGAGGTACAGGGAGCCGAACAACAGGATCCGGTTGAGGACGTAACCGAGGTACTCCGCGGTCGGGCGCCCCGGGCGGATGCCCGGGATGAAGCCGCCGTACTTCTTCATGTTCTCGGCCTGCTCCATCGGATCGAACTGGATGGCCACGTAGAAGTAGGCGAAGAAGATGATCAACGCGAAGTACAGGAGGATGTAACCCCAGCTCGACGGGTTCTGCAGGTACTGCATGACGTACCGCTGCCAGAAGCCGTCGCTCGCGGCCTCGGGGCCCTGGATCAGCTGGGTGATGAGGATCGGCACGTACATCAGCGACGAGGCGAAGATCACCGGGATGACCCCGGCCTGGTTGACCTTGAGAGGCAGGTAGGTGGACGTGCCGCCGTACTGGCGACGCCCGACCATGCGCTTGGCGTACTGCACAGGGATCCGCCGCTGTCCCTGTTCGACAAAGACCACGGCCACCACGATGAGGACCACCGCGAGCATGACCGCGGCGAACTTCAGCATCGAGGAGTTCTGGTAGATGTTCACGCCCTCGGCGGGGAGCCGCGAGGCGATACCCGCAAAGATCAGCAGCGACATGCCGTTGCCGACGCCGCGATCGGTGATCAGCTCACCGAACCACATGACCAGCGCGGCGCCCGCGGTCATGACGGTCACGATGGTGATGAGGGTCAGGATGTCGCCGTCCATCAGGACGGACTGCCCGTTTCCGAGCAACTGCCCGCGGTCGGCCAGGGCGACGATGCCCGCGGACTGCAGCACGGCCAACGCGATGGTGAGATACCGCGTGTACTGCGTCATCTTGGCCTGCCCCGACTGCCCCTCCTTCTTCAACTGCTCGAAGTAGGGGATCACCACGGTGAGGAGCTGAACGATGATGCTCGCCGTGATGTACGGCATGATGCCGATCGCGAACACCGACAACTGCAGGAGCGCGCCGCCCGAGAACAGGTTGACCAGGGAGTACAACTGCGCGTTGTCGCCGGTCATCGCCGTGTCGAGAAGACCCCGGAGCTTGGGGTAGTCGACACCGGGCGACGGGATCTGCGCGCCGATGCGGTAGAGGATGATGATCCCGAGGGTGAAGAAGATCTTCTTCCTCAGGTCCCGGTCCTTGATCGCGGACGCGAGTGCGGAGAGCACATGTCCTCCTGGTCATGGACGGCCCGTGGCCGCCACCGTCGTCGAATGCAGATGCGCCGGGAGGGTCGGACCGACGACAGCCGTGCCGGACCCCGAACGCACAACAGGAAAAACTCTATCAAGACGAGCGCAGGGGCCGGGTCCGAGACTCCCGGACCCGACCCCTGCACCCGTTACGCGGACCCCGACCGGGGTCGCTCGGGGATCAGGCCCCGGCCTCCGACACGCTTCCGCCGGCGGCCTCGATCTTGCTCTTGGCCGATCCGGAGACCTTGTCGACGGTCACGCTGACGGCCACGGAGATCTCCCCGTCGCCCAGCACCTTGACCGGCTGATTCTTGCGAACCGCACCCACGGCGACGAGCTCGGCCTTGCCGACCTCGCCGCCCTGCGGGAACAGCCGCTCGATGTCGGCCACATTGACGACCTGGAAGACGACCTTGTTGCGGTTCTTGAAGCCCTTGAGCTTCGGAAGCCGCATGTGGATCGGCATCTGGCCACCCTCGAACGCCGCGGGGACGTTCTTGCGTGCCTTTGTACCCTTGGTGCCGCGGCCGGCGGTCTTGCCCCTCTTACCACCCTCACCACGACCCACGCGGATCTTGTCGGTGTGGGCACCGGGCGCCGGGCGCAGGTGGTGCAACTTGATGGTCATGCTCACTCCGTCTCTTCGACCACGACGAGGTGGTTCACGACGTTGATGAGACCCCGGGTCTGCGGGCTGTCCTCACGGACGACCGACTTCCGGATGCCCTTGAGTCCCAGCGTGCGCAGGGAGTCCTTCTGGTTCTGCTTGGTCCCGACGGTGCCACGGACCTGGGTGATCTTCAGCTTCGCCATGGTCAGGCCCCCTGTCCGGCACGCGCGCGGAGCATGCCCGCGGGCGCGACGTCCTCGATGGGCAGGCCACGGCGGGCCGCGACCTCCTCGGGGCGGTGCAGACCCTTGAGCGCGGTCACCGTGGCGTGGACGACGTTGATCGCGTTGTCCGAACCCAGCGACTTGCACAGGATGTCGTGCACGCCCGCGCACTCGAGCACGGCACGAGCCGCGCCGCCGGCGATCACGCCGGTGCCCGGCGAGGCCGGGCGCAGCATGACGACGCCCGCAGCGGCCTCACCCTGGATCGGGTGCGGGATGGTGGAGCCGATGAGCGGGACTCGGAAGAAGTTCTTCCGGGCCTCCTCCGACCCCTTCTGGATGGCCGCCGGCACCTCCTTGGCCTTGCCGTAGCCGACGCC
>DIAZ01000130.1:1886-8153 GCA_002415925.1 Dietzia sp. UBA5065 | reverse complement strand
CGGCCTCGGCGTGGACCTCGTCCCACGGGTAGTCCAGGCAGCGGGCGAGGAACGTCTCGATGATCCGGTGCCGCCGCACCATCGCCACCGCGAACGACCGCCCCGCCCGGGTGAGCTCCACGGGCGCGTAGGGACGGTGGTCGGCCAGGCCCATCGCCACGAGCTTGCGGACCCCCTCGGTGACGGAGGAGGGGGACGCGCCGAGGCGGTCGGCCAGGGCGCCGGAGGTGACGGGGTCGCCGCCGGAGCCCAGGGCGTGGGCCGCCATGAGGTAGGACTGGATGGTCGGGGTGAGGTCGGCGAGGCCGCGCGGTGGATCGACGGTCATGCCGCCATCATCCCCGCCCGCCGCGCGCGGGCGCTCGCCGCGGCCCGGGGGAGGACGCCGCGCCGGGGCGCGAACAGCTGCGCGGCCGTGAAGATCGCGGCCTGGGTGAGGACCACCACCGGGCCCGGGGGGAGGTCGGCGTAGTAGCCGACGTACAGGCCGGTCACGCCCCCGACCAGGGCGACGACGACGGCGAGGACCATCGTCGACCGCATGGTGTCGGCGAGCAGCTGCGCGGTCGCGCCCGGGATGATGAGCGTGGCCACCACGAGGATCACCCCCACCGACTGCACGCCGGCCACCGTGGCCGTGGCGAGGGTGACCAGCAGGAGCGCGGTCAGGGCCCGGGTCGGCAGGCCCAGGGTGTGGGCGTGGAGCCGGTCGAAGGCCAGCATGATGAGGTCGCGCCGGAAGGCCAGCAGCACGGTCACGGTGAACGCCGACACCACCAGGACCTGGACGAGGTCGGAGTCGCGGATGCCGAGCACGCTCCCGAAGAGGATCGAGTGCAGGTCCCGCTGGCTGGGGAACCGTGCGATCAGGACCAGGCCCAGGGAGAACAGGGCGGTGAACACGATCCCCATCGCCGTGTCCTCACGCACCGTGCCGCCCTCCCGGACCGCCCCTATGAGCGCGACCGCGACCAGGGCGGCGACGAGCGCCCCGACCGCGAACGGGATGCCGGTCATGGACGCGATCACCACGCCGGGAAGCACGGCGTGGGACACGGCGTCGCCCATGAGGGACCACCCCATGTGGACCAGCCAGCAGCTCAGCAGCGCACCCGCCACTCCGGAGGCGGTCACCACCAGCAGGGCCCGGCGCATGAACTCGTAGCCCATCGGCTCGACGAGCAGGTCGATCATGACAGCGCCCCCTCGGTGGCCGCCGGACGGTCGGCGGGGTCGGGCAGACGCGCCCCGAGGAGCGTCGACAGGATCTGCGGGGTGGTGGTCTCGGCGACCGGGCCGTGGGCGATCAGGCACCCGTTGAGCAGGGCCACCGAGTCGGCGAGCCGGTCGACGGTGGCCAGGTGGTGGGTGGAGACCACCGCGGTCCGCCCGGAGGCGGCCAGCTCGCGCAGGACGTCGACGTAGACCTCCTCGCTGCCGGCGTCCATGCCGTTGAACGGCTCGTCGAGCAGGAGCAACGCCGCCTCCTGGGCGAGGCAGCGGGCCAGGAGGACGCGTCGCCGTTGCCCGCCGGAGAGCTCGCCGACGCGGCGACCGGCGACGTCGGCCAGGCCGACCCGGTCCAGGGACTCGTCGACGGCCAGCCGGTCGAGCGCGGAGGGTCGGCGCCAGGGCCCGGTGAAGCGTCGACGCCCCTGCATCACCACCTCCGCCGCGGTGACGGGGAAGCGCTCGTCCAGGGCATCGGACTGGGGCACCGCGGCCACCAGCCCGGTGCGCAACGCGCGCCGCACGGGCGCGCCGAGGACGCGGACCGACCCGGTGGTCGGGGAGACCGTGCCGAGCAGGACGTTCAGCAGGGTCGACTTCCCGGAGCCGTTGGGGCCGAGCAGGACGGTGATCGCGCCGGTCGGCACGGAGAGCGAGACGGAGTCGAGGGCGCGGACCCGACCGCGGTCGACCGTCAGGTCCGTGACGACGGCGGCGGGTCCGCCCGTGGTCGGCGGGTGGGGCAGTGGCCGGTCGGTCATGACGTCAGCTCCCGGGTGATGGTCTCGAGGTCGTGGTCGAGCAGGTCCAGATAGGTGGGGACGGGGCCGGTGGGTGTGGACAGGGAGTCCACGTAGAGGAGGCCGGCGAGTCGGCTGCCGGTCTCGTCGGCGACCTGTTCCATGGCGGCCCCGGAGACGGTCGACTCGCAGAAGAGGGCGGGGATCCCGCGGTGGCGGACCTGGTCGATCAGGGCGGTGACCTGGCGCGGCAGGCCCTGGTTCTCGCTGTTGACCGGCCACAGGTACAGCTCCTCCAGGCCGAGGTCCCGGGCCAGGTACGGGAACGCGCCCTCACAGGTGACCAGGACGCGTCGGTCGGCCGGGACGGCCGCGACGGCCGCGCGCGCCCGGGTGGCCAGGCGCTCCAGGTCGGCGATGTAGCGGTCGGCGCGAGCGGCGTACTCCGGGGCTCCGTCCGGGTCGACCTCGCCGAGGGCGGTGGCGATCGTGCGGATGTAGACGGCCCCCTCGTGGGGGGACATCCAGGCGTGGGGGTTCGCGCGGCCGGTGTGGTTCCCCGAGCGCACGGGAATCGGGTCGACCTCCTCGCCGGCCACGACGTGGCGCGCGTCGGTGCCGTCGATGAACCGCAGCAGCCAGTCGTCGAGGCCGAGCCCGTTGCTCAGGACGAGGTCCGCACCCTCGACCCTCCGGAGGTCGTCGACCGTCGGTTCGTACTGGTGGACGTCCGCGCCGGGGGTCGTGACGGACTCCACCCGGACCCGCTCGCCCCCGACCCGCCGGGCCATGTCGGCGAGGATCGTGAAGGTGGTCGCCACCACCACGGGGTCCCCGGCGTGGACGGGGCGAGGCGTGCCACCCGGGTCGCGCACACTCGCGACGTCCGGGGTGCACGCGGACGCCGCCGTCGTCGTCACGAGGGCGACGGCGAGCGCGGCGGACGACGCGAGGGCACCACGGTGGATACGGGTACCGAACGGCCTAAATTTCGGCATGCCGAAATTCTAAGTCATGAGGCGCCGAATCTCCTCCCGCCGGCGTACCCCTGTTGCCGCCACGCCTCGTAGACCACCACCGCGGCGGCGTTGGACAGGTTCATGGACCGGCGGCCCGGCAGCATGGGGATCCGCACCCGGGCCGTCACCCGCTCGTCGGCCAGCACCTCCGCCGCGAGGCCGGTGGGCTCGGGGCCGAACAACACCACGTCGCCGGGGGCGAACCGCACCTCCGGGAGGTCCAGCTCGGCGTGCGCGGTGAAGGCCCACACCCGCGCCGGGAGCAGCCTGGCGTAGGCGGCCTCGAGATCCACGTGGACCTCCACGTGGGCGAGATCGTGGTAGTCGAGGCCGGCGCGGCGGAGCTGGGGTTCGGACAGGTCGAAGCCCAGCGGACCCGCCAGGTGCAGCTCGCATCCCGCGCCCGCCGCCATCCGGATCGCGTTGCCGGTGTTGGGTGGGATGCGGGGACGGTCGAACAGCACTCTCACGCCACTTCCGGTCATGGGGCCATTCTCGCAATGCCCTACCGCCGACGCCGAGGGGGAGTGGGATACTGGCGGTCGTGACCGCGATCAAGCTGGACGGCAAGCTCACCCGCGACGAGATCGTCGCCGACCTCACCACCCGCGTGGCAGCGCTGCGGGACAAGGGCATCACCCCGGGACTGGGTACGGTCCTCGTTGGCGACGACCCGGGGAGCCACTCCTACGTCAAGATGAAGCACCGCGACTGCGAGGAGGTCGGCATCGCCTCGATCCGCCGGGACCTGCCCGCGGACACCACCCAGGCGGAGCTCGAGGCGGTGATCGACGAGCTCAACGCCGACCCCGCGTGCACCGGCTACATCGTCCAGCTGCCGCTGCCCGCGCACCTGGACGAGAACGCGATCCTCGAACGGATCGACCCGGCCAAGGACGCCGACGGTCTGCACCCGGTCAACCTCGGCAAGCTGGTGCTCAACGAGCCCGCGCCGCTGCCGTGCACGCCCAACGGGTCCATCCACCTGCTCCGCCGCTTCGGGGTGGAGCTCGACGGGGCGCACGTCGTGGTGATCGGCCGGGGACTCACCGTGGGCCGTCCGATCGGGCTGATGCTCACCCGACGCAGCGAGAACGCCACCGTCACCCTGTGCCACACCGGCACCCGGGACCTGGCGGCCGAGACCCGGCGCGCCGACGTGATCGTGGCCGCCGCCGGCGTCGCCCACATGCTCACCCCGGACATGGTCAAGCCCGGCGCCGCCGTGCTCGACGTGGGCGTGTCCCGGGTCGACGGCAAGCTCGCCGGCGACGTCCACCCGGACGTGTGGGAGGTCGCGGGGGCGGTCTCGCCCAACCCGGGCGGGGTGGGGCCGCTCACCCGGGCGTTCCTGCTGGCCAACGTGGTCGAGCGCTGCGAGCGGCTCGCCGCCGACGCCTGAGGCGCGGATGACCCACCCCGCCCCCGGACGGCCCCTGCCGACCGATCACCGCCCCGGCCGCACGCGACCGGCGCGGTTGACGTGGGCGCAGATCCGGGCCCAGTGGCCCCTCGCGCTGGTCCTGGCCGGGCTGGCGGTGGCGTTGGGCTTCGTCCTGTTCGAGAGGTGGCGGCGCGGGGCCTTCCTCCTGGGGCTCGTGGCGTTGGGCGCGGCCGCCCTGCGCGCGGTGGTGCCCGCCGAACGCGCGCGGCTGCTCGGGGTGCGGGGCAAGGGGTTCGACGTGGCGTTCTACATCGCGGTGGGGGTCGTGGTCCTGTGGCTCGCGACGTCGATCGACGCGCTCGGGACGGGCTGAGTCGGCCCCGGGCTCAGCGCAACCGCAGGGGGACGCCCTCCCGGACGTGGTCGCGGACGCCGTCCGACAGGAGCAGCGAGCCCATCGCCACCAGGGCCAGCATCGAGAGCACGGTGCCGACCACCGAGAGGAACGAGATGCTGTCCAGCACCATCCGCGCGAGCGAACTCGCCGCGAGCAGGAGGACGGCCACCCCGATGACCACCCGGGCCGCACGGTGGGCGCGCCACAGCAGCGCGGCACCGACGATGAGTAGGACCCCCAACACGAACGACGACGCGGCGGACACCGCCAGCGGCCCGAACCCGGCGGTGTCGCGGCCGCCGCTCGCCGTGGCGGTGATCCCGAGGAACGTCGCGAACCCGATGGACACGCCGATGATCCCGAAGCCGACGGACAGCCCCGCCAGTCCGAGCGCCGCCGGCCGCGGCGTGCGGTCGTCGTCGGTCACGAGTGCCCCCGCGTCCGGTCCGGGGTGCCCTGCGCCGCGAGCTCCAGCGTCCGTTCGAGCATGGGGCCCACCACCTCGGACTCGGTGAGGAATCCGTCGTGCCCGGCCGGGCTGTCGATCACGACGAGCGGGTCCGCGGCGGGCAGCAGCGCGGCCAGCTCCTCCTGCTGACGCAGCGGGTAGAGCCGGTCCGTGGTGACCCCGCCGATCACGCACGGCACCGGGCAGGACCGCAGGGCCTCGTCCACGCCACCGCGGCCCAGGCCCACGTCGTGACGGTTGAGGGCGTCGGTGAGCAGGACGTAGGTGCACGCGTCGAAGCGCGAGACGAGCTTGCCCGCCTGGTGGTCGAGGTAGGACTGGACGGCGAACCGCCCCGACATGGACAGGTCCTCCCCGCGCGGGTCCTCGCCGGGCTGCGGGCGGTTGGCAAAGCGCTCGTCCAGCTCCCGCTCGCCGCGGTAGGACAGGTGCGCGATCCGCCGGGCGATGCCCAGTCCGGTCACCGGGGTGCGGCCGGTGCCGTGGTAGCCGCCCTGCTGCCAGTGCGGGTCGGACGTGATGGCCATGATCTGCGCCGTCTGGACGCCGATCTGGTCGGCCGAGGCGCGGGCGCCGACCGCGAGGACGCACCCCGCGCCCACGCGGTCCGGATGGGAGACCATCCACTCGAGCGCCCTGGCCCCGCCCATCGAGCCGCCGATCACCGCGGCCCAGCGCTCGACGCCCAGGAGATCGGCCAGCACCCGCTCGGCCTCGACCATGTCCCGGACGGCGACGGCGGGGAAGCGGGCCCCCCAGTAGTGGCCGTCCGGGTGGAGGGAGCTCGGACCCGTCGACCCCCGGCACCCGCCGAGGACGTTGACGGACAGGATGCAGTAACGATCGGTGTCCAGCGGCAGCCCGGGCCCGACGAGCCCGTTCCACCAGCCGGGGGTCGGGTGCAGCGAGTCGACGGTCCCCACCACGTGCGAGTCGCCGGTGAGGGCGTGCTCGACCAGCACGATGTTGGACAGGTCGTCCGCGATCCGGCCCCACCTCTGCACCGCGAGGGTCACCCCCGGGAGGAC
>DIAZ01000130.1:0-1710 GCA_002415925.1 Dietzia sp. UBA5065 | reverse complement strand
GAACCCGAGTTCGAGGTCGCCGATGATGTCGTCGATGGCCTCGATGCCCACGGAGAGGCGGATGGTCGCGCTCGTGACGCCCGCGATCGCGTTGGCCTCCGGGGTTCCCTGCGAATGGGTGGTGGTGAAGGGGTGGCACACGAGCGAGCGGACGTCGCCGATGTTGACCAGGCAGGAGTGCAGCTTGAGCGCGTCGATGAACTTCCACGCCTGGGCCTTGATGTCCTCCTCCGACGCGCCCTCCGCCGCGGCGAGGTCGAACGTCACGATCGCGCCGGCGCCCTTGGGGGACAGCGTCTTCTGCAGCGCGTTGTAAGGCGAGGAGGCCAGGCCGGCGTACTGGACCTTGGCCACGTCCGCGCGGGCCTCCAGCCATTCGGCGACCGCCTGGGCGTTGGCCACGTGGCGCTCGACCCGCAGGCTCAGCGTGTCGATGCCCTGCGCGAGCGTCCACGCGTTGAACGGCGACGCCGCGGCGCCCGTGTCCCGCAGGAGGGTGACGCGGGCCTTGAGGGCGAGCGCGGGCGCCCCGAGGTCGGCGTAGACCAGGCCGTGGTACGCGGGGTCGGGGGTGGTGAAGGACGGGAAGACGTCCTCGCCGTCGCGCTGCACGCGCCAGTCGAACCTGCCGCCGTCGACCAGGACGCCGCCCAGGGAGGACCCGTGGCCGCCGAGGTACTTGGTGGCGGAGGACACCACCACGTCGGCACCCAGCTCGAGCGGACGGATGAGGTACGGGGTGGCCACCGTGTTGTCCACCACGAGCGGCACCTGGTTGGCGTGGGCGACCTCGGCGATGGCCGGGATGTCCAGGATGTCGTTGAGCGGGTTGGAGATGGACTCCGCGTAGAACAGCTTGGTGTTGGGCCGGACCGCGGCCTGCCAGGAGGCGGGATCGTCCGGGTTCTCCACGAAGGTGGTCTCGATGCCGTACTTGGGCAGGGTGTGCCGGAGGAGGGTGTCGGTACCGCCGTAGAGGCGGGGGGAGGCCACCACGTGGCCGCCCGACTGGGCGATCGCCTGGATGGCGGCGGTCTCCGCCGCCTGCCCCGACGCGAACAGCAGGCCGGCGACGCCGCCCTCGAGGGAGGCGATGCGGTCCTCGACCGCCGCGACCGTCGGGTTGGTGATACGGGTGTAGATGGGGCCCATCTCGGCGAGGGCGAACCTCGCGGCGGCCTGCTCGGCGTCGGCGAAGACGAACGAGGTGGTCTGGTAGATCGGCAGGTTGCGGGCGCCGGTATCGGAGTCGATGGGCTGCCCCGCGTGGATCTGGCGGGTCTCGAAGGCCCAGTCTGCGTTGCTGTTGTCGTACGTCATAGGGGCGGAGCCCCTCCTCTCGTCAGAAGGGTCCGGCCGCATCACGACAGCGGACCCGCGCTTGCCTGGTCACCCGGACGGGTGTCGGCCAGGTCGTCTCCCGGGGCACCCCACCGCGGTGGAGGGTTGCCGTCCAGCAAGCCGGGGCTTGATGCTGGAACTCATGACCTGGGGAGAGGTTAGCCTAAGTCCTCGGGCCGCTGCAACGAGGGGTGTCGGGGCGCAGCGGCCTCGTCCGGGCCGCCCGTGTCAGTAAGATGAGACCCACGTCACGATGCGCTGCCGACAACGCCGACCCGACGAGGGTGCGCGCGGGAAGAGGGTCCGATGTCGAAGATCAAGGTCGAGGGGACCGTCGTCGAGCTCGACGGCGACGAGATGACCCGCATC
>DIAZ01000120.1:10148-23721 GCA_002415925.1 Dietzia sp. UBA5065 | reverse complement strand
CCGTGATGGCCGCCTTCTGGGCCATGCAGGCCGCCCTGCCGGAGTTGGAGAAGCGCGGCACCGGGCGCGTGATCAACCTCTGCTCGCTCAACGGCGTCAACGCCCACATGTACTCGGTGCAGTACAACGCGGCCAAGGAGGCGCTCCGTACGCTCACCCGCACCGCGGCACGCGAGTGGGCGCCGCGGCAGGTGTGCTGCAACGTGATCTGCCCGGGCGCGCAGAGCGAGGCGTACAGGCGCGTCGCCGAGGCCAACCCGGAGATGGCGGCGGCGATGGCCGAGGCCAACCCGATGGGCCGCGTGGGTGACCCGCTCGACGACATCGGGCCGGTCGCCGCCTTTCTCGCCGGGGACGCCAGCCGCTACCTCACGGGAAACACGCTGTATGTCGACGGCGGCTCGCACATCAACGGCGTGCAGTGGGCGCCGTCGGTCGACTAGGGGACGGCGTCGGCCGACACCCGTGACGGCGTGGGCCGACGTTCGGGCCGTCAGTCCTCGGCCTGGCGCAGCGGCATCTCGTGGACCTCGCGCACGAACTCCGGCAGCGGACCGGCCTCGCGCAGGACCCGGGCGATCGCCGGCTCGGCCAGGTGGAGGCGGCCCAGGGAGATGAGGTCGAACTCGCCGCGCTCCATGGCCGCCACCACGGCGTCGATGTTGTCCGCGGAGTGGGTCGGCTTGCCGGACTTCTGCTCGCGCAGGGAGGTGCCGATGCCCACCCCGCCCACCGCGCCGGAGGGCAGACCGGTCAGTCGGCGGGCCCATCCGGCCAGGGTCACCGTGCCGTCGTCCCCCTCGAGGTCGGGGAAGGCGGGATCGTCGAAGCGGCGGGTGGAGGCGTCGAACAGGTCGACCCCGGCATCGGCGAGGGCGCCCAGGTAGACGCCCAGCTCCCCGGGCGTGGTGGCCTTGCGGACGGTGTAGTCCTGCTGAGTGTGTTGGGAGAAGCGGTAGAACAGCGGGGTGTCCGGCCCGATCGCCTCGCGCACCGCGGCCACCACCGCGGCGGGGTAGCGGCTGCGCGCGGCCAGGTCCCCGCCCCAGGAGTCGGTGCGCCGGTTGGTGTCGGCCCAGACAAAGGAGTCGAGGAGGTAGCCGTGACCCCCGTGGAGGGTCACGCCGTCGAACCCGGCCCGGACGGCCAGCGCGGCGGACCGGGCGAAGGCGGCGATGGTCTCGGCGATGTCCGCCTCGGTCATCGGCGCCACCTCGGGCGACCAGCGGGCGATGCTGCGCTCGGAGTAGGTGGTGACCCCCGGGGTGCCCCACCGCCCGGACGGGCGCATCGGGTGCATCTGCATCAGACGATCCCGGTCGGGGCGGTCGAATCGCGCGTTGGCGCCCCACAGCGGACCCACGTGCCAGAGCTGCGCGAGGATCCGGCCGCCCGCGGCGTGGACCGCGTCCGTCACCACCCGCCACGCGGCAACTGACTCCGGGCCGTCGAGGCGGGGGATCATGGAATGGTCCACCGAGGTCGGGTGATCCACGCCGATGCCCTCGGTGACGATGAGCGCGGTCCCGCCGGCGGCGCGGTCGGCGTAGTAGTCCCGATTGACATCGTCCGGCAGCCCGCCCGGGCAACCCATCCGGGTCATCGGCGACATGACCAGGCGGTTGGCCAGGTGCATGCCCCGGACCTCGAGGGGTCGGAACAGGGCCTCGCGGGTGGGGGCGATCGGTGCCGTCATGGTGGTGTGACCTCTTCTTCCCCGGTGGCGGCGATCCGGGTGTCCGCGTCGCGGCCCGCCATCAGTTGACGAGTGTCAATGTTATCCGAGCAGGTCGGGTCGGGGCCACCCCGCCCGCGCCCGACCCGGGAGCCGCCCCGCGTCGGCGTCGGCGAGCAGCGCGTCCACGGTCTCCCGCGCGCAGGTCTTGTTGGAGCCGATGAACCCGCGCGGGCCGCGCTTGATCCACCCGACCACGTACGCGCCCGGGACCTCGTCCCCGCCGGGACGGTCGAGGACCCGGCCGGCCCGGTGGGGGATGGTCGCCGTGACCGGGTCGAACGGCACGCCGGGCACGGGCACGCCGCGGTAGCCCACCGACCGCACCACCAGTCCCGCGGACAGGACCTCCTCCGACCCCGGGATGACGGCCGCCCGCCCCCCGCCCTCCCCGGCCGTCGGCTCCGTCCGGGCGACCCGCAGTCCCTCCACCCGCTCGTCGCCGAGGATCTCCACCGGCGCGGTCTGGAACCGCAGGACTATCCGGGGGCTCCCCGCCCGCGGCGGGCGGGCGGCCACCTCCGCGAGGCGGTCCAGCAGGAGGCGGCCCTGACGGTCGGTGCCGGCGTCGGGGTCGATCGCGCCGGGGGTCTGGACCCGCAGGTCGATGTCCCGGCGCGACGCCAGGCCGACCAGTTCCGGGAGGGTGAACGCGGCGTGCGCGGGCCCGCGACGACCCAGCACGACGACCTCCCGGACGCGACTGCCCCGCAGCGCCGCGAGGGCGGTGGGCGAGATGTCGGTCCGGGCGAGCGAGTCCGCGGGGGTGACGAGGATCCTCGCGACGTCCAGGGCGACGTTGCCATTGCCCACGATCACGGCACGGTGGTGGTGGAGCGGCACCCGGGTGTCCACATGGTCCGGGTGCGCGTTGTACCAGGACGCGACCTCCGTCGCGGACATGCTGCCCGGGAGATCGGAGCCCGGGACGTCGAGGGGGCGATCGGTGCCGGCGCCGGTCGCGTAGATCACGGCGTGATGCCGCGCGGCCAGCTGATCGGCGGTCAGGTCCCGGCCGATCTCCACCCCGAGCCGGTACTCGAACCCCGGTTGGGCCTCGATGAGGGCGAACAGGTCCGTGACCGAACGCGTCCGCGGGTGGTCGGGCGCGACACCGTGCCGGGCCAGACCGTGGGGGACGGCCAGGCGGTCGAAGACGGTCACCTCGACGCCCGGCTGCCTGAGCAGCTCGTCGGCGGCGTAGAGGGCGGCGGGTCCGGCTCCGACGATCGCCACCCGCAGCGGCCCGCGCCCGGGCTCCAGCCGGCGGAGCCCGGGGACCGGTGCCTGCGGCGGGTAGGTCCGATCGGGATCGCTCAGCGCCGCGTTGAGGTCGAGGAAGACGCGCTGGTCGGGGGCGAGGCTGTCGCCGGGCACGATCGCCCCGACCGGGCACGCGCCCACGCAGGCCCCGCAGTCCACGCAGACGTCCGGGTCGATGTAGAGCATGTGGGCGGAGCCGAAGTCCGGTTCGTCCGGGGTCGGGTGGATGCAGTTGACCGGGCAGGCGTGGACGCACGAGGCGTCCGCGCAGCACGACTGGGTGACGACGTGGGGCATCAGGTGCGGGGAGAGTAGGTGACGGGCGGCTCGCTCCGGTAGCGCGAGGCGCGCCCGTCGATCTTCAGGGCCCGCCAGACGCGCCGGGCCAGGGGGTTCATCAGCCCGGACTGCTCGGCGAGCATGCGCACGTCGGAGAAGAGGTCGGACAGGAACGCCCGGGACTCCGGGCTGTTCCAGTACAGCTCGGACACGACCTCGCGGGGGATGTCGAACTCCTCGCGGAACTCCCTCGTCGGCTTGAGGACGGCGTCGCCCAGGACCCGCATGATCACGGGGAACGCGAGCGAGGCGACGATCCGGTCCACCCGGCCCAACCGCGGGGCGTGGCGGGCCACGAAGGTGTGCGCGAAGGAGATGTGCCGGGCCTCCTCCGCCACGTGGATCTCCATGATGCGGCTCAACACGGGCGGGAGATCCGCCGCGCTGCGGAGCACCTGCTTCTGCGAATGGTCGATGGGCTCTTCGCCGGCGAGGACCCCGATGAAAAAGCCCACCGGCGCGAGGGAGGCGAACAGGGGGATGACCGGGGAGGCCCGACGGATCCATCGCGGGAGCCCGGGCACGTCGGCCCCGATGACGTTGACGCCCTGCTGGAACATCTGGGTGTGATGGCACTCCTCGGTGGCCTCGTGCGTGAGGTAGCGGAACTCGGCCGAGCCGTTGTCCAGGGTCGAGACGTACTGCATGATCCCGCGGATGAGGATGTTCTCGAACTGCAGCCCGATCTTCATGATGTTGGCCTGGCGCCACAGGCCGATCTCGATCTGCGTGGCCACCGGCAGTTGCCGGTACCAGGGATGGCTGCCCAGCGGGTCGACCCCGGCGGGCAGCACCCACCGTTCGTCGCGGGGGTCCACCCGGAAGTCGGGATGGTCCCAGGGCACGTCGACGAACGCGTCGAAGTGGCGGCGCACGGACGCCTCGGAGAGCCGGAGCAGCGCGGCGTCGTACTCCTCGCGGGACATCGACGGTGCGGGCGTGTCCACGGTCATGGCGGTCCCTTTCGTTCCGGCCCGGGCGGGCCGGGGTGGCGAGACCCCGGGAGTACAGAGTGACAATCTGGGTCTCTTTGTACCTCAGGCTAGGCAGGGGGGATCCCAGTGTCAACGGCCTGCGGCGACCTACTGGTCCGAGGGACGACCCCGCGGCCCCTGCAGTTGCGGGCCGAGGTGCGTCCGCGCGAACGCCCGCGCCACGTCCGGGTCGTCGAGGTCGATCGTGGTGGACGGGGTGAGGACGAACGAGATCACCAACCGGACGGCGACCTCGGCGGCGACGAGCAACTCCTCGTGGGTCCGCCGGTCGTCCAGGCTCGTGGCCATCTCCGAGGCCAGGAACTCGGCGCTGCTGCGGACCAGTGGTTCGGCCAAGACGGTGAGGTAGGGGACCGACACCTCGGGCTCGCTCTCCAGGAGCCGGTTGAGCAGGCTGTGCCCCCGCAGGGTGTCCACGGTGTAGAGGAACCCCTCGGTGAGCTTGGACTCCACGTCGTCGTACCGGTCTATCTCCTTCTTCAGCCCCGCCAGGATCCGACCGGATTCGCGGAGCAGGACGGCGTTGACCAACTCCTGCTTGTTGGCGAACCGGCGGTAGAGGGACATCCGCGACAGGCCGGAGCGTCGAGTGATATCCCCCATCGTCGACCGGGTCACCCCGAACAGCTCGAACTGCCGCATCGCCGCGTCGATGATCTGCTCCCCCATCGCGTCGGTCGTCGCGGCCGGGACGTGCCGGTCGAGGGCGGCCCGGAGGAACGCCGCAGCCGTGAGGGGGAGATCCGACGTCATGCGGGAAGTATCCCCCACCGGGCCGGGCATCGCCGGGTCAGGCGTCGGCGTCGTCGGTGCCCTTGCCGGCACCCGACCGCGCCAGAGACGCGAGCTGGCGGGTCGTGGCACCGGGCAGGTACGCCCGCCCGATGGCCACGCCGATCCGCGGCAGGTCGGCCTCGTCGCGGAAGCAGAGGTAGACGGGCTCGATGCGGGGGTTGAACTTGCTCTTGAACTGGTGCAGCGACCGGAACCCGTAGTACGGCTCGAGTGCCTGGCCGAGCAGATCGAGGCCGCGGTCGAGGACGGCCACCTCGTCGTCGTCGCCACTTCGCGCCAACGGCGCTCCGGAGAGCGAGACGTAGTCCGCGCCCTCCTCCTTGAACTCCAGCGCGGACCGGGCGATGAGGAACTCGATCATGTTGTTGGCGCCGGGGCCGTTGCGCTTGCGCATCACGTCCAGCGTCCAGCCGCGGACGCCGCCCGCTCCAGCTCCCTCGTCGGCGCCGCCGCGGTAGACGGGCAGCCAGGACAGCGCGGCCTGGACGACCCCCTCGGCGTCCACCGCCAGGGCGATGCGGACGTCGCCGTCCAGCGCCTCCTCCACGGTGCCCAGGGTGAAGCCCATCTCGGGGAGCTCCTTGTCCCCGACCCACTGCTCGGAGATCTCGCGGACCTGGGCCAGGATCCCCGACGGCTGCTCGCGCAGCAGGCCGGACACGTAGGAGGTCCCGCTCTTCTCGGCCTTGTTCATGGCGGTGCGGATCTTCTGCCACTTCTTGCCGCCGAACGCCAGGTCCGGCAGGTCCATGAGGGTGTCCTCCGCGATCTGCAGCGACCGCCAGCCGTGAGCCCGCATCCGGTCGGCGGTCTCGCCGGACACCGAGAACAGGCACGGCACGGCCGCCTGCGCCTCGGCGAACCGGACGAACTCGGTGAGGAGCCGGTCGCGGTCCCCGGGCTCCGCGACGGGGTCCGCCAGGGCGATCATGGTGCCGAAGTGATGGCGATACCCCACGACCCCCGGGGCCCGGCCGTCCGGATCGGCCGGGCTCGCCGGGTCGTCCGCGCCCGGCCCGAAGAAGTAGTTCATCGGCTGCCAGGTGATCATCCACGACATGGTGCTGCCGCCGTGCCGCCGGATCAGGGTGCGGACGCGGTCCACCACGTCCTCGGAGTGCACGCCGGACCCGGTGACGCGGCGCCGGACCCGAACGCCGAACGCGTTCCGGCCGGACACCAGCAGTACGGCCTCGCCGGCCCAGAGCAGGCCGGTCCCGGCGGTGACGGCGCCGAGGCTCTCGAAATCGGCGGACACGACCAGCACCGTGACGACCAGCGTGGAGATCGCGGTGAGGAGGGCGTACGCGAGGGCCAGCATCCACGCCGCCCGGAAGCCGCGGCGCAGCAACTCCGCTGTGACCGCCGCGACGAGGACGGACAGGAGCATGCTGACCAGGCTCACGTCGTCGGCCTCGGTCGGGCCGAGGGGGCCGTCGGCGGGGACGAAGTAGACCACGATGTGGACGGCCGCGATGAACCACATGCCGGCGGAGACGATCAGCCGGGTCTCACGGCGGGTGCGGGGCCGCAGTCCGTGTTCGGTGGTGGAGAAGAAGCGCTCGCCGACGAGCAGGAACACCACAAAGGCGATGAGGTGCGTGAGGTCGGCGAAGCTCCCCAGGAAGAGGAACGAGACGATCACATAGCCGTAGAGCACGGCCCGCGCGCGCAGTCGCCAGGGGGAGACCAGCGTGGCCGTGGTGGCGGCGAGGACCGCGATCACCGCGGTCGAGCACCCCACGTCGAGCACCACCGACAGCTCCGTGGCCCACTCCCAGCCCACGGCGTCGCCGGGGACGACCACCGCGAACGCGCCCAGGACGCCGATGAGCTGGCCGCCGATCGCGACCATCGCCGTGCGGGCCGAGCCGAGCCGCCACTCGGACAGCCCGAAGCCCAGCGCCACCAGGATGAGCAGCGAGACGTGCTGCAGCGGGGTGAGCCCGAACCAGGGCCCGGTGAGCACCGTCCACCAGCGGCCGCCCTCCAGCGCGGGGACGCCGTAGGCCACGCCGTCGAACCACGGGGCCCGGTGGGCCGCGCGCCACAGCGACTCGGACACCACGCCGGTCACGAGCAGCGCGGCCACGACGACCGCGGTGACCGGCAGCCGGCGCGCGGCGAGCGCGACCGTGTGGGCCACGGTGGCCAGTGGCGACGGTTGTCTGGGTTCGTCGGCCTTCTCGGTGATCAGCTCGGTGCTCACGGTGTCCCTTCTCGGCGGCGCGGGTGACACCGATTATCGTCCGGGACAGGTGAGTAGGTCGTTATTTCACCCAGCGGGATCTCGCCGGCGCGGCGCGGCGGCGCCGGCTACAGCGTGAGCACCCGCCCGCACACCACCAGGTGGACCTCGTCGCAGCACTGGGCGACGGTCTGGTTGAGCGCGCCCAGCAGGTCCCGGAACAGTCCGCCCGACCGATGGGCGGGAACCACGCCCGAGCCCACCTCGTTGGTCACCAGGACCACGTTGTCCCGGCCGGACAGGGCCGCGCAGAGGGCGTCGGTGTGCTCGTCGACCACCGCGCGGGCGTGGTCCGACGGCGCGTCCCACAGCCCCAGGCCGTCGACCAGCGTGGTGAGCCACGTGCCCAGGCAGTCGATGAGCACGGGCCCGGGCGCCTCGGCGAGCGCGGTGGCGAGATCGGCCGACTCCACGGTCCGCCACACCTCCGGCCGGTGCGCGCGGTGGTGCTCGACCCGGGCGGCCCAGTCCGGGTCGTCGAGACGGTCGATCGGCAGGCCGGGGGCGACGAACGTCACCGCCCCGGCCTCCTCGAGGAGCCGCACCGCGTGCCGGGACTTGCCGGACCGCGCCCCGCCGGTGACCAGGATCCGCATCAGGCCCCGCGCCGCGCCCGGCCGCCGGCCATCGCCGGCCCCGAGAACAGGGCCAAGCCCAGGACGAACCCGAAGTCGTACCAGTTCCCGTCGTTGACCACCTCGTAGATGGTCACGGAGTCGGTGAACAGGGAGATGACAAAGGTGACGGGGAGGATGATGCCGTGCCACAGGCCCAGCCAGAACCCGGCGCCGCCGGCGGAGACGTCGGCGTTGGGTCCGGCCGCGCACGCCCCCAGGACCAGGACCACAACGAGGAGGACCCCTCCGGCCGCCCCCGCCCGCCTCCCGGTGGTCACGGCCGCCGGCCTCTGAGGAAGTAGAGGGCGGGGCCGACGAAGTTGATCGCGATGATCGCGGCCCACTTGCCCTTGCTGCCGTTCACCTTCTCGGCCGGCCTGGTGGCCAGGTCCGCCCACGCGGTGGCCGCCAGCGACACCTGGACGGACGCCAGGGTCAGGATGACGGTCTGCTGGCGGGGGGTCAGTTCTTTCCACTTCTTGTTGGCCACGGCGCACCTTCCTCGTCGGATGAGACCATCTTCCCCCCGCGGGGAGGGCGGGACAAGCGCCGGTGCCCGCGGATCGACCGCGCCCGGCCACGCCCGGGACTATGGTGTGGATCACACCGCGAGAATGGGAGATCGTCATGGCGGGCAGGCTCGAGGGCAAGGTCGCATTCATCACCGGGGTCGCCCGGGGTCAGGGCCGCGCCCACGCGGTCCGGCTGGCCTCGGAGGGTGCCGACATCATCGGCCTCGACCTGGCCGGACCGCTCCCCGACGCGGTGCCGTACGACCCGGCCACGCCGGAGGACCTGGACGAGACCCGACGGCTGGTGGAGGAGCTGGGCCGCCGGGCGCTGCTCTCGATCGGCGACGTGCGGGACCTGCCGGGCATGACGGCGATCGTCGACGCCGGGGTGGCCGAGCTTGGCCGTCTCGACGTGGTGGTGGCCAACGCCGGGATCTGCATCCCGCAGGTCTGGGACACGATCACCCCCGCGGACTTCGGCGCGACCCTCGACATCAACACCACCGGCGTGTGGAACACGGTGATGGCCACCGCGCACCACGTGATCGCCGCCGGCGGCGGGTCGATCGTCCTCATCAGCTCCTACGCGGGCAAGAAGATGCAGCCGTTCATGGTGCACTACACCACCTCCAAGCACGCTCTGGTCGGCATGACGCGGGCGTTCGCCGCGGAGCTCGGGCCGAGGAGCGTGCGGGTCAACAGCATCCACCCGGGCGGGGTCGCGACCCCCATGGGTGGCGGGGACATGGTGAGCCAGCTCGAGAAGGTGGGCGAGTCCAACCCCCCGCTCAACCTCATGGGCACGACCTTCCTCGAGCAGACCTGGGCCGAGCCGGAGGAGATCTCCAACGTCGTGGCGTTCCTGGCCTCGGACGAGTCGAAGTTCATCACCGCCGAGCACATCAGCGTCGACGGAGGCTCCCAGTACTTCTGACGTACCGTCGGGAGGATGACAGCCCAGCACCGGCCCGGCCTCGTCCTCGGTTCCCGCTTCGCCGGTGACTTCCCCGAGCTCGGCGTGCCGTGGAGGGCCGCGGAGGCGAGCGTCCCTCGCCTCCTCGTGCTCAACGAGCCGCTGGCGGCGGAGCTGGGCCTGGACGCCGACTACCTGCGTGGTGACGAGGGCGTGCGCCTGCTGGCCGGGACCCACGTCCCCGAGGGCGCCACCCCGGTCGCCCAGGCGTACGCGGGCCACCAGTTCGGCGGGTACTCGCCGCGGCTGGGCGACGGGCGGGCGCTGTTGATGGGCGAGCTCCCCGACGGGCGCGACCTGCACCTCAAGGGGTCGGGGCGCACCCCGTTCGCTCGCGGCGGGGACGGGCTCGCGGCAGTCGGGCCGATGCTGCGCGAGTACCTGGTCAGCGAGGCCATGCACGCCCTGGGGGTGCCGACCACCCGCTCGCTGGCGGTGGTGGCGACCGGGGACACGGTCCAGCGCGAGAGGCCCCTGCCCGGCGCCGTGCTGGCCCGCGTGGCCGGCAGTCACCTGCGGGTGGGCACCTTCCAGTACGCACGGGCGAACCACGACGACGAGGTGCTGCGCCGGCTGGCCGACCACGCCATCGCCCGGCACCACCCGGAGGCCGCCCGCGCGGAGAACCCCTACCTGGCGTTGTTCGATTCCGTCCTCGGCGCCCAGGCCGAGCTCGTGGCGCGGTGGATGCTCCTCGGGTTCATCCACGGCGTCATGAACACGGACAACACGACCATCTCCGGCGAGACCATCGACTACGGGCCGTGCGCGTTCATGGAGGGGTTCGACCCCGCCACGGTGTTCAGCTCGATCGACACCCAGGGCAGGTACGCCTACGCCAACCAGCCGCCGATCATGCAGTGGAACCTCGCGCGGTTCGCCGAGACCCTGGTCCCGCTCGTCGACCCCGACAGGGACGAGGCGGTCCGGCTCCTCACCGAGGTCCTGGGCACCTTCCCCGACCGCTACCAGCGGGCGTGGACGGCCGGGATGCGCGCCAAGCTGGGCCTGCCGGCCGGGGCCCCGGCCGGGGAGGCGGACGAGCTGATCGACGAACTCTCGCGCCTGCTCGGCGCGACCCGCCCCGACTTCACCGGGTTCTTCCGCGCACTCGGCGCCGCGGCGGAGGGCGACCCGACCGCCGTGCGCGGCCTGGTCGGGCACCTGGCGGATCCGTGGCTGGCGAGGTGGCGGGCCCTCGACCCCGACCCGGGATCGATGGCCCGTGTCAACCCGCTCTACATCCCGCGCAACCATCTCGTGGAGGAGGCCCTGGACGCGGCCACGGCCGGGGATACGGGTCCGTTCGAGGAGCTCCTCGTCGTCGTCGCCGATCCCTTCACCGAGCGCCCCGGACTGGGGCGCTACGCCGCCCCGGCCCCGCCCGACGCCGCCCCCCACGTCACCTTCTGCGGGACCTGACGCGGGACCGCCCCGGGTGCGCCGTCAACATGAGGAAGATGCTGAGAATCGTGACCCGAACGGGTCGGAGCACTTCCCCGGGTGGGGCGTTCGTAGGACACTGATGCTGTCGCGTCATATTTTTAGGGGCGCTACGAACTGGGGGAAATGTGCGCATACTCATCGCCGACAGTGACGGGGGATACGGGCCGCCGTCCGCCATACTCGGTCGTTTCCTGGAGTGACTGGTGGAACGCACCGGCGCCACGCGCGCGGTGCGGGTCCAGTGGCCCGCGCCCGGGGTGATCACCCCGCGCCGCTCGCACACGTGGGAGACGGCGGCCGCCGCCGGGGTGGCGGACCTCAACCGGTTGGTCCGGCTGCACCCGTCGGATCTCCTGGTGCTCGTCGGCGTGTGCAGCGGGAGCCGGGTGATCTACGACTGGCTCGAGGCGAACCCCGAGCAGCTCGACCGCGTCGCGGTGGTGGGGATGGTGGGGGATCCGTTCCGGCCGCGCGACAAGTGGCTCCCGGGGACCCAGGATCCGGGCGGCCAGGGCGTCGCGGGCAGGCGCCTCGGGCCGATCCCCGACCGCACCTACTGGGTGGCGGTGCCGGGCGATCCGCTCAGCGCGATCCAGGCGGACAGCCTGCTGCGCAGCGCCGTGCGGGGGTCGGACCTCGCGCCGGACCAGGTGTACGACGACATCCTCGACGACCTGCCCGGGTCGCGCGCGAAGATGGCGGCCCGGCTCGACGTGCTGCACCATCCCGGCGACTGGGCCACCAACCTGCGGCGGCGGGTGGACGAGGCGCGGGAGGCGCTCGAACGGTATCGGAGCCTCGACTACGCCACTCGGTACGAGTCCAACGAGAACGGCCCGTCGCCCTACGAGCGGTTGGTGACCCTGTTGGCGGCGGAGGCCTCCCGTGGAGGCGTGGCTGGGAGCTCAGCGGCGCCGCCCCACGGCCGCCTCGCCTCCTGACACGGGCGACGCCGCCCGGTCGGTCCCGGACCGGTCGTTCCGCCCGCTCTGCTCGGGCCGGCTCGGCTCCGTGTGATCGTTCCGTCCCGCGCTCACGGTGAGCAGAACGGCGACGATCCCCAACACCATCGCGATCAGCTGCGGCGCACCGATCCGGTCGCCCAGCATCGCCCACGCCCAGATCGCAGCCACCGGCGGCGTGAGGTAGAGCAGCATGCTCGTGTGGGTGGCCCCGAGGTGGCGCAGCGCGAGGAGGTACGCCCCGTAGCCCCCGAGGCCGGCCGGGATGACGAGCCACGCGAGCGAGGCGGCCAGTCGGGGGGTCGGCTCGACCGTCATTCCCGAGGTGAGCAGCGCGGCGGTGACAAAGACGATCGCGGCGACGCCCACCTGGATCGTCAGGGCGGTCACCACGTCGACCCGCGGTGTCCAGCGACGCTCCAGCAGCGCCGAACAGGTCAGGCCGAGCAGGCTGATCACCGGCAGGGCGAGCGCGGGGCCGAGATCGCTCACGCCGCCCACGCAGATCGCCACGGCTCCGAGCCCCAACCCGACCCCTGTCCACTGCCGCGGTGTCAGCCGGTCGCCCCAGAAGGCGGCCCCGGCGGCCGCCACGAGCAGGGGCTGGGCCGAGCACACCAGGGCCGTCGTCCCCGCGTCGACCCCGGACGCCGCCGCGGCGAACAGGCCGCCCAGGAACACCACGTGCGCGGTCAGGCCCAGGACGCACTGCCGGCCGAGGTCCCGGCGGCCGAATCGGGCGCGGATGAGCGGGGTGACGGCGAGCAGCAGTCCGGCGGTGATGACGTACCGCCACGCCAACAACGCCGCGGGTTCGGCTGCCGCGGTCCCCCACGCGGCACCGACGAATCCGCAACTCCACAGCAGGACGAATCCCACGGCCACCGATGTCCTGGTCATGGGAGGGAGCAAAGCATACCGACCGGTATACTGTCAGTGCACCTGCCGGCACCCGAGGGGAGACGCCCGTGGCCCTTGAACCGTGGCCGATCGTCGCCACGACCGACGTGGGGGAGCGCATCCTCGCGGCCGCCGACGACCTCTTCTACTCACGGGGGATCACGGCTGTGGGCGTGGAGCTCATCGCCGAGGAGGCGCGGACCACCAAGCGCACCCTCTACCAGCGCTTCGGATCCAAGGACGGATTGGTCGAGGCCTACCTGCGCCGGCGCGGGCATCGCTGGCAGCGGTACCTCGTCGACCACCTCGACGCGACCGACTGGACCGTCACCGAGTTCTTCCGGCGGGCCGAGCAGTGGGCGGAGTCGCACGATCGCGGCTGCGCCTTCGTCAACGCGTGGGCTGAGGTGGGGGGCGCCGGGGAGACGGGCGCCGCGGAGGCCGTCCGGGATGAGAAGCGGTGGATGCGCGAGCTCTTCCTGACGTTCGCCGGCGGGGACAGGGCCACCGCGACGGCGATCCACCAGCTCTACGAGGGTGCGCAGGTCGCGGCGACGGTGCTCGGGGAGACCGACGCGTTCCGGATCGCGGACGAGGCGGCCGGTGTGGTCATGGGGCGCGCTGCGCGGCGGGCTCGGGCGCACGACCGGCCGCCGGGCGCCGCCGGACCAGGTTGACCACGGCCGCCACCAGCACCACGGCGGAGGCGATCGCGGCGACCCCCGCCGGAGCGGCGGACTCGAAGCGGCCCTTGCGGCGGCCCGGAAATCCACCTATCGGAGTGCGAT
>DIAZ01000120.1:583-9976 GCA_002415925.1 Dietzia sp. UBA5065 | reverse complement strand
ATCGCACTCCGATAGGTGGATTTCGGGACTCAGGCGCGTGGGCGGGGTGGCGCTGGCGGTGTGGTCCATTGGGGCAGCGCAGGTCGGGGGGCAGGCAGGGCAGGGCAGGGCAGGGCAGGGCAGGGCATCTGGCCCGGCCCTCCTGGCGTACGCCCGCACGCGAGCGGTCGCAGCGGTGAGAATGGCGGGCGGGGACAACCCACAACCCAGGGACCGCAGACGACGACGAGGAGCCGCCATGGCCACCGAGCACCACACCATCGCCGATTTCCAGGCCAGCCTGACGGACGGGAGCGAGAAGGACCTGGCCGACTACGCCGGTCAGGTCGTGCTGGTGGTGAACACCGCCAGCAAGTGCGGGTTCACCCCGCAGTACAAGGGCCTGCAGGAGTTGTACGAGGAGTTCCGAGACCAGGGCTTTGTGGTGCTCGGCTTCCCGTGCGATCAGTTCGCCCACCAGGAGCCGGGGACCGACGAGCAGATCGGCGCGTTCTGCGAGCGCAACTTCGGCGTGGAGTTCCCGCTGTTCTCCAAGATCGAGGTCAACGGCTCCGGAGCGCACCCGCTGTACGGCTGGCTCAAGTCGCAGAAGTCCGGGCTGCTGGGCGGTCGGATCACGTGGAACTTCACCAAGTTCCTCATCGGCCGCGACGGGAAGGTGGTGGGGCGCTTCGGTCCCAATCGCAGGCCGGAGGACCTGCGTGAGGCGGTCGTGGGGGCACTTCGGGGGGAGTGAGGGCTGTCAGCCGGGTAACAGATCCGTCTCAGACGCGATTAAGATTGTGATGTCACCTATCACAACATTTGGAGCTACATGTCGATCAAACTCCGCCGCCTGGCCTCCGCGACCGCCGGCGCCCTTGCCGTTGCCCTGACCCTGGGTTCGACGGCGCCTGCGTACGCGCAGCTGGACGCGATCAACCCGGCCTCGCTCAGCCCGGAGGAGTACGACACTCTCCTGAGCGTCTCCGGTGCCCTTCCTCTCGGCTCCGTCCTCGGCTCCGTCGGCTCGGTCGGGCTGTCGGACTACCCCCTCACCGGGTCCACGGACCCGAGCGGCCCGCCTCCCAAGCCGATCGACACCTCCATCACCGAGGCGAAGTACGTCGCCAAGCTCAATGCGAGCGACTACACCTCCCGGACCGGGTACGAGTACTGGGAGGTCCAGTCGCTGGTCATGAAGCGGAAGGTCATCCTCGAGGTGGTCCCGTCCCGGGTCGCCAACAAGGGGTCGGCGCCGGTGCTGTACATGCTCGACGGGGTCGATGCCCCCGAGGGCAATTCGGGCTGGAACCACCAGGGCGACATCGCCGCGCGACTCGACGGCGAGAACGTCCATGTGGTGATGCCGACCGGCGCCTTCGCCGCGTACTACGCCAACTGGAACGCCGAGGACCCCAAGCTGGGTTACAACCAGTGGGAGACGTTCCTCACTGACGAGCTTCCGGGCATCGTCAACCAGGGGCTCGCGGCCAACGGTCACGTGCCCGCCTCCGGCAAGGCCGGCATCGGCGGCATCTCGATGGGAGGCCAGGCGGCCATGCACCTAGCGGCCACCCGCCCGGATCTCTACCAGGGCGTCATGTCCTTCAGCGGCTACTACTCGACCATGGACGACATCGGGTACCAGACCATCCGCGGCACCGTCGAGACCCGCGGCGGGACCTTGGAGAACATGTGGGGACCGCGCGGCAGCGAGGAGTGGAAGCGCCATGACACCATCGCGCACGCACAGGACCTGAAGGACACCGCCGTGTACATGTCCTCCGGCGCGCCCGCCATCGACGACAATGACCTCAAGAACTACGAAGGTCAGGCGACTCGAGAACTCAACATGTTCCTCGGCCTCCTGCTGGAGAGCGGCGTCCGCGAGGGAACCAAGGCGTTCGAGAAGGCCCTCGACCGTGCCGGTGTCGACAACGTGAAGGTCGACTACGCGACGAGCGGTCTGCACAACTGGCCGAACTTCCTCAAGAACTTCGATTCCGGCTGGGACTACATCAAGCCCGCCCTCTACGGCGACGATGTCGACCCCGAGACGGGCACTCCGGGCTCCGGGTCTGCGGGCTCGTCCGGTTCCCTGGGCTCGTCGGGCTCGTCGGGCTCGTCCGGTTCCTGAGACCTCTTCCGGCAGGCGGTCCTGCGCACTCCCGACCAGGATGCGCAGGACCGCTTCTGTATGACCGAGCCATGCACGTTGAGGGGATCCCGATGAACACCCGCCTCCGTCGCCGCGCCGCGGCCGGCGCCCTCGCGGCCGCGATGCTCCTCGGATCGTCTGTGCCCGCATCCGCCCAGATCGGAGGCGGTATCGACACCTCGTCCCTGGGGCTCGAGGAGGTGGAGATGATCGGGTCGGCCGTCGGTTCCCTCCCGCTGGGTTCGACACTCGGGTCCCTCGGGTCGGCCGGGTCCACCAACATCCCGCTCGGTGGTGCAGGGTCATACGTGGAGCTCCCCAACCCGCCGCGACCGCCCGATGAGTCGATCACGTCGACCGACCTCCGTTCCATCACCCAGCACGGTGACTACGAGCACTGGCTCGTCACCTCCGCCGCCATGCAGCGCGAGATAGTGCTCGAGGTCCTCCCGTCCCGCGTCAGGGACGCGGGGCCGGCACCCGTGCTGTACCTACTCGACGGGGTCGACTCCGTCGAAGGGAATTCGGGCTGGAGGCGTGCCGGGAACTTGCCCGTGCGCATGGCCGGCGAGAACGTCCACCTGGTGACGCCCACGGGAGGACCCTCCACGTACTGGTCCGACTGGCAGAGCAACGACGAGGTCTTCGGCTACAACAAGTGGGAGACCTTTCTCACGAAAGAGCTTCCGGGGCTCGTCACGCGTGAACTGAACTCCCGGGAGACGAAGCACAACGGCAAGAACGGCATTGCCGGGGCGTCGATGGGTGCCCAGGCCGCCATGCATCTGGCGGCCACTCACCCGGAGCTGTACCGGGGCGTCATGGCGCTCTCCGGCTATTACTCGACCACGGATGAGTTGGGCTACCAGTCGATCCGCGCTTCGGTAGATGGTCGCGGCGGCGATTCCGCCAACATGTGGGGCCGGCGCGGCAGTGACCTGTGGAAGTACCACGACACGATCTCCCATGTCGAAGGACTGGATGGCACCGCCGTGTACTTCGCGACCGGGGGCCTGGCCATCTCGGAAGGGGATCGCCGGAATTACGGCGACGACTACTTCAGCATGCTGCAGGGCCTGTTGCTGGAGAAGGGGGTCATCGAGGGAACCAAGAGCTTCTCCCGAGAACTCGACCGCCACGGCATCGCGCATCACGTGGACTACGGCGAGGAGGGCCTCCACGGATGGCAGACCTTCGTCGACTACATCATGCCCGGCTGGCACCACATCGAGTCCGCTCTCCAGGGGTGAGCGGGCACAGACGCACTCCCAGATTCCGTGATCGCCGCCCAGCGCCTTCACGCCGGTGATTGAATCCTGACAGCAGTCAAGTCACGGGATCGGGAGCGGTGCACGCATGGAACAGTCACTCGAGGGCAAGGTCGCCTTCATCACCGGCGCGGCGAGGGGCCAGGGACGCAGCCACGCCGTGGAACTCGCTCGGCGTGGGGCGCGAATCCTCGCGATGGACATCTGCGAGGACATCGCCACCGTCCCCTACGGTCTCGGCACCGCGGACGACCTGCAGCAGACGGTCGCCGAGGTCGAGGCGGTCGGCGGGGAGATCGTCGCCGTGAAGGGGGACGTGCGCGAACCGGCGGACGTCGCGGGAGCGGTCGACGCCTGTCGCGAGCGCTTCGGCGTCCCGGACATCGTGGTGGCCAACGCGGGCATCAACTCGCAGCGGGGCGAGGAGCCGGACCCGCACGGTGCGTTCGTGGACACCGTCATGGTGAACCTCGTGGGCGTGTGGAACACCGTCCACGCGATCGCGCCGCTGATGATCGAGCGGGGAGAGGGCGGGTCGATCGTCCTCATCTCGTCCACCCAGGGGTTGAGCGGTCGCGGTGGGGACGGGTCCGGTGCGGCCACCGGGTACACCGCGAGCAAGCACGGGGTCGTGGGGCTCATGCGGAGCTTCATGATCTGGCTCGCGCCGCACAGCATCCGCATCAACACCATCCACCCCGCCGGGGTGTTCACCCCGATGGTGGCGCACGAGGAGATGGGGCGCTGGTTCGAGGCCAATCCGGAGGGCCACACGATGGGCAACGCGCTGCCCGTGCCGATGCTCGACCCCCTCGACATCTCACGCGCGGTCCTCTACCTGGTGGAGGAGTCCGGCCGGCACATCACCGGAGTCGCGCTGCCGGTGGACGCCGGGTTCACGGCGAAGTAGGCCGCGCGGCCGGGCGCCGCGATCGCCGCGATCGCGGCACCGGCCCGGCACACCGGCCCGGAGCGAGTCCGGCGTGCCGACGCGAGTTCGGCATTCCGTCGCCAGCGGGTGCGGGCCGCCGCGCACCGACCTACAGTTGCCCGCGAGAGAAGCGTCCTGCTGGCGCAGACCCGCGAACGGTGGTCCGCGGGGCGGTGGTCCGTGGGGCCCGCACCGAGCCCGGAGGAGACGCGCGATGGGCACATCATTCTGGCGGCGCACGCCGATCGATCCCCCGGCGGACGGGTTCCCCGAGGGCGAGCACGTGGACCTCGTGGTGGTGGGTGCGGGGTTCACCGGCCTGATCACCGCGCTGATGGCGGCCGCGCGCGGCAGCTCAGTGGTGGTCCTGGAGGCGCACACCGTCGGCGCCGGCGCCAGCGGCGCGACCACGGCCAAGGTCTCCGTGCTGCAGGGCACCCGACTGTCGACCATCCGGTCGGCCCACGGGCTCGACACCGCTCGTGCGTACGCGGAGGCCAACCAGCACGGGCTGGACTGGTGGGCGGACTTCTGCCAGGTCCACGGCGTCGACTCCCAGCGCCGCCGCGCGGTGACCTTCGCCAAGGGGCGCAGGGGCATCTCCACCCTGCGCGAGGAGATGACGACCCTGGTCGACCTGGGCCTGCCCGCGCGCTGGCACGACTCGCTCGACGTCCCGTTCCCGGCCCGGGCCGCGGTGGAGCTGCCCGACCAGTTCCAGCTCGATCCCGTGGAGGCGCTGGCGGCCCTGGCCCTGGCCGCGGCGGGGCTCGGCGTGCGGATCGTCGAGCATTCCCGGGTCACCGGACTCAAGGCACGCGGTCAGGGGGAGGACGCCCACGTGGAGGTGCGCAGCGACGGCGGAACCTGCACGGCGCGCAACGCGGTCCTGGCCACCGCCTCCCCTGCCCTCGACCGCGGCCCGACGGTGGCGTCGATGGAGGCCGAGCGGTCCTACCTGTGCGCGTTCGAGTACCCCGGCGGCCTGCCGTCCGGGATGTACGGCTCCGTCGAGAGCCCGGTCCGCTCGTTGCGCACGGTGCCCACACCCGGTGGTGAGGTGCTGTTCGTGGGCGGAAACGGCCACCGCACGGGCACCGCGAGAGGAACCGCGTCCAGGATCGACTCGCTGCGGGAGTACGCGGAGAAGTACTTCCCGGGCGCCGAGTTCACCCACGGCTGGTCGGCGCAGGACTTCCACCCGGTGACGCTGCTGCCCAGGTCCGGGCCGATGCCGTGGGGCCGCGGCCGGGTCCACTTCGCGGGGGGGTACAGCAAGTGGGGGCTCACGGGCGCGCCGGCGGCGGCGGGGATCATGGTCGACCGGCTCGAGGGCCGGCAGCCGCGAGTGTCCTTCGGCAAGCCCACGCTCACCGGCGTGCTGCGCACGTCGGTCTCGCTGTATGCGGACCTCCCGGCCCAGCTGGCGGCGACCGCGGCGCAGGCGGCCGTCCGGAAGCCGCGGCCGACCCTCCGCCCGATCGGGGAGGCGACGGGTGACGACGGCGAGACCTGCCGCGTCGGGCTGCTGTGCCCCCACATGGGAGCCGCCCTGGCCTGGAACGAGGCCGAGAGGTCGTGGGACTGCCCGTGGCACGGGTCGCGGTTCTCGGCGTGCGGCGAGCTCCTCGAGGGGCCCGCGACCGGCGACCTCACGAGGCACGACGAGGCCTGACCGCCTCCCGTGACACCCTGGGGACGTGAAGACCCCCGTCCCCGACTACCTGCTCGAGATCCGCGACCTGTGCTCGACCGGGCAGGACGGCCACCTCGCCGACTACATCCCCGAGCTCGCGGCCGTGGACCCGGATCGCTTCGCCGTGGCCGCGTGCACCATGGACGGCGTCGTCTACACCGCCGGCGACGCGGAGGCCGAGTTCACCATCCAGTCCATGAGCAAGCCGTTCGCCTACGCGCTCGCGTTGCGCGACCGGGGGATCGAGGGGGTCCTGGAGAAGGTGGCGGTGGAGCCGTCGGGGGACGCGTTCAACCAGATCTCCCTGGAGAGGATCAGCGGCCGACCCCGGAACCCGATGATCAACATCGGTGCGATCACCACGCACACGATGGTCGGGCCTGTCGGGGCGTCCGAGGCCGAGCGCGACCGGGCGCTGGCGGACGGGCTGGCCGCGTTCGCCGGTCGTCGCCTCGAGGTGGACACCGCCGTCCTGGACTCCGAGCTGCGGACCGCGTTCCGCAACCGGGCCATGGCCAACCTCGTGCGGGCCGGCGGGATCATCGAGGACGATCCCGACGAGGCTGTCCGTGGCTACACCCGCCAGTGCGCCTACCGGGTGACGGTGCGCGACCTCGCGGTGATGGCCGTGACCCTGGCCACGGGCGGGGTCAACCCCGTCACCCGCGAACGCGTGGTCTCGGCGCCCGTGGCCCGCCAGGTGCTGGCCGTCATGGCGACCTGCGGGATGTACGACGCGGCCGGCGACTGGATGTCCACCGTCGGGATCCCGGCCAAGAGCGGGGTGTCCGGTGGGATCTTTGGAGCGCTGCCCGGGCAGGTCGGGCTCGGGGTCTTCTCCCCGCGACTCGACGAACACGGCCACAGCGTCGAGGGGGTGCGCACCTTCGAGCGGCTCTCGCACGACCTGGAGTTGCACCTGATGAACACCACCATGACCGACGTCGAGGCGGTCCGCTCGGTGCGGTTCGACGAGATCACCGGTCGGCGCACCTTCCGGCTCCAGGGGCCGATGACCTTCGCGAGCGCCGAGCAGGTGCTGCGGCGCCTGGCCGAGATCCCGCCGGGGCCGGGTGAGGTCACGCTCGATCTGAGCCGCGTGAGCTCGGTCAATTCCAGCGCCCGCCGGATGATCCTCGAGGCCATGCGACGGCTGGGCGTGGACGGGCACCTCGTGGGTCTCGCGGACCCGGGTCGTCGCCTGCCCGCCCCGGACCTCGGGGACGGGACCCGGCCGGTCACCAGGCGAGCAGCCCGCTGACCCCCTGCCGGATCGGGTTCACGCGACCTGACCGGCCGCGGACAACGCGGCCCGGACCGTGCCCGGGGCGGTCGTCATGGAGGACTCGAACGCCGCCACCCGTCGGGACCTGCTCATGAAGTACGCGCCCAGACCCGCGAGATCGGTGGCCGTGGGCAGGATCGGGACGACGGTGGTCCCGCGCGCACGGACGGCGGCGACCTCGGAGGCCAGGCCTCGGGACATCGGGCCTCGGAGCAGCCGGTACTCGACCCGGCCCCCGGCTCCGGGGACGCGGAGCCCGGGCTCCGAGGCCATGGGGGCCAGGACGTAGACCAGATCCGCGTCCTCGGGTGCGAGCAGGTCGACCGATGCCGTGGAGCCCATCCCGCCGTCCACGAAGATGCGGTCCCCGATGGGGACNNGCCAGGACGTCGTAGGCGACCATTCGCGCGGAGGGGTGGGGAAGCCAGGCGCCCACCTCGAACCCCTCGGCCAGACGATGCAACCACCCCAGGTCGCCGCGCCCGCTGGGGGCGATCCCGGCGTACGCGGCCAGCCCGGAACGCGTGCGCAGGAGGCGGGGATTGAGCAGGGGCGGCCGGGGCGTCGGCGGCCGCCCGGGAGGGGTGGACGCGATGTGCTCGCGAAGCCGCAGGTCGCCCACCCGGCCGCGCTGCATGTCCACCAACTCGTCGACCCCGACGCCGCCGGCGAGCATGGTCACCAGTTCCGCCCCCGCCGAGGTGCCCAGGAGGACGTCGGCGTCGCGGGGGTCGAGACCGGTCTGCTCGGCGAGGGCATGCAGGGCCGCGATCATCCACGCCGCGCCGATCGTGCCCCCGCACCCGAGGACGATGGCGGTTCGGCTCATGTGGCGACTCTCCGGGGTGGGCTCGGGAACGAAGGACTTTCCGATTGTGCCGCTAGGCGGGGTCCACCGCGACCGCGCGCTCCCCCCGAGTCTCCGGCCCCGGCTCAGACCAGCCGGTCGGTGAACCGCGCGACCGCGTGGACCACGGCGAGGTAGCGGGGTGAGCGCACCACGTCGAACCCGTGTTGCGCGCCGGGCAGTTCCGCGTAGACCACCGGGTTCGGCGACCCGGCGCGGAGATGCCGCACGAGCCGCCGTGACCCCCTGACCGGCGTGTAGGTGTCATGCGTGCCGTGGATGACGGCCACCGGCGGCGCCCCGGATGCCGGGTGCCGCACCGGGTCCGACGCGTCCCTGGTCTCGCTGCCCAGCCGGCCGTAGTAGCCGTAGAGTCCGATCGCGCCCGCGATCGCGGTGTCGGCGTGCTCGAAGCCCGGCTGGAACCGCGGGTCCCCCGCCGTGAGCGCGGTCATCATCGCGATGTGCGCGCCCGCCGAACTGCCCGCCACCACGATCGGCGCGTCCGCCCCGATGCCGTGCGACGGACCCTCGGTGCGGATCCAGTGCAGGAGCCGCTTGATGTCCACCAGGTGCTGCGGGAATCCGGACTCGGGCGTGGGGGACAGGTGATAGGTGGCGCTGATCGCCGCCCACCCGCGGTCCGCGTGGTCGAACAGCATCGCGCGGGACTCGCGACTCGGCGCGCCCGCCCGGAAGTGGCCGCCGTGGATGTGCACCAGCACGCCGCGGACGGACCGGGCCGCGGCGGGGTCGGCCGGGTCGCCCCCGCCCGGACGCCGCCCGTCTGTGCGGGTGTAGAGATCGAACCGGTTGGCCGCCGGGTCCGGCCCGTAGACCAGGCCTCTGCGGGCCCGTACCGTGCGGGGACGCAGCGGCCACGGGCGGCCCAGCACCGTCAGCCAGGGAGTGCGGTGGCGCGGGGTGGTCCTTGTCGTCGTCGTACCTCCGGCGTCGTCCCCGAGGTCCGCCCGCAGCGCGCGGTCGAGGACGTCGGCCGCGGCGAGGTGGCGGGAGACCACCATCCCCAGCCCCGCCCAGGTCAGGGCGGCCATCGCGACCCCCACCCGGTCGGCGGTGCGGGCGGGCCGGCGGGTCAGCGTCGGGGCGGTCGCGGCGGCGGCGAGCGCGCCGACGTGCAGCGGAAGCTCGAGTGCGGGCAGGCTCGCCACCCACGCCGCGGTGGCCACGGCGAACGGCCGGCGGACCGGGCGCAGCGCCAGCGC
>DIAZ01000120.1:0-455 GCA_002415925.1 Dietzia sp. UBA5065 | reverse complement strand
CCCCGTTTGGTCGACGCGGCGCGGAATTCGGTCGACGCAGTGCAGGCGACGCGCGGGTCCCAACGCGATTCCTGTCTACCTGATGCGGCGGGGTGTCTACCGAACTGCGGCCAGGGCCGCGCGGTAGAGCCCGGCGTGGGCGGCGGACACGGCGGCGTCCTCGGCCTCGGGAGGGCGCGGCGGCACCGGCGGGCCGTCGAGGGCGGTGCGGAGAGCCCCGCGCAGCGAGTCGGCGGTGGGGTGAGCGGGGTCGTAGGTTCCCGCGCCGCGCCCCCACTGCTCGACCAGGTACCCGACCCGGGGGATCACCGGCGGCAGACCCAGGTCGCGGCACAGCTCCAACCAGCCCGAATGCGTGCCGTGGCGGTGCGGCAGGACGAGCGCGTCGAACCCAGCCAGCCGGGCGCAGAGCGCGGAGTCGGTCAGGAGCTCGTGGGGGCGGACCTCCACCGCCG
>DIAZ01000133.1:22946-23446 GCA_002415925.1 Dietzia sp. UBA5065 | reverse complement strand
GCCTCGCCCTCGACGTCCTCGGCCAGGATCAGCAGGGACTTGCCCTCGCCGATGACCTTCTCCAGCAGCGGGAGGAGGTCCTTGACGGTGGAGACCTTGCCCGAGACCAGCAGGACGTACGGATCCTCCATGACCGCCTCCTGGCGCTCCGGATCCGTCATGAAGTACTGCGAGATGTAGCCCTTGTCGAAGCGCATGCCCTCGGTGAGCTCGAGGTCCAGGCCGAAGGTCTGCGACTCCTCGACCGTGATCACGCCCTCCTTGCCGACCTTGTCCATGGCCTGGGCGATGAGCTCGCCGATGGCCGGGTCACCGGCGGAGATGCCCGCGGTCGCAGCGATCTGCTCCTTGGTCTCGATCTCCGTGGCGGAGGCGATCAGGTGCGCGGTGACGGCCGCGACGGCCTTCTCGATCCCGCGCTTGATCCCCATCGGGTTGGCGCCGGCGGCGACGTTGCGCAGACCCTCGCGCACGAGCGCCTGGGCCAGCACGGTGGCGGT
>DIAZ01000133.1:2093-22867 GCA_002415925.1 Dietzia sp. UBA5065 | reverse complement strand
CGGTGGTGGTGCCGTCGCCCGCGACGTCGTCCGTCTTCTTGGCGACCTCCTTGACGAGCTCGGCACCGATCTTCTCGTACGGGTCCTCGAGCTCGATCTCCTTGGCGATGGAGACACCGTCGTTGGTGATCGTGGGGGCGCCCCACTTCTTCTCCAGGACGACGTTGCGGCCCTTGGGGCCGAGCGTGACCTTGACGGCGTCGGCGAGCTGGTTGAGACCGCTCTCCAGGCCGCGACGGGCTTCTTCGTCGAACGCGATCATCTTTGCCATTGGGTGAATCATCCTCCGGGTGTGGGGTGACACGTATGTGGTCGGCGTCGGCGCCCGCGACGGACGGAGTGGACCGTGTCAGATCCACGCCTCACCTTGCGACCTCAGTTCAGGGTTCGTACTGGCACTCAGGGTAACCGAGTGCCAACCGCTTTTCTAGCACTCGCCCCCCGCGAGTGCAAAGGGTGCGGCCCGTGTTCGCGACGGGCGAACGGCCCGCACCGTCGGAACCCGTCCCCTACCATCGAGACGCCATCACGCACACCCTCCCGGAAGGCCACCATGACCACCGACTCCGCGCCCGTCGGCGCCATCGAGAGCTCCATCGAGATCGACGCGCCGCCGGCGCGGGTCTGGGAGATCGTCTCCGAGGTGCGCAACGCCCCGCAGTGGAGCAGCCAGGCGGTCAAGGTCATCCCCCTGGGCGGACGCACCACCGCCGGCACCCGCGCGCTCAACATCAACAGGAGGGGCCCGATCCTCTGGCCCACCACCAGCCGTGTCGTGGGGTTCGAGCCGGGCCGCCGGTTCGCCAACCGCATCTCCGAGAACACCACGGTGTGGGTGTTCGAGCTCGAGCCCACCGCGGGCGGCGGGACCCGCCTGACGGAGCGCCGCGAGGTCCCCGCCGGCCTGACCTTCGTCTCCCGCTTCCTCACCGACACGGTGTTCGGCGGGCAGAAGTCGTTCACGACCGAGCTGGACCGGGGCGTGTCCACCTCGCTGCAGCGCATCAAGGCCCTCGCCGAGCGGGGCTGACGGCGGTGGCCGGCGCCGGTGGCGCGTCGAGCCGATCCGGGCTCGCCGCGCTCCTCGCCGGCTCGCTCGCGGCGACGCTGTCCGGCTGCTTCCTGTGGTCGTCGACCCCGGACCGTCCCGGGCAACCCGAGCGCGAGGAACCCGGCCCCACCCTGGCCGCCGGACCGCCGCCGGGCGACTGGCAGGACGTGCGGAGCCCGACGGGGCTCGTCTACTCGGTGCCGCCGGGGTGGGAGATCGGCGACCCCTACGGCCCGCCCGCCGGGGACGGTTCGGGACCCGACGGCGGCCGGGACGCCGGATCGGACTGGGGATCGGGGTACGTCACCACGGCCAACGCGATCGCCGACCGGGGGTACTGCGAGTCCAACGGCCTGTCGTTCCGCACGCTGGTCGGCATCAGTTCACAGCTCCCCGGCGACGCCCGCGAGCAGGCGGAGTCCGCGTCCCGCGCGATGGCGGACTCGATCGACCGCCGGTTCACCCGCGGCGGCGCGGACGTCCCCGTCCCCGAGGCGCGGAGCATCGGCGTCTCGGGGGTGCCCGCCTGGCACGTCTCGCTGCGGGGTCAGGTGCGGCCACCGCGGGATGCGTGCACGCCGCCGATCATCCGCTTCGACACGATCGCGGTGTCCACCCGGGCCGCGGACGGCTCCCCCGCCTCGATCGTGTTCGTGCTGATGAGCGACGAGGGCGAACCGGGCGCCCAGCCCGTGTCCACGATCGACGCGGTGGTGGCGTCGCTGCGGTACGACAACTCGGTCTGACCCGGCGCGCGCGTCCTCAGGCCGCGCTGGCCCCGTCACCCTCGGCGGCGCCCTCGAGCGCCTCCGCCCAGCCCCCGGTGCCGCGCGCCCACTCCCAGCCGGACTCCGCCGCCCGGTCCGCCCGGTCGGCCGCCACAGTCCGCTCGAGAACCGGCACCCCCGGCCCGTCGGCGACCTGCACCAGGAGTTCCCCGCCGGCCCGCTCGTAGCGGAACCACCGGTCGTCGTCGACCTCCAGCTCCAGCCGGTCGCCGTCCACCTCGAGCCGGTGCACGAGCTGGCGCAGCAACTCGTGGGTGATCCACGGCAGCGTCCCGTGGGGACGGCCACGGACCTCGTGGTCGCCGATGTCCGCTCCCGCCGTGGTGGGTCGGCGGTGGACGTCGACGTCGATGCGCTCGCGCGGGTCGGCGACCAATCCCAGTTCCGGGCACGCGACCAGGAGCTGCCGGGGCGCGGCCAGCCGCATCACGGCGTTGACGACCAGCGGGCGGGTGATGACCCCCGGGTGGATGACCACGCCGACGCCCTCGATCTCCGGCCGCCGGGTCAGCGCCCCGGTCTCGCCCACCGCGTCCGCGGCGGGGAACCGCTCCCGGACCTCGTCCCGGAGCGCCTCCAGGTCGTCCCGGACGTGCTCGGGGAGATCGTCGAGGTGGGCCGCGCCGCTCAGGGCCGCATCGGCGGGGGTGACAACAATCACAAGGCTCATGGTGACAATGATACGACACCCGGCGTTCATCTTCCGTTCATCTCCGGGGTGTGTCCGAGCTCACGACTATTCTGTCGACATGGCCGACACCGCTGCGTCCCCGTTCCCCGCCCCGCATCCCGACCTCGCGGACCTCGCCGAGGCGGTGGCCGGGCAACTGGGCCGCGCGCGCGCCGACCTCGCCGACCTGGTGGCCCTGCCCTCCGTCCACGGCGCCCACCCCGAGGCGTGCGCCCAGGCCCGCGACCTGGTGCGCACCCTCCTCGCCGGGCTCCCCGTCCCCGGCCTCGGGCCGGACTCCGTCGAGGTGGTCGAGACCTCCGACGGCTCGCACGCCGTGTTCGCCCACCGGCCCGCCGCGCCGGGCCGCCCCACCGTGCTCCTGTACAGCCACTACGACGTGCAGCCCTCGGGAGACCCCGCCGAGTGGACCACCCCGCCGTGGGAGCTGACCGAGCGCGACGGGCGGTGGTACGGCCGCGGCGCCGCGGACTGCAAGGGGAACCTGGTCGTCCACCTCACCGCGCTGCGCGCCCTGGCCGCCCTGGGGGGGTCGGCGCCGGACACCCCGGGGGGCGACGACGACGAGGCGGACCCCCGCGGGGCGGACCCGCTGGACGGCCTGGGGATCAGGCTGGTGGTGGAGGGCTCCGAGGAGACCGGCGGTGGGGGGTTGGACGATCTCGTGGCCTCGCGGCCCGACCTGGTGGCGGCGGACGCGATCCTCATCGTGGACTCGGGGAACGTCTCGGCCGGCGTTCCCACGCTCACGACCAGCCTGCGGGGGATCGCGAACCTCGTCGTCGTGGTCGACACCCTCTCCGCCGGGGTTCACTCCGGCCAGTTCGGGGGCGCGGCGCCGGACGCCCTGGCCGCGCTCATCTCCATCCTCGCCTCGCTGCGCGACCCCGAGACCGGGGCGACCACCGTCGACGGCCTGGACTTCGGCGGCGAGTGGACCGGCCGGCCGTACGCCGAGGAGGCGTTCCGCGCCGACGCCGGGATCCTCGACGGCGTCGAGCCCTCCTCGGCGGCCCCCGTCGCCGACCTCGTCTGGGCGCGCCCGGCGGTGACCGTGCTGGGCATCGACTGCCCGCCGGTCGAGGGCGCGATCGCCGCCGTCCAGCCGCGGGCCCGCGCGCTGGTCAACCTGCGCGTGCCGCCCGGGATGGACCCGCTCGAGGCGCAGGACCTGCTCGCGGCGCACGTCCAGAGGCGCCGGCCCTGGAACGCGCGGGTGTCGGTGGAGAAGGAGACCGTCGGCCACCCGTTCAGCTCCGTCCCGGCCGGCGGGTCCGACCCGGTGCACGGGCTGCTCTCGGAGTGCCTGGCCAAGGCGTACGGCGCGCGGGAGGTGGCCGAGGTCGGCTCCGGCGGGTCCATCCCCCTGTGCACGGCGCTGCGCGAGGCCCATCCGGGCGCGAGCATCGCACTGTTCGGGGTCGAGGACCCGGCGGCCGCGATCCACTCCCCCGACGAGTCCGTGGACCCGCGCGAGATCGAGCGGATCGCGCTGGCCGAGGCGGCATTCCTGCAGCGCTATCGCTGACGCCCGCCCCCCACCAGCGGTAACAGCGTGACGCGCGGGCGCGATACTGAGGTCAGTGGCGGCCGAGGAGGGTCGGCTGCCGGAATCTGGAGTCGCCATGTCCGCCATGTCCGCCATGTCCGTCCCCGCAGCGGCCCGGACGCCCCGCCCGGGCCGTGCCCGCCGCGCGAGCAGGGCCGCGCTGGCCGCCGCCACCGCCGTCGCCCTGGCCGTGGGCCTGAGCCCCGCCTCGGCCCGGGCCCAGGAACTTCCGGCGGTGATCAGCCCCGAGCAGATCGGCAACGCCGCGCTCGACTCGATCACCCCCGAGAGCCTGAGCCAGCTGCTCTACCTCGGCAACCTGCCGGGCTCCTCCGGCTCGTCGATGATGGGCGTGGCCAACCGGCTCGGCTTCTCCCCCAACATGTTCGCCGGCTCCCCGCCGCCGGCACCGCAACCCAACCCCGGCATCACCGAGACCAGGGTGGTGGGCAAGACGATCGACGGCCGCTACGAGCGGTGGCTCATCGACTCGGCCGACATGAAGCGCGGGATCACCGTCGAGGTGTACCGGGCCACCAGACCCGATGCGCCGTTCCTCTACCTCCTCGACGGCGTCGGCTCCGAGTTGCCCAGCGGCTTCATGCAGTGGGGCGCCGCGGAGCAATTCGCCGACCAGAACGTCAACCTCGTCATCCCGACCGGTGGCCAGGGCTCCATGTGGGCCGACTGGGACGCGCAGGACCCCGTGCTGGGCATCAGCAGGTGGGAGTCCTTCATCACCCGGGACCTGCCCCGGCTGGTCGAGCCGCAGGTGAGCACCAGCACCAGCCGCGGGATCGGTGGCATCTCGATGGGCGCGGGCGCCGCGCTCTCCCTGGCGACCCGCCACCCGGAGCTCTACCGGGCCGTGTTCGGCGTCTCGGGGTGCTACTCCACCGACGCGCTCGGCCAGATCCTCACCCGCTACACGGTGGAGAGCCGGGGAGCCACCCTCACCAACATGTGGGGCGAGCCCGGCAACGCGCAGTGGGCCGCGCACGACGCCTTGGCCGGCGCCGAGACGTTGCGCGGCAAGGCGGTCTACCTCTCGTCCGGCACCGGCGTGGCCAACCCCGGCGACTGGGCGGCCTACAACGGCGACGCCGCCAACTTCGTGGCCGGCATGGCGCTCGAGCAGGCCACCGGCCAGTGCACGTGGGCGGCGGATCGCCGCCTCCGCGAGCTGGGGATCACGGCGCGGGTCGACCACCTGCCCACCGGCATGCACAACTGGTCGTACTACTCCCGACAGATTCCGGTGGCCTGGAACGCCGTGCGCGGCGCCCTGTAGCGCGGCGCCCCCGCCCGGGGACGCCGCGCGCCGATAGGCTCGCAGCCGTGAACCCCCGCCCGGATCTGGACCTGACCCTCCGACTGTCGGCGTCCGCGGCCGACTCCCGCCGGGGGATCGTCCGCGCGCACCCCGAGGTGATCCTGGCGCTGGGGATGCGCGAGTGGGACGCGATCGAGATCGTGGGGGCCCGCACCACCGCCGCGGTGGTCGCGGCGGCCGCGCCGGGCGCGCCCAGCGGGGTGCTGGTCGTGGACGAGGTCGTGGCGGCCAACTGCGGCCTGGGCGAGGACGCGCGGGTGACCGTGCGCGCCGCGCAGGTCACGGGGGCCCAGTCCATCGAGGTCCAGGGGCTGCCGCCCGCGGGCCGGGGGGTGGCCGAGCGCGTGCTGCGATCCGCGCTGCTGGGCAAGGTCGTCCGGGTCGGCGACTCGGTGACGCTCATGCCGCGGGACCTCGGCCCCGACTTCCCCACCGCCGACACCTCCCGGACCCTGCGCAACGTCATCGGCATGCAGTGGAGCACCGAACTCCTCACCGTCACCGCGACCGTCCCCGACGGGATCGTGTCGGTCCAGCCGACCACCGCCGTGGCCGCCGCGGGCGCGGCGGGCGCGGCGGGCGCGGCGTCGATCGGATCGGGTCCGGGTGCGACGACGAGCCCCGCGACCCCGGGCGGCCCCGCCCGGGCCGGCGGCGGCACCGGTGCCGCCGGCCCCGCCCTGGCCGGCTCGGGGGCACCGTCCCCGTCCGGGGCGGCGATCACCGCGGTGGCCCGGGAGGACCTGGTGGGCGTGCAGGATCAGGCCGCCGTGCTGGAGCAGTGGCTGTCCCTGGCCCTGGACAGGTCCGACCTGCTGCGCTCGCTGGGGGCGTCCCCGCACCTCGGGGTCCTGGTCGCGGGCCCGCCCGGGGTGGGGAAGGCCACCCTCGTGCGGTCGGTCGCCGGGGACCGCCGACTCGAGGTGCTCGACGGCCCGTCCGTCGGTTCCCTCGACCCGGCGGGCCGCCTCGAGGCGGTGCGCGCCGCCGCCGAGCGGACCCGGGAGAACGGCGGGATCCTCCTGGTCACCGACGTGGACGCGCTGCTGCCCGCGGAGCCCGAACCGGTGTCCACGCTGGTCCTCGACCGACTGCGGTCCGTCGTGGCGCACCCCGGCTCGGTGCTGGTCGCCACGTGCGTGCGCCCCGAGGACGCCGACGCCCGGCTCCGCGACCCCGACCTGTGCGACCGGGTGCTGGACCTGCCGCTCCCCCACGGCGGCGACAGGGCCGCCCTGTTGGCGGTGCTCCTGCGCGGCGTACCGACCGCCACGCTGGACCTGCCCGCGGTGAGTGACCGGACCCCCGGGTACGTGGCCGGCGACCTGCGGGCCCTGACGCGCGAGGCGGCGATGCGCGCGGCCGCCCGGGCCGCGGGCGGGGGCGCCGCGGACGCCGCCGACGTCCACCTCGAGCAGGACGACCTCATGGGCGCGATCAGCGTGATCCGCCCGCTGTCCCGCTCGGGCACGGAGGAGCTGAGCCTGGGGTCGATCACCCTCGACGACGTCGGCGACATGGCCGAGGTCCGGCAGGCCCTCACCGAGACGGTGCTGTGGCCGCTCCAGCACCGGGCGTCGTTCGAGCGTCTCGGCGTGCAGCCGCCGCGCGGGGTGCTGCTCTACGGTCCGCCCGGATGCGGCAAGACGTTCGTCGTGCGGGCCCTGGCGGCCAGTGGTCGCCTCACCGTCCACATGGTCAAGGGCGCCGAACTCATGGACAAGTGGGTCGGCTCGTCGGAGAAGGCCGTGCGGGACCTGTTCCGCAAGGCGCGGGACTCGGCGCCGTCGCTGGTGTTCCTCGATGAGATCGACGCCCTGGCCCCGCGCCGCGGCCAGACCGGGGACTCCGGGGTCGGCGACCGCGTGGTGGCGGCGCTGCTCACCGAGCTCGACGGCGCCGAGCCGCTGGGCGACGTGGTGATCCTCGGCGCGACCAACCGGCCGGAGCTCATCGACCCGGCGCTGCTGCGTCCGGGACGGCTCGAGAAGCTGGTCTTCGTACCCCCGCCGGACGCGGAGGCGCGCGCGGACATCCTCCGCGCGGCGGGCCGGAACGTCCCGCTCGCCGCGGACGTGGACCTGGCCGAGCTCGCCGGGGACCTGGACGGGTACTCGGCCGCCGACTGCGCCGCCCTCCTCCGGGAGTCCGCGCTGACCGCCATGCGCCGCGACATCGACGCCGCCGAGGTGACCGCCGACGACGTGGCCCGCGCCCGCCGGACCGTCCCGCCCTCGCTCGACCCCGAGCAGGTGGAGACCCTGCGCTCGTACGCCGACCGGCGGGAGGCGTGAGTCACGTCCGCCTTGCCGCGGGCCCCGGCCGGGCGCTACAGTTCTCGGTCATGCGCGCGATTCTCGTAGTAACCGGACGTAACGGGGCCTGACCGACCGGCACCCCCGTTGCGTGGTTACTCCTTCTCCGTCGGTCCCCGCACCGCCGTCGAGAATCGAGAATCCCATGAACGCCACCACCGCGACCCGCTCGCTCCCCACCACCTGCCCGTTCGGCGAACGCTTCGGGCGGCGCCTGCCCCGCGGGTTCGTCGACGAGGCCGCAGGCCTGGACTGGCGCACCCTGATCGACACCTACGCGCCGTCCACCGATCGCTTCCACCTGGCGGACCTCTCCCGCCGCCCACTGGGCCGGGGCATCACCGCCTACGAGGCGATCCTGGCCACCCGCGGCGCCGGGGACGAGCCGGGCCGGTTCACCCCACGCCGGTTGACCACCGAGTCGTGCGGCGACCTCACCGCGATGTCGGAGATGCTCGGCCGGATCGGCGCCCGCGTCGAGATCGAGAGGTTCCACCAGTACGAGGGCCACGGATTCGGCGAGACCGAGTCCTGGTGCACGATCCTGCGGGCCACCTGCGGACGCCGCGAGACCTGGGCCCTGGGATTCGGCGAGGACTCCTCGGAGTCCGCGATCGCCGCGCTGCTGAGCGCCGCGACGCTGCTCCACCTGCGTTGACCACAGGCCACGGACCCGTTTCTGTAAAGTACTCACCGAACCCCCACCCGGTGACCCACCGGCATACCGCCGAGACCCGGCGGGCACGTCCGCGCGTCGTCACGGCGTTCGACGCAACGAGAGGAGCCGCCCGTGATCGCGATCCTCGCGGCCCACACCGTGGCCGCCCTGATCGCGATCCCGCTGGTGCTGCGCTTCGGGCGCCGCGCGTTCCCGCTCCTCGCGCTGGTCCCGGCCGGCGGCGCGGTGTGGGTGGCCGCCAACCTCGGCGGCGTCCCCACCGCGACGATCCCGTGGGCGCCCGCCATCCACCTCGCCCTGGACCTGCGGATGGATTCGCTGTCCGCGCTGATGGCGCTCATCGCGCTGGGGGTCGGCGCGCTGGTGCTGTTCTACTGCACCTGGTACTTCGACGACGTCGAACCCCGCCTCCACCTGTTCGCGGCCGAACTCGTGGCCTTCGCGGGCGTCATGTTCGGCCTGGTCGTGGCGGACAACATGATCCTGCTCTACATCTTCTGGGAGATCACGTCCGTCCTGAGCTTCCTCCTGGTCGGCCACTACGCCGAGCGGGCCTCGGCCCGCCGCGCGGCCACCCAGGCCCTGCTCGTGACCACCCTCGGCGGACTGGCGATGCTCGTCGGGATCGTCATCCTGGGCCAGTCCGCCGGCTCGTACCTGCTCAGCGACGTGGTGGCCGCGCCCCCGTCGGGACCGCTCATCCACTGGGCGCTGCTCCTGGTGATCATCGGCGCGGCCAGCAAGTCCGCCATCGCCCCGCTGCACTTCTGGCTCCCCGGCGCCATGACCGCCCCCACCCCGGTGAGCGCGTATCTGCACTCCGCGGCCATGGTCAAGGCCGGGGTCTTCCTCGTCGCGGCCATGTCGCCCGGACTCTCCGGCTCGTCGACGTGGCAACTCCCCCTGATCGTCCTGGGCCTGGTCTCGCTCCTCATGGCCGGCTGGCGGGCGCTGCGGGAAACCGATCTCAAGCTGGTGCTGGCCTTCGGCACGGTCAGCCAGCTGGGCTTCCTGCTGGTGCTGGTGGGCATCGGCTCGCGCGACACCATGCTCGCCGGCCTCACCATGCTGCTGGCGCACTCGCTGTTCAAGTCGGCGCTGTTCATGGCGGTCGGCGTGATCGACAAGACCACGGGCACCCGGGACATCCGCGAGCTGTCGGGGCTGGGTCGCGCGCGGCCCGCGCTCGCGCTGTTCTTCACCCTCGCCGCCGCGTCGATGGCCGGGCTGCCGCCGTTCCTGGGATTCGTCGGCAAGGAGGCGGCCTTCGCCACCGTCCTGTCCGAGGAGCGGCTGCACGGGATGCCGGCGCTGGTGGTCACGGCGGGGCTCGTGGCCGGGTCCATCCTCACCTTCTCCTACACCGCGCGCCTGGTCATGGGCGCGTTCCGCTCCAAGGGGGTCTTTGCCGACGGGACCAGCCCGGCGGTCGCCGACTCCCGGCCACCCGGGGTGCTCTTCCTCTCCGTCCCGGCGCTCCTCGCCGTCACCGGCCTGGTCCTGGGCCTGTGGTCGGCGCCCGTCGACGGGCTGGTCTCCCGCTACGTCGACGCCGCCTTCCCCGTCGGCAGCCCGTGGCGCGGAGCCGAGGCGTACCACCTCGGACTGTGGCACGGCGTCGAGGTCCCGCTGGCCCTCACGCTCGTGGTCTACCTGCTGGGCACCATGCTGTACGTGGCGCAGCGGACGGTCGAGCGGATGCAGTTCGAGTCCCCCGCCCTGGGTAACGCCGACCGCATCTACGACGCCACGCTGAAGTTCTTCGACACCCTGTCGCTGCGGCTGACCGCCCTCACCCAGCGCGGCTCGCTGCCGCTGACCCTCGGCATCATCCTGGTCACGCTCGTGGTGTTCCCGTTCGGCTCGCTCCTGGCCGGGACCCGCGAGGGCCTGCGGATGGAGCTGTCCGCCAACCCCGTCGTCCTGGTGGTCCTCATCCCGATGGTCTTCGCCGCGGTCGCCGCGACCCTGCTGCGCAACCGCCTCGCCGCCGTCATCTGCATGTCCGTCACCGGGTACGGGGTGGCCGTGATCTTCGCCTTCCACGGCGCCCCGGACCTCGCGCTCACCCAGGTGTTGGTCGAGACGCTCATGATGATCTCGTTCGTGCTGGTCCTGCGCACGATGCCCGCCGAGGTCCCGCTCTCGGACGGCTTCCGTCGGCTGCGGGCCTGGCTCGGGATCGGCGTCGGCCTGCTGGTCATGGTGGTCGGCGCCTACGCCATCAACGCGCGCCAGAACCCGGCCGTGTCCACCGTCTTCCCGGACCTCGCCTACCGGATCGGCAACGGCGCCAACGCCGTCAACGTCACGCTCGTCGACATCCGCGCGTGGGACACCCTCGGCGAGATCACGGTGCTCCTGGTCGCCGCGACGGGCGTGGCCAGCCTCGTCTTCCGCAACCGGCGCTACGGCTCCGGTCCGCGCCTGGCCGACGTGGACAAGACCCGGTCCGGTCGCCGCGGCGTGGAGGCCGCCCGCGTGGTGATCGAGGCCCCCGGCGCGACCCCCGGCCGCTGGCTGGTCGGGGCGACCGTCCGCGACCCCCGCGCCCGGTCCCTGGTCCTCGAGGTGACCACCAGGCTCCTCTTCCCCACGATGATGATCCTCAGCCTGTTCTTCTTCTTCGCCGGCCACAACAATCCCGGCGGCGGGTTCGCCGGCGGCCTGGTCGCGGGCCTGGCCCTGACGCTGCGCTACCTCGCCGGTGGCCGCTACGAGTTGGGTGAGGCCGTCCCCATCGACGCCGGCCGCATCCTCGGCGTGGGGCTCCTGCTGGCCGCCGGCACGGCCGCCGTCTCCATGGCCTTCGGGGCGCCCGCCCTGTCCAGCGCCACCCTCCAGGGGACGCTCCCCGTGTTCGGCGAGGTCAAGCTCGTCACGGCGCTGTTCTTCGACGCGGGGGTGTACCTCATCGTCGTCGGCCTCGTCCTGGACATCCTCCGCAGCCTCGGCGCCCGTCTCGACCTGGACGCCGAGGACCTCGAAGAGCTCCGCGCCGTCTACGTCGACGCCACCACCTCCCCGTCCACCGCCGCCCTGCGCCGCGTCCCCGGCGTCGACGCCAACGGCGCCCGCTCGGACCTGTCCGCCCGCCGCAGGGCCCGGCTCGAGGCCGCCGAGAACCAGGGCGCCAGTCCCGGGGGGATGCCATGACCGCCGACTTCTCGCTGCTCCTGCTGGCCGGGATCCTCTGCGCCGCGGGCGTCTACCTGCTTCTCGAGCGCGCGATCATCAAGATCCTGCTGGGCATCATGATCATGTCCAACGGCATCAACCTGCTCATCCTGGCCTCGGGGGGCCCGCCCGGCAATCCCCCCATCCGGGGACGCGGGTGGGGGGACAACACCGTCGACTCCGACCCGTTGTCGCAGGCCATGATCCTCACCGCGATCGTCATCACCGCCGGCGTCGGCGCGTTCATCCTCGCGCTGGCCTACCGCTCCTACCAGTTCACCACCGTGGACGAGGTCGCCGACGACGCCGAGGACACCAAGATCGCCAAGCGCTCGCCCACCGACGCCTGGTCCGCGCCCGACCGGGACGCCTCCGACGACCACACCACCGGTCAGCCCACCGAGCTGGGCGACCACGTGGACTACGACGACGAGGACCTGGAGGAGGCGGAAGCGGAGGCCCGCGCCGAGTCCGAGGCCAGGTCCCGCGCCCGGCGCGAGAAGGAGCCGACGGACGGCGGAGAGGAGCGGCACCCGTGATCCCCTCCGGCCTCTTCGGCGTCCTCATCCCGTCCGTCTTCCTCCTGCCCCTGCTCGCCGCCGCACTGTGCCTGGTGGCCTCGCGACGACCGCGGGTGCAGAACGTCATCACCGTCATCACCCTCACCGCCGTGCTGGTCATCTCGGGGGTGCTCCTGGTGCTCACCGACCAACACGGCATGCACACCGTCCAGGTGGGCGGCTGGGACGCCCCCGTGGGCATCACGCTGGTGGCGGACAGGCTCAGCGCGTTGATGCTCTGCGTCTCCGCCGTCGTCCTGCTCACCGTGATCATCTACGCCGTCGGGCAGGGCGTCCGCGACGGCGACGGCGACCAGCCCACCTCGATCTTCCTGCCCACCTACCTCGCGCTCGCCGCGGGGCTGAACTCGGCGTTCATCGCCGGCGACCTGTTCAACCTGTTCGTGGGATTCGAGATCCTCCTGGCCGCCTCCTACGTGCTGCTCACGCTGGGGGCCAGCCAGGAGCGGGTCCGCGCCGGCGTCTCCTACACCGTCGTGTCGATGGTGTCCTCGCTGATCTTCCTGCTCGGCATCGCACTGACCTACTCGGCGGCGGGCACGCTCAACCTCGCCCAGCTGGCCATCCGGATGGCGGAGGTGCCGGACGGGCTCCGCAACACGATCTTCGCCGTGTTCCTGGTGGCGTTCGGGATCAAGGCCGCCGTCTTCCCGCTCTCCACCTGGTTGCCGGACTCGTACCCGACCGCGCCCGCCCCCGTCACCGCGGTGTTCGCGGGCCTGCTCACCAAGGTCGGCGTCTACGCGATCATCCGGTTCCACACCCTCGTGTTCCCGGGCGGCTCCATGGACGGGATCCTGCTGGTGGCCGGGCTGCTCACCATGGTGATCGGCATCCTCGGCGCGATCGCCCAATCGGACATCAAACGAATCCTGTCGTTCACGCTCGTCAGCCACATCGGCTACATGATCTTCGGCATCGCGCTGTCGACCGAACTCGGGCTGAGCGCCGCGATCTACTACGTGGGCCACCACATCATCGTCCAGACCACGCTGTTCCTCGTGGTCGGGCTCATCGAGCGGCAGGCCGGGTCGTCCTCCCTGCGCCGCCTGGGCTCGCTCGCCGTGGCCAGCCCCGTCCTCGCCGTCGCCTTCCTCGTCCCCGCGCTCAACCTCGGGGGCATCCCCCCGTTCTCCGGCTTCATCGGCAAGCTCGCGGTGATCCAGGCGGGGGCCGAGGTCGGCGGCCCGCTCATGTGGGTGCTCATCGCCGGGGCGATGGTCACCAGCCTGCTCACCCTCTACGTGGTGGTCCGGGTGTGGTCCAAGGCCTTCTGGCGTCCCCGCGCGGACGCCCCCGAGGGCGCTGTGGCCCTGGCCAAGCCGCTCGCGCTGCTGCCCTCGGACGAGTACGTGGAGTTCGACGAGCGCGAGGAGGTGGGCAAGATGCCGCTGAGCATGCTCGCCCCGACCATGGCGCTGATCGTGGTCTCCCTGCTCATGACCGTGTTCGCCGGCCCGCTGCTCGGGGTGGCGGACAGGGCCGCCGCCTCCCTCATGGAGCGCGACCAGTACATCGACACCGTCCCCGTGGACGCCACTCCCGGCCGGTACGTCGGCTCCGTGACGGGGGTGCGCTGACATGAACCGCAAGGTCCGTCTGGATCCACGGGTGCTGGGGTCCCGGGTGTTCATGGCCCTGTGGCTGACGTTCGCCTGGGTGCTGCTGTGGGGGCCGGTCGAGGTCGGCACGATCGCCGGCGGGCTGCTCGCGGCCGTGGCGGTGATGGTGCTGCTCCCGTTGCCCCGGGTGCCCGTCGAAGGCCTCCTCCGGCCGGTGTCCACCGCGTGGCTGGTGATGGTGGTGGCCTACTACCTCGTCCGCTCGTCGCTCACCGTCGCGTGGCTGTCCATCCGGCCCGCCGCGCCACCCCGGTCCGCCGTGCTCCGGGCCCCGATGAAACTCAAATCGGACTTCACGCTCGCCCTGGCCGTCAACACGCTCAACCTCATGCCCGGCGGGATCGTCGTGCGGGTCGACCCCGTGGCCCGCTACGTGTACGTCCACGTCCTGGACGCGGCCTCCGACCGGTCCGTCGAGCACTTCCGCCGGCAGACCGCGCACATCGAGCGGCTCTACCTGCGGGCGTTCGAGCGCCCCGAGGACTGGAAGCCCAGCCCGGAGCACTTCTCCGTCCCCGCCGACACCGGGCCCACCATGGATCGCACCTCGGACAAGGAGGAGACCCGATGAGCCTGACCATCCTGGTGTGGAGCGCGGCCGTCATCGCGTTGACGCTCGCGCTGTTCGCCACCATGATCCGCCTGATCGGCGGCCCCAACACCCTCGACCGGATGATCTCCCTGGACATGCTCGCCGCCGTGGCCCAGTGCGGGGTCGGCGTCTACATCGCCTGGACCAAGGACACCACCGCCGCCGCCGCGCTCGTGGCGTTGGCGCTGGTGGCGTTCCTGGGATCGGTCTCCGTGGCGAGGTTCCGCGTGAACGACTCGACCGGGGTGCCCGAGGAGGCCATCACATGACCGACGACGTGATCGAGGTCGTCTCCGCGCTCTTCGTGCTCGCCGGGGCCCTGCTCACCCTGTCCAGCGCCATCGGCCTGGTGCGCTTCCGGGACACCCTCAGCCGCATGCACCCGGCCGCCAAGCCGCAGGTCCTGGGACTGCTGCTGGTCCTGCTGGGTGCCGGCGTGCGGATTTACCCCAGCATCGACCTCGGCATGCTGGTGCTCGCCGCCATCGTGGCGGTGTCCACGGCGCCCGTGATCGCCAACCGCGTCGGGAACCTGGCCTACCGGGAGAGCGTCGAGGACGGCACGATCACCCACGAGGCGCCCGTGCTCGAGAAGTTCCAGGCCAGCGAGGCCAATCGCCGGAAGCGCCGCTGAGGGACCGACGGACGGCGGGCCCCGGGGCGGTGGCGACGCCCGCCGCGGCGGGGCCTACCGGGAGATCAGGGAGCCGGCTGGCCCGGGACCTGGACCGCGGTGCCCTCGGCGCCCTGCGGCGCGACGCCCTCCGACTCCGCGCCCTCGAGCGCGGTGGTGGTCTCGCCGGTGGTGGTTTGCTCCGCCTCAGTGGCCTTGGGCTCCTCCGAGTAGGTGGGCAGGGTGTACGGCGCGTCCGGGTTGGCGGGCTGCTCGTTGGGCGGGCTGCACGCGGTCACCGCGAGCGCGAGTGCGAGTGCGGGAGCCGCCACCAGGAGGCGGCGGGCGGTCTGACGCGGGGCCATGAGGGCTCCTTCGATCTCGGGTGGCTGCGGGACGCTGTGAGCACGGTTCCCGCGGGGCGGGGTGCGTCGGCTCATCATATCCTCAGGGGTCAGCGGTCGAGGTCCTGGGTGACGATCACGATCACCCCGGGAGCCTGCCCCGCCAGTTCCGCGGGCCGCGGCCGGGCGGTGATCCCCAACTGCGCGGCGATCGCCTCGGCGGCCTGCTGCTCGCCGGGTCCCGTGCCGTAGTAGGCGGTCGACTCGGCCACCACGCCCTGGTTGGAGGGCAGATTGGCCACGTCGCCGACGGCGAACCCGGTCTCCCGGAGCGCCTCGCCGGTGCGGGCCGCGAGCCCGGTGACGTTGCTGTTGTTGAAGATCAGCACGGGCACCGAGGTCACGGCCGGCACGGAACCGGACTGGGCGCCGGCGGACGGCTGAGCCTGCCCCTCCTGCCCCGACGCCCCGGGCGCGGCCTGAGAGTCCTGCCCGGCGGGGCCCTCGCCGGGCTGACCGGACCCCGCGGGCTGGCCCTGGGGCTGCGCCTGCGAGGTGGCCCCCTCCGCCGCGGTGGGCGTGGAGGCGTCGTCACCGCCGAAGAGTTGGACGAGTCCGACGCCGATCGCCAGCACCACGGCCGCGAGGAGCACCATCGCGATGGCCCGGTACGGCGGGCCGCTCGGCTCGTCCGTCCCGGGTCCGCCGGGTCCGCCGGGCCCGTCGTGTGGGCCTGCGCCGGGCGCGTGCTCGTCGGACGGGTCGAACTGCGAGGTTTCGGACTGTGAGCTCACGCCGGTGAGTGTAGGTCAGTCGAGGCGCATTCCCAGGTTGCGCGCCGCGCGTGCCTTCTGACGGCTGCTGCGCATGCGGCGCAGGCGCTTGACGAGCAACGGGTCCGCGGCCAGCGCCTCGGGCCGGTCGATGAGGTCGTTGAGGATCTGGAAGTAGCGGGTGCCGGACACGTCGAACTGTTGCCGGATCGCCTCCTCCTTGGAGCCGGCGTACTTCCACCACTGCCGCTCGAACTCGAGCATCGCCCGGTCCCTCTCGGACAGGACGGGATCGGCGGCGTGCAGCTCGGCCATGCCCTGATCCCCGTCGCGGGCCTGCACCTCGCGTGCCACGGCGGCTGTTCGCCCCATTCGCGCGCCTCCTCGACGATCAGTGCCTGACCCGGATCACATCGTTGTGATTCCCCCGTAGTGAACCACACCCCTCCGACACCCTGCCAGGCGCGCACTAGGATCATCTGCCATGGCCGTCCGTCCCATCGTCATCCTCGGCGATCCCGCCCTCCACGCCCCCACCGAGCCCGTCACCGAGACCCCGGCGGAGCTCGCCGACCTCGTGCGGGACATGTACGACACGATGGACGCCGCGAACGGCGTGGGGCTGGCCGCCAACCAGATCGGCGTCCGCAAGCGGGTGTTCGTCTACGACTGCCCCGACCTGGACACCGAGGACGGCGAGGGCGTCTCCCGCGAGGACGTCGAGGCCCGCGGCGGCTGGATCACCCGGCGGGGGTGCGTGGTCAACCCGGTCCTGGAGACCTCCCAGATCCCGGAGACCATGCCCGACCCCGAGGACGACCTCGAGGGCTGCCTGTCCGTCCCCGGCGTGAACTTCCCGCGCGGCCGCGCCTGGTGGGCCCGGGTCACGGGCACCGACGAGAACGGCGAGCCGGTGTCGATCGAGGGCTACGGCCTGTTCGCGCGCTGCCTCCAGCACGAGGTCGGCCACCTGGACGGCTTCCTCTACACCGACCACCTGATCGGCCGGAACCGCAAGGCCGCCAAGAGGCACATCCGCGACGTGGGCTGGGGCGTCCCCGGCCTGAGCTGGGACCCGATGACCGATCCCGACCCGTTCGAGGACGAGGACGACGACGACCACGACGGGACCGACGACGACGAGGCCGCCACCTTCCATGGCTGAGCGGGACCAGGGCCTGTCGGATCGGTCCCGGTGGAACGCGGGCCGGCGGGCCGAGGTGGGCATGCGCGTGGTGGTGCGTCGCCACCTGGAGGCCGGGGAGAGCTCCCACCTCTACACGGACGTCATCGGCCACGTGGTGGAGCTCGAGCCGGAGCTGGTCGTGCGCCGGGAGTCCGGCGAGGAGGTGCGGATCCCCGAGGAGAGCATCGCCGTGCTCAAGGTGCTGCCCCCCCGACCGGTCCGGGCCCGCGACGTCCGCGCCCGCGAGTACGCGAGCGCGCTGGCGTGGCCGGGACCGGAGTTCGAGGTGGTCGACGGCTGGTTCTGCCGGGCCGGCGACGACTGGTCCTACCGCGGGAACTCGGCGGTGCCGGTGCTGCCGTGGGCGAGCTGCGAGCAGCTCGACGGCGTCCGCGGGTGGTACGCGGCCCGCGGCCTGCCGCTGCGGCTGGTGGACGTGGACCGGCTCGTCTCGTCCGATCGCATGCTCCTCGGCGGCGTTCCGGTGGCCCCCTCCCGGATCCACGCCGACCGGGAGCTGCTGCTCTGCACGGCCGACAGCGGCGAACTGCTCGCCAGGGTGGAGTCCGAGGCCGCCGCGCACGGGCGCGGCGACGCCCGCCCGTCCGTCGTGCTGGCCGACTCCCCCGACGACGACTGGCTGGGGCTCTACCACGCCACCGCCGACCTGGACCCCGACCGCGTCCGGCCCGCGATGCTCGCCACCGCGGGCCTGGTCGACGGCGAGCCCGGCCCCGGCGGGCACGCGGTGTTCGCGCGCCTGGAGGATGGCGGCGAGCTCGCCGCGATCGCCCGCGGCGCCGTCACCGCCGGGCCCGACGGGGCTCCCCGCATCGCGGTCTCGTGCGTGCAGACCGCGGACGCCCACCGCCGCCGCGGCCTGGCGGAGGTGGTCACCGGCTCGCTCGTCGACTGGGGTCGGGGCCTGGGGGCCGAGGAGTGTCACCTCCACGTGTTTGCGGACAACTCCGCCGGTCGGGGCCTGTGGGCGAAGCTCGGATTGCAGCCGCACCATTCCCTGCGCCACCTCGTCGTCGTCTGACTCCTCCCACCCGGCACGGGATTCACCGTCGGGTAATAGACTGATTACATGCGCCTGGCCACGTGGAACGTCAACTCGATCAGGGCTCGACGGGAACGCGTCGCGGCCTGGTTGGAGCGTTCGGACGTCGACGTCCTGGCCATGCAGGAGACCAAGTGCAAGGACGAGCAGTTCCCGCACGAGACGTTCGCCGAACTCGGGTACGAGGTCGCCCACCACGGGTTGAGCCAGTGGAACGGCGTGGCCGTGGCGTCGCGGGTGGGGCTGGAGGACGTCCGGCTGGGGTTCGACGGCATGCCCGGCTTCCACAAGGACCCCGAGGTCACGCAGGACCCGGAGGCCCGCGCCCTCTCCGCCGTGTGCGGCGGCGTCCGCGTGTACAGCCTCTACGTGCCCAACGGCCGTGAGGTCTCGGACCCCCACTACGCGTACAAGCTCGAGTGGTTGGCCCGGCTGCGCGAGCACGCCGCCACCGAGCTCGCCGCCGACCCGGGCGCGCAGGTCGCGCTGGTGGGCGACTGGAACGTGGCCCCCCACGACGAGGACGTGTGGGACATGGGGGTCTTCGAGGGCAAGACCCACGTGTCCGAGCCGGAGCGCCGCGCGTTCGCCGCGTTCGACGGCGCCGGCTTCCGCGAGGTCACGCGCGAGTACACCCCCGGCCCGGGCGTCTACACGTACTGGGACTACACGCAGCTGCGCTTTCCCAAGAAGCAGGGCATGCGCATCGACTTCCAGCTGCATTCGCCGGAACTGGCGGCCCGCGTCACCGGGGCCTTCATCGACCGCGAGGAACGCAAGGGCAAGGGCGCCTCGGACCACGCCCCCGTCGTCGTGGACCTCGACTAGCACCTCCCGCACAGCATCCCCGCCCGGACTTCACCACCACCAGGAGACCCAATTGTCCACATTCCAGCTCCGCCACTACATCGACCGGCTGCGCGCGGAGGGGTTCACCGTCCGCGACGACCAGGGCGAGGATCCCGACCTGATCGACATCAACGGCAGGGCGGTGGACACCTGGCGCGACAACTACCCGTACGACGAGCGGCTGGACCGCAACCAGTACGAGGTGGAGAAGTACCTGCTGCAGATCGAGCTGCTCAAGTTCCAGAACTGGCAGGCCGAGTCGGGCCACCGGCACGTGATCGTGTTCGAGGGTCGCGACGCCGCCGGCAAGGGCGGAACGATCAAGCGGTTCACCGAGTACATCAACGTCCGCCAGGCCCGCGTGGTGGCGCTGATCAAGCCCACCGAGACCGAGCTGTACCAGTGGTACTTCCAGCGCTACGTCAGCCACCTGCCCACCCGCGGTGAGCTCGTGATGTTCGACCGCTCCTGGTACAACCGCGCCGGCGTCGAGCGCGTGATGGGGTTCTGCACGGACACGCAGTACGACACGTTCATGGAGCAGGCGCCCATGTTCGAGAAGATGCTGGTGGACTCGGGGATCGGGGTGACCAAGTTCTGGTTCTCCGTGACCCAGGAGGAGCAGAAGACGCGGTTCGCGATCCGCCAGCTGGACCCGGTGCGCCGGTGGAAGCTCTCGCCGATGGACCTGGAGTCCCTGGACAAGTGGGACAAGTACACCGACGCCAAGGAGGAGATGTTCCGCCGCACCGACACCGACTGGGCGCCGTGGATCACCATCAAGTCCAACGACAAGAAGCGGGCCCGCATCAACGCGTTGCGCTACTTCCTCAACCAGTTCGACTACCCGGAGAAGGACCACCAGGTGGTGTTCGAGCCGGACCCGAAGATCGTCAAGCGCGGCAGGGACGCCGTCGGCGACTGACCGGCCCCCTCCCGGCATCCCGAATCCCGCATCCGCGATCCGGAACCCAGAATCCGCGATCCGCGATCCGGGATCCGCTACTCCCCTGCATCCTTCGCTACCCGGAATCGGGTAGCGAACCGCACGGCGGCGTAGCGGATCTCGGAGGAGGGCGCGCGCGGGAAGGGTCGCCCGGGAAGGGTCGCCCGGGAATGTCCGGGGGGCGCCGCGCCTTGGAGTGGGTATGAGTCACACGAATGATCCGGCCGTCGTGAGGCGCCTGCTCGCCGAGAAGGGGCGGTGGGCCGTGGTGGGCCTGTCCGCGAACGAGGGGCGTACCGCGTACGGGGTCGCGGCCTACGTGAGGGACCTCGGTCACGAGATCGTGCCGGTCCATCCCAGGGCCGAGACGGTCCACGGTCAGCGGGGGTATGCGAGTCTCGCGGAGGTCCCGGGCGAGATCGACGTCGTGGACGTCTTTGTCAACTCGCGGCTCGCGGGCACGGTCGTGGATGACGCCATCGCCCGGGGCGCGAGGGCCGTGTGGCTCCAGTTGGGCGTGGTCGACGAGGCTGCGGCGCGGCGGGCCGCCGACGCCGGGCTGGACGTGGTGATGGATACCTGCCCGGCGATCGAGGCGCCGCTCCTGGGCCTGGCCTGAGGA
>DIAZ01000133.1:0-1894 GCA_002415925.1 Dietzia sp. UBA5065 | reverse complement strand
CCCAGTGACACCATGCCGAGCTTCTTGGCCGACGCGCTCGCGGCCTCGGCCTCCGCGTACCGCCCGGCCGCCCACAGCGGGTAGACGTCCAGCGCGCGGGTCATGGCGGTGAACGCGAGCGGCCAGAAGAACAGGATCGCCGCCACCGCCCAGCCGACGTTCGACGGTGGGCCGGGCCGGGCGGGCCCGCTGTCCGCGGCGTACCCCTGTCCCGGGTACCCGGATTGCGCTCCGTAGGCCCCCTGCCCGCCGAACTCGGGCGGGGTGGAGTAGCCGGACGGGTTTCCCTGCGGCGGGTAGGTCATGACGCCTCCTCGGCGGTCGTGGGCAGTCAGTCGGCCGCGACGAGCAGTTGATACTCCGGGAAACGGACGAGGAAGCGGCGGACGTAGCTGCACACCGGGCGGATCTTGACGTCGTCCAGACGCATCCGTGTCAGCACCAGGCTCACCAACAGACGCGCGATCCCCTGCTGTCCGAACCGCTCCTCGATCACGGTGTGGAGCAGGATCAGGACGTCTCCGTCCTTCTCGTACCCGACCAGCCCCATGAAGGTGTCGCTGTCCCACAACTCGAACCTGTCTCTATCGGTGTTGTGCACCAACTTGAGCGACGCTTCGCCGGACATCTGGACTCCTTCGGGCCGACCGTGTTCCTCTCCCGAGCCTACCCGCCGGATCAGACACTCCCGGCACAACGCCGCATCAATCCGCACGGGAGCCTGCCTCGGAGCGCGGAGTTCGCCGAGCGGGGGGTCAGGCGTCCCGGCGCAGCGTGACGACCAGACCCACGACCCACAGGGCCACGCACACGGCGGCGAACCAGGCCAGGGCGGTCCACTCACCCCACGTGATGTAGCCGCGGACCGTCTCGCCCTGCGTCCAGTAGTCGCCGTTGGCGAACGGCATCCAGCCGGCGATGTCCTGCCCCACCCGCGGAATCAGGGACACCATGCCCTCCAGCGCCAGGGTCCACACCAGGAACAACGAGATGGTGCCGGCGGCGTTGCGCATGAGGTACGCCAGCCCCATCACGGCGACGGTGCCGAGCCCGGCGTAGACGGGGAACCGGGCCAGGTACGTCAGCCCGACCCCCGAGAACGGGGTCCAGGCGTCGTTGCCCGACAGCGCCCCGGCCACCAGCAGGGAGAGGACCACGGCGGCGGCCACCACGACCATCGACATGGCCGTGAACAGCGCGGTCTTGGCGAGCACCGCCGGCCAGCGCGACGGCGCCGCCAGGAAGGTGGCCTTGATGGTGTGGAAGCGGTACTCCCCGGTCACGGCGACGATCGCCGCGATCCAGACCAGGGTGACCGTGAACACGCTGACACCGATGATCGCGAACAGCGGGTCGCTCCCACCGCCGGGTTCCCCGACGATCGGGTCCCCCGTGGAGGTCTGCTCGAACTGGCCGATCACCACGGCCAGACCCAGGGCGAGGAGGATCCCGAGGGCGTACAGCCAGTACACGCTCCTGGTGGTGGTCGCCTTGATCCACTCGGACTTCAGCAGGTTCATCGGGTGGTCTCCTGACCGTGGTACTCGACGTCCTGGTCGGTGAGCGCCATGAAGGCCTCCTCGAGCGACGCCCGCTTCTCGTGCAGTTCGTGGACGGTGATGCCCAGGCTCGCGGCCAGGTCCCCGACCTGGGGGGCCCGCAGCCCCTCGATGGTGAACAGGCCCGTCGGGGGGTCGAAGGTGGCGGCGACGCCCTCCTCCCGCGCGGCGGCGGCGAACTCGTCGACGTGCGGCGTCCGGAGGACGACCGTGGAGACGGCGGCGGAGAGGAAGTCCTCGACGGAGGTCTGGGCGCGGAGCCTGCCCCGACCGATGACGACGAGGTCCTGCGCCGTCTGGGACATCTCCGACAGCAGATGGGACGAGACGAGCAC
>DIAZ01000046.1:4959-25962 GCA_002415925.1 Dietzia sp. UBA5065 | reverse complement strand
AACCGCATCATCCTCTTCGGCGCCCGCACCGGCCTCGACGGCATCGGTGGGGTCTCGGTGCTGGCCTCGGAGACGTTCGAGGAGGACGAGCACGGCGCTCCCGTCAAGCCCCGGAAACTCCCCAGCGTGCAGGTGGGCGATCCGTTCGCGGAGAAGGTGCTCATCGAGTGCTGCCTGGACCTCTACCGCGACAAGCTGGTCGTGGGTATCCAGGATCTGGGCGGGGCCGGTCTCGCGTGCGCGACGTCCGAGCTGGCCGCGGCCGGCGACGGCGGCATGCACATCGTCCTGGACAACGTGCCGCTGCGCGCCGAGGGCATGTCGGCCGCGGAGATCCTGTCGAGTGAGTCGCAGGAGCGCATGTGCGCGGTGGTGGCGCCGGAGAACGTCGACGCCTTCATGGAGGTGTGCCGCCGCTGGGATGTGCTGGCCACGGACATCGGCGAGGTCACCGACGGGGACCACCTCACGATCGAGTTCCGCGGCGAGACCGTGGTCGACGTCCCGCCGCGCACCGTCGCCCACGACGGCCCGGTCTACGAGCGCCCGCTCGAGCGCCCGGCCGACCAGGACGCGCTCCAGGCCGACACCGCGCGGGCGCTCGCCCGTCCCTCCACCGGCGACGAACTGCGCCGGACCCTGCTCGACATGGTCTCCAGCCCCGCGCTGTGCTCGCGCAAGTTCATCACCGAGCAGTACGACCGCTACGTCCGCGGCAACACGGTCCTCGCGGAGAACGCCGACGGCGGCGTCCTGCGGATCGACGAGGAGTCCGGCCGCGGCATCGCGCTGTCCACCGACGCCTCGGGCCGGTACACCCGGCTCGATCCGTACACGGGGGCCCGCCTCGCGCTGGCCGAGGCGTACCGCAACGTCGCCGTCACCGGCGCCACCCCGGTGGCCGTGACCAACTGCCTCAACTTCGGCTCGCCGGAGGACCCGGGCGTGATGTGGCAGTTCCGCGAGGCCGTCCACGGCCTGGCCGACGGCTGCGCCGAGCTCGGCATCCCCGTCACCGGCGGCAACGTCTCCTTCTACAACCAGACCGGCTCGACGCCGATCCTGCCGACCCCCGTCGTGGGCGTGCTCGGCGTGATCGACGACGTGGCCCGCCGCACCCCGACCGCGTTCGGGGACACCCCGGGGGAGAGCGTCTACCTCCTCGGGGAGACCCGGGAGGAGCTCGACGGGTCGATCTGGGCGCAGGTCGCCCACGGCCACCTCGGGGGCATGCCCCCCACGGTCGACCTGGCCTGGGAGGCCACGCTCGCCCGGATCCTCACGACGTGCTCGAAGGACGGGCTGATCACCGGGGCCCACGACCTGTCCGAGGGCGGGCTCGCGCAGGCGCTCGTCGAGTCGCTGCTGGCCGGCGAGTGCGGCCTCCGCGTGGTGCTGCCCGAGGACGCGGATCCGTTCGTGTGGCTGTTCTCCGAGTCATCGGGCCGGGTGATCGTCTCGGTGCCCCGCGGCGAGGAGATCCGGTTCCAGCAGATGCTCACGGCGCAGGCCATCCCCCACACCCGCGTCGGCGTGACCGACCCCGACTCGGGGACCTTCGAGGTCCAGGGCCGGTTCACCCTGACCACGGACGAGCTCCGCGCCGCGCACGAGGGCACGCTGCCCTCGCTGTTCGGTGTCGACCCGGTCTGAGCCGGGTCGGTCCGAGTCGGCGTCGGTAGACACGCGACCTGATGCGCGATCTCCGTAGGCGGGAACGGCTCCTCGCCGTGGTCCTGTCGGGCACCGCCGGGTTCGTCGACGCCGTCGGCTTCCTGGTGGTGGGCGGCTACTTCGTCTCGTTCATGAGCGGCAACTCCACGCGCATGGTGGTCGGGCTGGCGGAGGGCGACTACGGGGGCGCGGCCATCGCCGCCGTCGTCCTGGTCTCGTTCTTCCTGGGCGCGGTCGCCGGGGCGCTGGTCACCCGGCGCGGCAACCTCGACGACCGCCCGGCCGTCCTGGGCCTGGTCGCCTTCCTGCTGCTCGCGGGGCTCGCGCTGCACCAGCTCACCGCCGCCACGGTGGTCGGGGTGCCGGTGTCCATGACGGTGGTCGCGGCGTCGATGGGGGCCATGAACTCGGTCTTCCACACCGACGGCGAGGTCTCCCTGGGGGTGACCTACATGACCGGGGCGGTGGTCAAGTCCGCCCACCGCCTGGTGGACGCGCTGGCCGGCGGATCGTGGGCCCCGTATCGCCAGCAGGTCGCGCTGTGGGCCGCGCTCGCCCTGGGCGGTGTCCTGGGTGCGGTCCTCCAGGTGGGCCTCGGGGTGGCCGCGCTGGGGCTCGCGGCGGCCGTCGTGCTCGGCACACTGGTCACGACCGTCTGGCTGCGTCGCGGGGAGTACCGGACGTCCTGACGGCAGGGGTCAGCCTCGTCGTCGTGCCTCGAGGTAGGCCTCGCGCGCGGCGAGGCTCCGGACCACCTGGTCGATCATGGGTCGGACGAACCGCTCCCGGTGCGCGGCGTCCGACGACGCCGACGCGGCCAGGTTGAGGGCGGAGAACGCGGCGAGCGCCAGCGCCACGCGCAGGAGGGTGACGCTGACCGGGACGGTCGCCAGCAGCCCGTCCAGGTCCTCGGTGGGCCGGAGCGTCCAGCGGGTCTCGGTGGCCTCCGGGATGGCGATCCAGCCGAGGAACAGGAAGAACAGGAACACGAAGCCGGCGAACAGCACCACCTGGATCAGCGTGGCCACCACCGGGACCAGCACGATGTTGATCCGCTCGGAGACCCGCAGCTCGTGGTCCGGATACCGGCCCTCGAGCTCGGTGCGGAGGTCGTCCATGGTGGTGATCGCCACGAGCAGCACGGTGAGGGCGCCCATGATGCCCAACACCGCGACCGTGCGCGGCCAGGACAGCGCGACCATCACCTGCCAGATCTCGGCGTTGAAGAACAGGAACAGCACGGCCAGCATGAGGACCGGCAGCACCCGCGCCACCATGTGTCCCATGCCGCCCAGTTCACGCGCCACCCGCCCCGCGGCCCACCGCACCAGCGAGCCCGCGCCGAGGTAGGTGCCCACCAGGACCACCGTGAGGGCGAGGGTGGTGGTGAGGAGTGAGGGGCCGTCCCGGGAGCCGAAGGTGGCGGGCCCGACGACGAGGAGGGCGATCGCCGCGGCGAGGCCGATGAGGGCTCCGTACGCCCGGTGGACACGGGCCACGAGCCGCGCCACCAGCCAACCGCACAGCGGCGCGGCCGCGAACAGGCACAGGGCCACGACCAGTAGGAGCACGATCGGATCGCTCGCGGCGATGAGGTCCCATTCGGGGGAGTCCGGACCGACCCGCTCGAGCAGGGCCACCGCGTAGTCGTTCGACCGGTCGAGGAAGGAGAGCCCGGTCGCGGCCACGGCGAGCCCCGCGCTGACGCCCGCGGAGTGCCGGAGGACCCCGCGCAGCCGGGTGGAGGGGACGATCATCAGGGGCAGACCCAGGGAGCGCAGGTACGCCTCGTGGGCGCGGCGGCTGCTCGCCGGGGTCGGGTCGGGCGTGGGCACGGGGCCATTCTCGCAGCCAACGCCGCCCGGGCGGTCGGGACGGCCGACTATCGTCGACGCATGTCCACCAGTGCGCGAGCGGAGCCGGCCCCCGCGGCGGATCCGACCCTCCCGGCGTCGCCGCCCGTCTACGCCAGTCCCCCCGGCAAGGTGCGGGACGACGACGTCCGGCGACCCCTGCCCGGCCTCGTCGTGGACACCGTCTTCTTCGCGCTGGCCACCCTCGCCGCCGGGTGGCTGGGGTTCCGGCTGCTGGACGAGGTGTGGCGTCACTCCTGGTGGCACTCGTTCCTGCTGGTCCCGTTCTGGGCCCTGGTCGCCTACCTGGTCCTGCCGCGACTGCAGACGCTCCTCACGTCGATCTACGTGCCGGGGTACTTCATCGCCCGGACCCGGACCTCGGACGGGCTCCTGGGGGATCCGGTCAACCTCGCCGTCGACGGCACCGCGCGTCAGATCCACGAGGCCATGACCGCGTGTGGTTGGGTGCTCGCCGACGACATCACGGCCCGGTCCTCGTGGGGCATCATCACGTCCTCGGTGTTCCGGCGGTCGTACCCGTCCGCCCCGGTGAGCCCGCTGCGGTTGTTCGGCCGCCGGCAGTGCCTGGCCTACCAGCAGGAGGTGGAGGGCAACGCCGCGCAGCGGCACCACGTCCGCTTCTGGCGGTGCCCGGACGGCTGGCTCCTGCCCGGCGGCCACCGGGTGCAGTGGCTCGGCGCGGGCACGTACGACCGGTCCGTGGGGCTCTCGCTGTTCACCCTCCAGGTCACCCACAAGATCGACGCGGACATCGACGTCGAGCGCGACTACATCGTTGACTCGATCCGGTACCACGTCCCCGGCGCGGGGGTCCGGGTGCTGGAGAACTTCTCGACCGGTTACCACGCCCGCAACGGCGGCGGCGACGCGATCCGCACCGACGGCGACCTGCCCGTGGTGGACCTGCGAGCAATCCCCGTGTCGGAGGCGGCGGCGGCCGACCTGCCGTTCGGGGTGGTGCGGGCGGCGCGGGGCTATGACGACCCCCAGGCCGAGGGCGGGGTGGCCACGGGGGATGCGGACCGCCCGGCCGACGACGTCGCCCCCGAACCGGGCCACCTCCCGCGCCCGGCCGCCCTCGTGGCGGGGTGCGCCCTCGTCGCGGGCACCGTGCTCGTGCTGCTGGTCATGGCGCTGCGCGACATCGTCGGCTCCCGGAGCATGGAGGAGTTCGCCGGCCTCGACCGGTCCGAGGTGGTTCCGGTGATCCTGCTGCTGGCGGTGTTCATCGGCGCGACCTACGGGGTGATGGGCGTGCTGGCCCTGCTCACGTATCGCGGCTACGCCAAACCGCGCGTGTGGCTGCTGGCGTCGACGGTGGTGAGCATGGTCTCGACCGAGTCCGGCCGGGTCACCACGGACGCCGGGCTGGGGACCGTTCTCGGCGGGTACCTGGTCATGGCGGTCAACGTCCTCATCCTGCTGCTGTTCACGACCCCGGCCACCCGGACGTGGAGCCGCCGGACCGCCCAGGAGCGTCAGCGGGCGCGGCGGGCGCGGCGCCTCGAGGCGCGGGCGTGAGCCGCGTCCCCGACGCGGCGGAGGTCCGTGCGGCCGTCGCGGCGGTGACGTCCTGGCTCGACGACGACGAGGCGCCCACCCCCGGGCGGTCGGCACTGGCGGGGGCGGTCCGGGCGACCACCGGCGTCCTGTCGGCGGAACTGCCGGGTCGCGCGGTGGAGGTCCGCGTGCCCCCCTTCGCGGCCGTCCAGTGCATCGAGGGGCCACGACACACGCGGGGAACCCCTCCCAACGTCGTCGAGACCGACCCGCGGACCTGGCTGCGGCTCGCGACCGGGCGGATGAGCTGGGAGTCCGCGATCGCCGGCGGCAGGGTCCGGGCGTCGGGGACCCGCGCGGCGGAGGTGGCGTCGGGCCTGCCGGTCGTGCGGCCGGGGTGAGCCCCTCGGCGGCGCCCGCGTCGGTGCCCCGGCCCGGCAGGGGGAGTGGGCGGGGACACGGGAGTGGGGTGGCGAGGGCGGGGGAACGTACACTCGGGGAGCACCGCCGGGGTCCGTCCGGGCGGACCGCCGGAGAATCCATGAGGGAGCACCAGCAGGTGGAGAGCACGTCATCACGTCCGGCCACGTCCGGATCCCTCCGCCGCACCGGTGGCCGCGTCAACGTGGGGCTGGGCCTGCCGGACCCGTCCGAGCCCGGCCCTGCCGGCCTGCCGGTCGACGCCGAGCGGATCGGCCCGGTCGAGGAATGCGGCGTCTTCGGCGTCTGGGCCCCGGGCGAGGACGTCGCCAAGCTCACCTACTACGGGCTCTACGCGCTCCAGCACCGCGGGCAGGAGGCCGCCGGGATCTCCGTCGCGGACGGCGAGCAGGTCCTGGTCTACAAGGACCTCGGCCTGGTCAGTCAGGTCTTCGACGAGAAGACGCTGGAGTCGATGAGCGGCCACGTCGCGCTCGGCCACTGCCGCTACTCCACGACCGGCGCCGCCTCCTGGGACAACGCGCAGCCGATGTTCCGCCCGACCCCGGACGGCGGGTCGGTCGTGCTCGGCCACAACGGCAACCTGGTCAACACCAAGGAGCTCAAGCGCCTCGCCACCGATCTGGGGATCCGCGGGTACAGCGAGGACAGCACCCACTCGGACTCCGACATCGTCTCCACCCTCCTCGCCCACGAGGCCGGCGACGGGGGCCTCGAGGAGGCGGCCGCCCGGCTGCTGCCCCGCCTGCGCGGCGCCTACTGCCTGACCTTCTCCGACGAGCACACGCTGTACGCGGCTCGCGACCCGCACGGGGTGCGCCCCCTCGCGCTGGGGCGGCTCGAGCGTGGCTGGGTGGTCTCGTCCGAGACCTCGGCCCTGGACATCGTCGGCGCGTCGTTCGTCCGTGACATCGAGCCCGGCGAGCTCATCGCGATCGATGCCGATGGCGTCCGGTCCCGCAGGTTCGCCGAGGCGACCCCCAAGGCCTGCGTCTTCGAGTACGTGTACCTCGCGCGCCCCGACTCGGTGATCAACCAGCGGCTGGTCAACTCCGCCCGGGTGGAGATCGGCCGGCGGCTCGCCCGGGAGCACCCCGCCGACGGGGACCTGGTGATCCCGGTGCCGGAATCGGGCACCCCGGCGGCCGTCGGCTACGCCCAGGGCTCGGGCATCCCGTTCGCCCAGGGGCTGACCAAGAACGCCTACGTCGGCCGGACCTTCATCCAGCCCAGCCAGACCATCCGCCAGCTGGGTATCCGTCTCAAGCTCAACCCGCTCCGCGAGGTGATCCGGGGTCAGCGGCTCGTGGTGGTGGACGACTCGATCGTCCGGGGCAACACCCAGCGTGCCCTCATCAGGATGCTGCGCGAGGCGGGCGCCCTCGAGGTGCACGTCCGGATCGCGTCCCCGCCGGTGCGGTGGCCGTGCTTCTACGGCATCGACTTCGCCAGCCCCGCCGAGCTCATCGCCAACGGGGTGGACGCGACGGACGGGATGCTCGAGGGGGTGCGCAGGGCGATCGGGGCGGACAGCCTCGGGTACGTCTCGGTGGACGGGATGATCGAGGCGAGCGCGCAGCGTCGGGACGAGTTGTGCGTCGCGTGTTTCGACGGGCACTACCCCATCGCGCTGCCGGACGACTCGTCCATGAGCGCGGCCGTGCGGGCCCTGTCCGCCCAGGTCGACGGAGAGACCGCCGACCGGACCACGGTGACGAACCAGAACGTGGACGCCGTCCGCCGACCCTGACCTGGCGCCCGGCCACGGGCACCGATGAGGAGAACCAAGATGACCGACAACTCACACCTCGGCCCCGGCGCCTCGTACGCCGCCGCCGGCGTCGACATCGACGCGGGCGAGCGCGCCGTGGAGCTGTTCGCGCCGCACGCCAAGCGCGCGACCCGGCCGGAGGTGATGGGCGGTCTCGGAGGGTTCGCCGGGCTCTTCTCCCTGAAGAACACCTACCGTCAACCCCTCCTCGCCTCGTCCACGGACGGCGTCGGCACCAAGATCGCCGTCGCGCAGGCGATGGACGTCCACAACACCGTCGGCATCGACCTCGTGGCGATGGTGGTCGACGACCTGGTGGTGTGCGGAGCCGAGCCGCTGTTCCTCCAGGACTACATCGCGATCGGCAAGGTCGTCCCCGAGCACGTGGCGGGCATCGTCGAGGGCATCGCCGAGGGTTGCGTCCGCGCGGGCTGCGCGCTGCTGGGCGGGGAGACCGCCGAGCACCCCGGCCTCATGGCGCCGGGGGAGTACGACATCTCGGCCACCGGCGTGGGCATCGTCGAGGCCGACGAGGTCCTCCAGGCGGACAACGTCCGCCCCGGTGACGTGATCGTCGGCATGGCCTCCTCGGGCCTGCACTCGAACGGCTACTCGCTGGCCCGCCACGTGCTGCTCGAGCTGGCCCGCCTCCCGCTCGAGGGCCACGTCGAGGAGTTCGGCCGGACCCTCGGCGAGGAGCTGCTCGAGCCCACCCGAATCTATGCCCTCGACTGCCTCAGCCTGATCGCCGAGACCGACGTCCGCGTGTTCAGCCACGTCACCGGTGGCGGGCTGGCGGAGAACCTCGCGCGGGTCATGCCCCGGGGCCTGGTCGCCCGGCTGGACCGCGGCCGGTGGCCCGTGCCCGCCGTCTTCGGCACGATCGCCCACCACGGCCGCGTCGAGCAGGCCGAGATGGAGCGCACGTTCAACATGGGCGTCGGCATGATCGCGGTCCTCCCCGCCGAGGACGTGGACCGCGCGCAGGCCGTCCTCACGGCCCGGCACGTGGACAACTGGGTGATCGGGCACGTGGAGAAGGCCGGCGAGGAGCCCGCCGACGCCCCGCGCGTCGTCCTGGAGGGATCGCACGCCCGGTTCTGAGAGACACCCGATACGCACGTGGGCCGGGCATCCACCGAGGATGCCCGGCCCACGTGCATGGTGCGGCGGGGAGTGCGGGTCAGTACCTGCTGTCGCCCTCGGACCACGGCCCGTAGGGGTCGTCGTCCTCCTCGGCGGTGAGCCGCGTGGTGGGCGCCCCACCGCCCGACAACTCCGCCTGGAGACGTTCTAGGTCCGTCTGCGGAGCGTTGTACTTGAGTTCGCGAGCGACCTTGGTCTGCTTCGCCTTCGCGCGGCCTCGGCCCATTGACCTGACCCCCTCGGAAACGGTGCTGGGCCACCTCGGGGGTGCCCATCAAATGTGAGTATCTGCCTGAGCACAGGATAGCGTGCCCGGCGCGGAATGTCCGCCCGGGTGCCGTGGGTACCGTCTCCGCAGGTCAGGTCTGGCCGCGGAGCCTGCGGATCGCCTCGCGTCCGGCCTGGGGCCCGGAGTCGTCCGGGACGGTGTCGGGATCGACGGCGACGGTGATCCCGTCGACCTCCAGGGGAGCGCCCGAGGCGGCCGCCCGCTTGAGCAGGGCGAGCGCGACGGGACCGTCCTCGTGATGCTGGGCCACCGTGCCCACGCGGCCCACCGTGCGGCCGCCGGACCGGACCTCGGCCCCCGCGGAGGGCAACTCGTCCCCGGCGGATCCGTCCAGGTGGAGCCGGACCAGCACCCGTGGCGACTTGCCGAGGTTGTGCACCCGGGAGACCGTCTCCTGGCCCCGGTAGCAGCCCTTGTCCAGGTGCACCGCCCCTCGCCGGGCCACGTCACCGATCCAGGCCGGAACCTCGTGCGGAATGGTCTTGGCGTCGGTGTCCACGCCCAGGCGGGCGCGGAGCGGGGTGGTCCCGGCCACGCGGAGGGCCTCGAACGCCCACGACCCCGCGGGCCTGGCCCCCGCGGCCACCGCCGCGGCGAACCACGCCGTCAACCCCGGGCGGGGGACCACCAGGTCCACCGAGCCCGCCAGCGGCCACGGCATCCGGCGGGCGATGCCGCCCCCGGGCAGCGCCGCGCTCGAGTAGTCGCCCACGGGGAGCACCACGGTGGTCCCGTCGGGGGCGGTGAGGGAGTCGGGGAGCCCGGAGCCGACGAGCGTGACCACGGCGAGGTCGGCCGTCTCCGGGGCGGCGTCGGCCCAGAAGACCATCCTCGTCAGGAACTGCAGGAGCTCCGGTCCGCGGCCGGGCTCGGTGTCCATGACGAGGGTGCCGTCCACGTCGGAGAGCACGATGTGGTGTTCCACGCGACCGTTGGCGTCGAGGATGAGGGTCTCCCCGCCGCTGCCGTCGGCCAGTTCGGACACGTGCTGGGAGACGAAGCCCTCGAGCCAGGTGAGGCGGTCGCCGCCGCGGATGGTCAGGACGTCGCGGTGGGACCGGTCGACCACGATCACGGACGAGGTGGCCGCGCGCTGCTCACCGAGGGGGTCGCCGTAGTGGAAGGGGACCCCGGCATCGATCGCGGAGTCGGCGGCGTCCACGGCGCCGGGGCGGGTCAGGATCGGACTGGTGTAACCGTTGTCGGTCCTGTCGGGCACGGCTGGGACGTTCACGATCGCGATACTACGTGCGTCGTCGTATGTTGGGGGTCATGGGCAGCGCGGTGGGTGCAGGAGCGGACCGATCCGAGGGGGACCGGGTGGTGGTCCTCGTGGCCGGCGGTCCGGACGGCCCACGCCCGCGCGTGCACCCGTCCGACCAACCCCTGCTGCTCGCCGACGACCTCGCGGCCGTCCGCGGTGACGGGTGTTTCGAGACCCTCCTCGTGGTGGACGGTCGCCCGGCCAAGCCCGAGCGGCACCTCGCCCGCCTGGCCAGGTCGGCGTCGGCGCTCGGGCTCACCGGGCCGACCGCCGAGGAGTGGCGGTCCGCCATCGCGCTCGCCGCACGGGAATGGGGTCGCGGGTCGGAGGCGATGCTGCGGTTGGTCCTGTCCCGGGGTCCGGAGCGCGGCGGCCGGGAGACCGCCTACATCACGGTCGCCCCCGTCGGTCCGCACGCCGTGCGCGCCAGGGCGGAGGGGATCGACGTCACCGCTCTCGGCAGGGGGTTCCCGGCGGACTTCGCGGCCTCGGCGCCGTGGATGCTGCTCGGTTCCAAGACCCTGTCGTACGCGGCCAACATGGCGGCACTGCGCCACGCCGCCGCGCACGGTTTCCACGACGTGGTCTACCTGTCCTCGGAGGGGGAGGTGCTCGAGGGGCCGCGGTCCACCGTCGTCATCGCCCGCGCCGGCGAGTTGGTGAGCCCGCCCGTCGAGGTCGGGATCCTCGAGGGCACCACCCTCGGCGCGCTCGCCGAGGTCGCGGCGAGGGAGGGGGTCCTCGTCCGCCGGGAGCGGCTGCTGATGACGGACCTCATCGCGGCCGACGCCGTGTGGCTGCTCTCCTCGGTCACCCTCGCCGCGCGGGTCCGTCGGATCGACGGCGTCACGCTGGCGGGGGGCGACCCCGGGATCGACGTCGCGGGGATGGTCGACCGCGCGGTCGGTCGCTCCTGACGGGCCTCGGCGCACTGGGGATCTCGGTAGATTCCGCTCATCTCTGCTGGTAGCGGTGGCCCGCGACACACCGCGCCACGTTGAGCGCCGATACCCCTAGGAGTACCGTCCTGCGTGTGGCCGCCCGACAGGACCGTGGTGGCATTCGTGGCAGGAGCGCGGGTTCATGGACGTCCTCGACATCTCCCGATGGCAGTTCGGGATCACCACCGTCTATCACTTCATCTTCGTCCCCCTGACGATCGGCCTGGCGCCGATGGTGGCGATCATGCAGACCGTGTGGGTCGCCACCGGGAAGACCGGGTGGTACCGGGCCACCAAGTTCTTCGGCAAACTCTTCCTCATCAACTTCGCCCTCGGTGTGGTCACCGGCATCGTGCAGGAGTTCCAGTTCGGGATGAACTGGTCGGAGTACTCCCGGTTCGTCGGTGACGTCTTCGGCGCGCCGCTCGCGCTCGAGGGACTGGCGGCCTTCTTCCTCGAGTCGACCTTCCTCGGCCTCTGGATCTTCGGGTGGGGACGGTTGCCCCGGGCGGTCCACCTCGCGTGCATCTGGATGGCCGCGATAGGGGTCAACCTGTCGGCGTACTTCATCATCGCCGCCAACTCCTTCATGCAGCACCCGGTCGGGGCGGTCTACAACCCGGAGACCGGGCGCGCCGAGCTCACCAGCATCTGGGCGCTGCTGACCAACTCGACGGCCCTCGCCGCGGTGCCCCACACCATCGCGGGCGCCTTCCTCACCGCCGGGACCTTCGTCGCCGGCATCGGCATGTGGTGGATGGTCCGGGCCTCCCGGCAGCGGGTCGACCTCCTCGCCGACGGCCAGGACGACGCCGCGGCGGAGAAGGAGACGCAGGCCCGCGACCTCTTCCGGCCGGTCACCCGACTCGCCCTGTGGGTGATGATCGTCTCCGGCGCCGCTCTCATCGTCACCGGTGACATCCAGGGCAAGCTCATGTTCGAGCAGCAGCCCATGAAGATGGCGGCCGCCGAATCGCTGTGCCGCACGGAGACGGATCCCAAGTTCTCCGTCCTCACGGTGGGGACGCACAACAACTGCGACTCGGTCATCCACCTCATCGAGGTCCCCTACGTCCTGCCGTACCTGGCGGAGGGGCGGTTCTCGGGTGTCGAACTCCAGGGCGTCCAGGACCTCCAGTCCCGCTACCAGGAGCAGTTCGGTCCCGGCAACTACGCGCCCAACCTCTTCGTCACCTACTGGAGCTTCCGGGCCATGATCGGGCTCGGGGTCGGTTCCGCCCTGCTCGCGGTGGTCGGGCTGTGGGTCACCCGCCGGAGGGCGCCGATCCCCGACAAGCCCTGGATCGGTGTTCTCGGCCTGGCGGCCATCCCGTTCCCGTTCCTCGCCAACTCCGCGGGCTGGGTGTTCACCGAGATGGGACGTCAGCCGTGGGTCGTCCACCCCAACCCGACCGGTGACCCGGTGATCAGCCTGCTCGTGAGCCAGGGGGTGTCCGACCACCCCGCGTGGCTCGTGATGACCTCGCTCATCGGGTTCACGGTCGTCTACGGCGGCTTGGCGGTCGTGTGGTTCGTCCTCATGCGCCGGTACACGGTCGAGGGGCCGCTCGAGCACGATGCGGAGCCGCACCTCGGTCCGCCCGGTGACGACGACGCCGACCGACCGCTGTCCTTCGCGTACTGACCGGGAGAGAGATCATGGGACTTCAGGAACTCTGGTTCATCCTCATCGCCGTGCTCTTCCTCGGCTACTTCGTCCTCGAGGGGTTCGACTTCGGCGTGGGGATCCTCATGCCCGTCCTGGGGCGCGGCCCCGACACCCCGGAGCGGGACACCCGCCGCCGGGCCGTGCTCAACACGATCGGCCCGGTGTGGGACGGCAACGAGGTGTGGCTGCTGGTGGCCGGTGGCGCGATGTTCGCCGCCTTCCCGGAGTGGTACGCCACCCTCTTCTCCGGCTTCTACCTCCCGCTGTTCCTCATCCTGATCGCCCTGATCTTCCGGGCCGTCGCGATCGAGTTCCGCGGCAAGATCGACGACGTCGCGTGGCGGCGCCGGTGGGACGTCGCGATCGTCGCCGGCTCGGTGGTGCCGTCGTTCCTCTGGGGCGTGGCGTTCGCCAACATCGTCCGGGGCGTGGCGATCGATGCGGACAAGCAGGTCACCAGCACCCTGTTCGACCTCCTCAACCCCTACGCCCTCCTCGGGGGGCTGCTCACCCTCACCGTGTTCACGCTCCACGGTGCGGTGTTCCTCGCGCTCAAGACCTCCGGCGGACTCCGCACCGAGGCGGTCCGGATCGCGCGGATCCTGGCGCCGGTCGGACTCGGGGTCGGCGGCGTCTTCGCGCTGTGGACGCAACTGGCGCACGGGCGACCGTGGACGTGGGGCGCGGTCGCGGTGGCCGCCGCGGCCCTGATCGGCGTCGTCTCAGCGGTCTACGCGGATCGGGAGGGCTGGGCCTTCGCCGGGACCACCGTGGCCATCACCGCGGTCGTCGTGCTCCTGTTCGGATCGCTGTTCCCGGACGTCATGCCCACGACCCTGGCCGACGGCGTCGGCCTCACCATCGAGAACGCGTCGAGCTCGCACTACACCCTGGTCGTGATGACCTGGGCGGCGGCCTTCCTCACCCCGGTGGTCGTGCTCTATCAGGGCTGGACCTACTGGGTGTTCCGCGCGCGGATCTCGGTCGACCAGATCCCGCCGTCGATCGGTCTCCTCCCCGCGCGGCCGGGGAGGAGCTGACCCGGAGGTGGCAACCCCCCTCGACCCGCGCCTCGTCCGCGAGTCCCGACCGGTGCGTCGTCACCTCGCGGTCTCGGTCGCGCTCGCGGTGGTGACGGCGGCGGCGACCGCCGCGTTCGCGGTCCTGCTCGCCCGGGTGCTCGCCGGGGTCATCACCGACCCCTCGTCGAGACCCCTCGGCTCGTGGTCCCGGGAGCTGGCGTTCCTGGCGGTGGCGGCGGCGACCCGGGTGGCCGCGACGTGGGCGCAGCAGCGTCTCGCGCGGGCGGCCGCCGGTGACATCGTCGACGACCTCCGCGGGCGGGTCGCCCGCGCGGTGTCGGGGTGGGATCCGATCGACCGGCGGCGCCGGTCCGCCGAACTCCACACCGTCCTCACCACCGGCCTCGCCGGACTGGTGCCCTACCTCGCCGGCTACGTCCCCGCCCTGGCGACCGCGGTCGTCGTCACCCCCGCCCTGCTCGTGGTGGTGGCGTTCGTCGACCCGCTCTCCGCGGTCGTCATCGCCGTGACCCTCCCGCTCATCCCCGTCTTCATGATCCTCGTGGGGACTCTCACCCGGTCCCGCACGGAGCGCGAGTTGCAGACCATGTCGCGACTGTCCGCCCGGGTGCTCGACCTCATCGCGGGACTGCCCACGCTCGTCGCCCTGGGGCGGGAGCGCGGGCCGGAAGCCCAGGTCGCCGCGGCCGCCCGGGCGCACCGGCGGGCCACCATGGGGGCGCTGCGGATCGCCTTTCTGTCCTCGATGGTCCTCGAACTCCTCGCGACCCTGTGCGTCGCGCTGGTGGCGGTGGGGATCGGGCTGCGCCTGGTGGTGGGGGACATGGAGCTCGCCGCCGGTATCGCCGCCCTGGTGCTGGCGCCGGAGGTGTACCAGCCGCTCCGCACCGTCGGCGCCCGGTTCCACGAGTCCTCGGACGGTGCCCTCGCCGCGGACCGGGCGTTCGAGGTGCTCCACGATGGCGACGACGGCCCCGGCGGGGGCTCCGGCCACGGCGAGGCCGCCGGTACCGCGGGCCTCCACCCCGACGGTCCGGCCCGGATCCAGATCGAGGGGCTGGGGGTGCGGGGGCGCGACGGGCCGCGGCCCGACGGGCTCGACCTGGTGGCGGAACCGGGTCGGCTGACCGTCCTCACGGGCCCGAACGGGTCGGGCAAGTCCACCGCGGTCCTGGCCCTGCTGGGGCTGCTGGCGCCGGCGCGGCTCGAGGCGGGCCGGATCCGCATCGGCGGGATCGACATCGGTGAACTGGATCGCGGCCACTGGTGGTCGCGGGTCGCGTGGCAGCCGCAGCGTCCGACCCTCGTGTCCGGCACGCTGCGCCAGAACGTCGAGCTGTTCGGCGTCGATCCGGGGCGGCTCGACGCCGCGGCACGGCAGACCGGATTCGACGCGGTGCTCGCCGGTCGGGAGGCGGGGTGGGACAGCCCCGTGGGGCACGGGGGTCGGGGGCTCTCGACCGGGGAGGCTCACCGGTTGGCGCTCACCAGGCTGTTCGCGTCGGATGCCGACGTGCTGGTGTCCGACGAACCCACCGCGCACCTGGACGAGGAGACGGCCGGCCGCGTCGTCGACGCCCTGCGCGATCGGGCGCGGTCGGGCGACACCGTCCTGGTCGTCACCCACTCCCCGCTGGTCCTCGCCGCCGCGGACGTGGTGGTGGGACTCACCGCGGCGGGCACTCCCGGTGCGCGGGCCGGGGTGGACACGTGAGCGACCTGCGCTACGTCCTCGACCTGCTCGAGTTGGACCGTCTCCGGGTGCTGCGCGCGGTGTCGCTCGCCGTCCTCACCCTCGCGGTGGCGGCCTCGCTCGCCGCGATCTCCGCGTGGCTCATCACCCGCGCCTGGCAACAGCCCCCGGTGCTGGACCTCACGGTCGCGGTGGTGGCGGTCCGCGCGCTCGGAATCGGCCGGGGCGTCTCCAGGTACCTCGACCGACTCGCCTCCCACGACCTCGCCCTGCGGGGTGCCGCCCGTGCGCGGGAGCGGCTCTACCGTCGGTTGGCGGAGGGGCCGGCCACCCCGGCCCTGCGCACGGGGGACGTGCTCCTCCGCTCCGGCCGTGACCTCGATCTGGTCGCGGACACGGTGGTCCGCGTCCTCATCCCGGCCGCGGTGGCCGCCGTCCTGTCGGTCGGTTCGGTCGCCGCACTCGCGTTCCTGTCGCCCGCGGTGGCGGTGGTCATGGCGGTCTGCGTCGTCCTCGTCGGCGTGGTGGCGCCCGTCCTGGCCGTGCGCGCCGCGACGGGTGCCGAGCGGTCGGTCGCCGCCGCCACCTCCGACCAGGCCGCCACCGCGGTGCTCGTGGTGGACCACGCGGCGGAACTCGCGGTGGGTGGACGCCTGGGGACGGCGGTCCGGGCGATCACGGACGCCGGTGCACGCCGCCGGGAGGCGGAACGGCGTTCGGACGCCGCCTCCGCCCGGGCGGTGGCCGCTGTGCCCGCGGGGATGCTCGTCACGGCGCTGGCGGCCCTGGTGGTGGGCGTCCTCGACTACGGCGGTGGTGCGGCCCACGGGCCCACCTGGATCGGGGTCCTGGTCCTGTTCCCGCTCGCGGCGTTCGAGGCTCTCTCCGCGCTTCCCGCGGCGGCCGAGCACCTCGCGCGGGCGATCCCCGCGGCCGAACGCATCCGGGGGATGGTCGACGAGCCGCCCGGGGGCGGCGGGATCCCGACGGCCGGGGGGAGCGACACGGAGGAGACGGAGAGTGCCGACTCCCCCACGGACGGCGGCGACGACCTCCTCCGGGCGACGGATCTGATCTGGGGGCACGGCGGGCGTCGACTGTCGCCGGTGCCGTTGGACCTGGTCCTGCGCCCCGGCGACAGGGTGGTGGTCCGCGGCCCGTCGGGGTCGGGCAAGAGCACGCTGGCGAGGGTGCTGGCGGGGCTGGAGGCACCGCTGGACGGGCGCGTGCTGGCGGAGGGCGAGGACCTCGCCCTCCTCGACCGGCCCACCTGCCGCCGGAGGGTGGTCTACCTGGCCGAGGACGCCCGGGTGTTCTCCACGACCGTCCGGGACGATCTGCTCGTGGCGCGGGGCGATGCGACCGACCCGGACCTCCTGCTCGCGCTCGACGAGGTCGGTCTGGGCGGATGGGTCGCCAGCCTGCCGGACGGTCTGGACACCGTGCTCGAGGGTGGTGACGACGCGGTCTCCGGCGGTCAGCGGCGACGGATCCTGCTGGCCCGGGCACTGTTGGTCTCCGCGCCGGTCGTCATCCTCGACGAGCCGACCGAGCATCTCGCGGCCGGGGACGCGGGCGCGCTCCTGCGTCGGATCTGCGACAGCGGGCCGAACGGCCTGTTCGGGCCGGAGAGGGCGGTCGTCGTGGTCACCCACGACCGTGCGACCAGGGTGACCGCGACCCGGGAGATCGAACTCTAGGGCCCGACTCAGCCCGCGAGGCGGCGCAGGCGCGCGGACATGTGCGGGACCAGGCCCTTCTCCGGGTGGACGCGCTCCTCCACCCAGCCGAGGTCGCCACCCTCGACGATCCCGTAGATGCGCTTCGCGCCGCCCCGGGCGGGTCCGGTGGGAGAGGACATCACGACGTCCGTGGTCATCTCCCAGGCGGACTGCGAGATCGGCGCGCCGTAGTACATCTCCACGACCCCGGAGGCGTGGGCCACGAGGAACTCGAGCTGGTCGTCCTCGGAGATCCGCCAGAAGCCGGACTCGCGGTAAGCGGCGTCGTCGACGGCACCACCGGAGTCGAACGTCCAGGCGCGGGAGCTCCAGCTCAGGTAGTTCTCGCCGTCGTGCGACACGACGATCTGCTGCCCGAAGCGGTGCTCGCCGCGGTCCTCGGTGTCCGCCTCCCCCTCGCCCTCCCAGACGCCCACGAGGGGGAGCAGGGCGAGCAGTCCCGGGTGCAGGTCCGGCCCGAACCGGAGGTTCGCCGTGTCCCCGGGGACCGGGAGCTCGGAGAACGCCGGGATGTTCCGCTGGGAGGTCTGCGCGGATCGCTCGGCTGCGGCCTCCACGGCGGCGTTCCCGGACCCGCGCACCACGGAGTGGCCGTCTCCCCCCTCGGGGGTGGACGGCGAAGGGTCGCCCGTGCCGGTGGGGTCGCTACCGGTCACGACTCGTCGGTGACCGTGCGGTACACGATGTAGCAGGTGGCCCAGAGGATGGCCAGCGTGCAGAGGACGAGGAGGATCTCGAAGAAGAGCACCATTCCCCAATCCTAACCCCGAGGGCCTCAGCCCAGGGAGATGCGGGCCTCGATCGAGTGGATCAGGCAGTCCTCGGCGGGGACGACGAAGTCCTCGCTCACCCGTGCCTTGAGGCCGACCACGGTGACGAGGGTGAAGTCCGCGTGGACGACGCCCTCGCGTCCGTCGGGGTCGACGGTGAGGACGATGTCGCGGACCTCGCGGATGGTCGAGTACTGCAGGTGGAGGTGGAGGTCCCACTTGAGGTGGTCGCCACTGAACCCCGTCTTGAGGCCGTTCTCGTGGCGCACGCAGTCCGGCGCGAACGGCACGCGGAACGCGGCCGCGGGAAGCGTGATGGCCGTGAGGTACATCCGGACGGCGGCCTCACGCTCCTCGGGGGAGTAGGGGCCGGGGTGGTCCGGGATCTGGGGGGTCGCACCGCGCCGCTGGTCGATGCCCACCATCACGGCGGAGGCCACGGAGGTACCGATTACGACGACGGAGGCCCGCCCGGCGAAGCCGAGCGCACGCGAGAGGAATGACATGGTTCCGAGATTAGCGAGTCGGTCCCGACCGGGGGGCGGGCACACGGTTCATCTCTCGACGGGGACCCCGATCAGCGAGCCGTACTCCACCCAGCTGCCGTCGTAGTTGACCACGTTCGGCCGGTCGAGCAGTTCGTGGAGGACGAACCACGTGTGGCTCGACCGCTCCCCGATCCGGCAGTAGGTCACCACCCGCCGGTCCGGTTCGGTGAGGAACTCCCCGTAGATCGTCCGGAGCTCGGCGTCGGTGCGGAAAGTTCCGTCGCGGGTCACGGCGCGGTTCCAGGGGATGGAGACCGCGCCCGGGATGTGTCCGCGTTGGCGTCCGCCCTCCTGCGGGAGTCCGGGCGGTGCCGCGAGCCGCCCGGTGAACTCGTCGACCGACCGGACGTCCACCAGCGCGTCGCGTCCGAGGCCCGCCAGGACGTCGTCGCGGAACGCGCGGATGGACAGGTCCTGCGGGTCGGCGGCGTAGTCGGTCACGGGCCGGGCGGGGAGGTCGGTCTCGAGCGGCAGCCCGTCGCGCTCCCACCGCATCCGTCCGCCGTCGAGCAGGCGGACGTCGGCGTGCCCGTACAGCCGCAGGTACCAGTACGCGTAGGCGGCAAACCAGTTGTGGTTCCCGCCGTACACCACCACCGTGTGGTCCCGGGTGATGCCCCGCTCGGCCATGAGGTCGCCGAACCTCTCGCGGCCGACGAGGTCACGCGTGTACTCCTGCTGGAGTTCGGTCCGCCAGTCCAGGGCGACGGCGCCCGGGATGTGCCCGGCGGTGTGGTATTCCGTGGCGTCCTCGTCGACCTCGAGGAAGACCACCGAGTCGTCGGCCAGGCGCGATTCGGCCCAGCGGGTGCTGACCAGAACGTCGTCGCGACTCATGCCGGCGAGTCTAGTGGTCCGGCCGGACCAGGGTCCCGAGCGGCGCGGTCCCCGGACCCCCGGTTCCGCTCGCGGTGAGGGTGCCGCCGCGCACCGTGAGCGACTCGACCGTCAGTCCCAGGGGGAGGACATCCGGGGCCAGGGTCAGCGCGGTGCGTCGCATCGCCAGCTCGCCGTCCTGGTCGGGGATGCCCCCGGGGCCCGTGGCCGGTGCCGTGGGCACGAGGTGGGCGCCACGCTCGTCGACGACGAGGTCGACGAACGCCGAGACCCGGGTGTCCGTCCCCCGGAGGGTCCCGGTGACCCTGGCCCGGTGTTCCGTCCCGCCGGCCAGGCTCGGATCATCGGCGGCGCCGATGAGGACGTCCCGCATCCCCAGCGCGGGGCCGAGCGAGTCGCCGGTCATCCGGACGGAGACCGTGACCGACCGGGCGGTCAGGTCCTCGTCGCCGCTCTCGGGCACGTGCAGGTCGGTCACCTCGGCCTCGACGGCCACCGGCCCGAGCCCGGGGCGGTCCACGTCCTCCGCGCGGATCGAGACCGAGGACAGGGTGCCGGGGGCGGCCCAGCGGGTGGTGGGACCGCCGTGGATCAGCACCGACGGGGCCGGCGAACCCTCCACCGCCGGGCGGATCCGGGTGGACAGGTCCGACTCGACCCTCGAGGTGGAGATCGAGTCCACGGTGAACGCGCCGACCGCGACGACCGCCGGGGCGACGATCGCCGCGACGACGCGACTGCGGGTGCTCATGGGGTTCAGGTCTACTCCAATCACGGGATCGTGGGTGTGGGTCGCTAGTATCGTCTGCGCGCCCGAGCGAGGAGGAAGCAAGATGGACGTAGTGCTCCTCACCACGGAAGCAGACCCCGAGGCGGTCGTCCCCGCGCTGTCCCTGCTGCCGCATTCCGTCCGGCCGCTCCCGGCTCTGGCGTCCTCCGTGTCGGACCTGGCCGGCGCCGCCCTCGCCCTGGTCGACGCCCGGACCGACCTCGCCGCGTCGAGGGCACTGTGCCGGCTCATCTCGGCCAGTGCCGACCTCGCCGTCGTCGCGGTCGTCTCGGAGGGCGGGTTGATCGCCGTGAGCGGCGATTGGGGACTCGACGACATCCTGCTGCCCACGACGGGCCCGGCGGAGGTGGACGCGCGCTTCCGGCTGGCCGCGACCCGGCACTCGGCCCAGGGCGAGTCGGACGGCGGCCTGCTCACCGTCGGCGAGCTCGTGATCGACGAGGAGACCTACGTCGCCCGGGTCAAGGGTCGTCCGCTGGACCTGACGTACAAGGAGTTCGAGCTCCTCAAACACCTGTGTCAGCACCCCGGGCGGGTGTTCTCCCGCGCCCAGCTCCTCCAGGAGGTGTGGGGCTACGACTTCTTCGGCGGCACGCGCACGGTCGACGTCCACGTCCGACGGCTGCGCGCGAAGCTGGGACCGGACCACGAGTCCCTGATCGGCACGGTCCGTAACGTCGGGTACAAGGCGGTCCGGCCCACCGACCGCAGGGAGGACGGAGGGGACGCATGACCGTCACCGAGCACGCGGTGGACGAGGAGACGGCCACCCTGATCGAGGCGGTCGCGATTGCCGCGGAACGCGCCGACGGGGTCGCCCCGCTCGGCGAGCAACCCCTCCGTGCGCTGCGCAGTCCTGCCGCGGACGACGTGCGGCACCTCCTGGTCCGCGACGGCGGTGACGGCGGAGACACCCGGATCGTCGGGTACGCCCAGCTCGCGGGCAGGGGCGGGGAGGCGACGGCCGAGCTGGTGGTCGACCCCGGACACCGCCGTCGCGGGGTGGGA
>DIAZ01000046.1:314-4592 GCA_002415925.1 Dietzia sp. UBA5065 | reverse complement strand
TGGCATCCCGAGCAGGGCGGGTGGACGCCCGACCGGCTGGACGAGCGGCTCGGGGTGGACTGGGTCGACCCGGCCGCGATCTTCCTCGCCGTGGACACCGCCGGTCCCCGGCCCCGGCTGGCCGGCTTCCACTGGACCAAGACGGTCGTCCCCGACCCCGGCCCCGCGGGCAAGGGTGAGGCCGTCGAGGGTGAGGTCTACGTCGTGGCCGTCGACCCGGCGGACCAGGGGCGCGGGCTGGGCGGGTCGCTCACCGCCCTCGGGGTCGCGCATCTCGAGGAGGTCAACGGGGTGGAGTCCGTCGTGCTCTACGTGGAGGGTGACAATGCGGCGGCCATCCGGACCTACGAGAGGCTCGGCTTCACGGTCGAGCTCCGCGATGTGACCTACACCCGCGTGTGACGAATCCGGCATCGCCGGCCGGCTCTGTGTAAGACCCCTGTTCAGGGGGCCGCGGCCGGGTGGGAGTCGGGGCCGGTGGCGTCCTGTTCTGCGAGTTCATCTCTCGTTCACCTCTCCTCGCGGGGCTGTTCATATCAGCGCCTTAGGTTCTGATCCTGTCGGGCCGCGGGTGTCGGCCCGTCCTCGCGACGCAGTCGCCAAGAACGTGACCGGTGGGATGCCCCACCGGACTAACCAAGGAGATTCAGTGGACCTCAAGCGCACCGGTGCCCTTCTCGGGCTCGCCGCTCTCACGACCGTCGGCCTGGCCGCCTGCTCGGACGACAACGCCGGCGGCGGCGACTCGTCGGCCCAGGCCGTGGCCGGTGCGGAATGCGGCGGCAAGGCCAACCTGAAGTCGTCGGGTTCGTCCGCGCAGAACAACGCCATGACCGTCTTCGCCAACTCGTACGCGATGAGCTGCGAGGGCCAGACGCTCGACTACAACTCCAACGGCTCCGGTGCCGGCGTCAAGGAGTTCATCGGCGGCCAGACCGACTTCGGTGGCTCCGACTCCCCGCTCAAGGACGCGGAATACGTCACCGCCGAGGAGCGGTGCGACGGCCCGGCCTGGAACCTCCCGGCCGTCTTCGGCCCGATCGCCGTGGCCTACAACCTCGACGGTGTCGAGCTCACGCTCTCGGGCCCGACCATCGCCAAGATCTTCAACGGTGGGATCACCAACTGGAATGATCCGGCCATCGCGGCGGAGAACAAGGGTGCGGAGCTCCCGGATCAGCGCATCACCGTGATCTTCCGCTCGGACGAGTCGGGTACCACCGACAACTTCCAGAAGTACCTCGACGCCGCGTCGGACGGGGCGTGGACGCAGGAGGCAGGCAAGACCTTCAACGGCGGCGTCGGCGAGGGCGCGAAGGGCAACGAGGGGGTCTCGGCCGCCATCGGCCAGACGCCGGGCACCATCACCTACACCGAGTGGTCGTACGCCAAGAACCAGGACCTCTCCATGGTGAAGATCGTCACCCCGGCCGACGCGGAGGGCGTCGAGCTCACCGCCGAGACCGCCGGCAAGACCATCGATTCGGCCAAGCTGAAGAACGAGGGCACCAACGACCTCGTGATCGACACCTCGTCCTTCTACGTCCCTGAGGCGGCCGGCGCCTACCCGATCATCCTCCCGACCTACGAGATCGTGTGCTCGACGTACAAGGACCCGGAGACCGCCGCCGCGGTGAGGTCGTTCCTCAACGTGGCCGTGTCGGAGGAGGTCCAGGGGCAGCTCGAGGCAGAGGGCTACATCCCGGTCCCCGACGCCTTCCGCGAGAAGCTCACCACCGCCATCTCCGAGATCTCCTGATCCCCGGGGTCGCCGGCCCGCCACCCATCCGGGCGGGCCGGCGACCCGCCCCTCACACCCCCGAGCGACTGAAGGTCTCATGACAGTTCACGAATCCGTCGACCGCGATGCCGACGAGAACGCAGGGAAGTCCGGCATGCCCGCCGGCGCCGGGCCAGTGCCGGGTGCCGACACCGGCGGTGGCGAGGACCTCCGAGAGGCCAGGTCGTCCCAGAAGACGGATGCGCTCTTCCGCGGAGTCACGGTGGCCGCCGGCGGGGTCATCGTCGCCCTCATCGCGCTGATCGGGATCGTCCTGGTGATCCAGGCGACCCCGTCGCTCATGCAGAACAACGTCAACTTCTTCACCTCGTCCGAGTGGAACACCACCGACCCGGACAACATGCGCTTCGGCATCCTCGACCTGCTCAAGGTCACGGTCCTGAGCTCGGTCTTCGCGCTGGTCCTGGCCGTCCCGGTGGCGATCGGCATCGCCACGTTCCTCGTGCAGTACGCTCCGGCCCGGCTGTCGAGGACGCTGTCCGCCCTGATCGACCTGCTCGCCGCGGTGCCGTCGATCATCTACGGCATGTGGGGACTCATCGTCCTCGGGCCGTGGATGGTGCCGTTCGCCACCTGGCTCAACCAGAACCTCAGCTGGATCTTCCTCTTCGCCGACGGCAACGTGTCGATCGGCGGAGGCGGGACGATCTTCACGGCCGGCGTCGTCCTGGCCATCATGATCCTGCCGATCATCACGTCGATGTCGCGTGAGACCATCCGGCAGACCCCGTCCCTCCACCAGGAGGCGGCCCTGGCACTGGGCGCCACCAAGTGGGAGAAGATCCGGATGACGTGCTTCCCCTACGCCAAGTCGGGGATGATCGCGGGGTCGATGCTCGCCCTGGGACGCGCGCTCGGCGAGACGGTCGCGGTGCTCATCATCCTGCGCGCGGCCAGTTCGCCCGGCACGCTCTCGCTGTTCGACGGCGGCTTCACGTTCGCCTCCAAGATCGCCTCGGGCAGCGCGGAGTTCAACCATCCGCTCCCCACGGGCGCGTACATCGCGGCCGGTCTCGTGCTGTTCATCCTCACGTTCCTCGTCAACCTCATCGCGCGCTCCGTGTCCGGTGGAAAGGTCAACGGCTGATGTCCAAGACACCCCCCGACCTGGCCAAGCCGGCCAAGCCGACGGACACGTTCCTCCCGATCTCCGGCGGCCGCAGGGCCAAGGACCGGCTCGCCACCGTGATCTTCACGGTGTGCTTCATGCTCGCCGTCATCCCGCTGGTCGCGCTGCTGTACAAGGTGCTCGTCTCGGGTCTGCCGGCGGTCCTCGACCCCGCGTGGTGGACCAACTCCCTCTTCCTCGTCTCGCCGTCCTCGATGGCGGGAGGTGTGGGCCACGCCATCTACGGCAGCCTCGTGCAGGCGCTCGTCGCCGCCGTCTTCTCGATCCCGCTCGGGGTCGCCGCCGGCATCATGCTGGTGGAGTACCCCGAGTCCCGGCTGGCACGGCCCACGACGTTCATGGTGGACGTCCTGGCGGGTGTCCCCTCCGTCGTGGCCGCAATCTTCATCTTCGGGGTCTGGGTCTCGGTGCTGAAGTTCCAGCTGAGCGCGTTCGCGGTGAGCCTGGCGCTCGTCCTCCTCATGCTGCCGCTCATCGTGCGGTCCACCGAGGAGATGCTCAAGCTGGTCCCCGACGAGCTCCGCGAGGCCTCCTACGCGCTGGGCGTCCCCAAATGGAAGACGATCGTCAGCATCGTGGTCCCCACCGCGCTGTCGGGCATGATCTCCGGCATCTTCCTCGCGACCGCGCGGGTGATGGGGGAGACCGCCCCGGTGCTGATCCTCGTGGGCTACACCGCGAGCTTCAACTTCAACATCTTCCAGAACAACATGGCCTCGCTGCCGTTGCTGATCTACAACCAGCTCTCGAACCCCAACGAGGCCGGCCAGTACCGGATCTGGGGCGCGGCGCTGACCCTCATCATCATCATCGGGCTGGCGAACCTCCTCGCTACGTTCGCTGCCAAGGCGCTCGCGCCGAAGACCAAGTAAGGACCAGAGATGGCCAAGCGACTCGATCTCGAGAATGTCGACATCTTCTACGGTGACTTCCACGCCGTGAAGGAGGTCAACCTCCACGTCCCGCCCCGCTCGGTGACCGCGTTCATCGGCCCGTCCGGCTGCGGGAAGTCCACCGTCCTCCGCTCGCTCAACCGGATGCACGAGGAGATCCCGGGCGCCTACGTCACGGGATCCATCAAGCTCGACGGCGTGGACATCTACGACAAGAAGGTCGACCCCGTCGCCGTCCGTCGGACCATCGGCATGGTGTTCCAGCGGCCCAACCCGTTCCCCACGATGTCCATCAAGGAGAACGTGGTCGCGGGCCTCAAGCTCCAGGGCGTCAAGAACAAGAAGACGCTCGACGAGGTCGCGGAGAAGTCGCTTCGTGGAGCCAACCTCTGGGAAGAGGTCAAGGATAGGCTCGACAAGCCCGGTGGCGGTCTCTCCGGCGGGCAGCAGCAGCG
>DIAZ01000046.1:0-153 GCA_002415925.1 Dietzia sp. UBA5065 | reverse complement strand
CTGTGCATCGCCCGGGCGATCGCGATCGAGCCCCAGGTGCTCCTCATGGACGAACCCTGCTCGGCGCTCGACCCGATCTCGACGCTCGCGGTGGAGGATCTCATCGCCGAACTCAAGAGCGAGTTCACCATCGTGATCGTCACCCACAACATG
>DIAZ01000021.1 GCA_002415925.1 Dietzia sp. UBA5065 | reverse complement strand
TGTGTATAAGAGACAGGGGCTCGCCGGCGGGGCCGGTGGGGTCCGGCCCGGGGATCGGGGAGGGCAGGGGACGGGGCGGATCGCCGTAGCGGTAGGTGCCGTCGGACAGTGGCGGGTACTGCATCGGCATGGTGCGCGCCCCCCTTCCGGTCCGGCGGTCGACGCCGGCGCGGCCCCGCGTACCGACCCGCGCGGTGTCGGCTCCGGTGATCGAGTCTAGTCGCGAGGCCGGTGACGGGTTGGTCACAGTCGGCGGCGCGAATCGGGTGGCGAGTGGTCGCGGGGGCCGATCTCGGGGATGGTGGAGGGATGTCTGCCGAGCTCCCCCGTTCCGCGCCCGCCGCCTCCTCCGAGTCGGTGCATCACGACCCGGTGGCCGATGCCGATCTCGATCCACGCACCCCGGTGCCGGGCCGGCCCGGACCGCTGGGGATGGTCGGCAACGCCGTCCGCGGCGCGCTCATCGGGATGGCCGAGCTCGTCCCCGGCGTCTCGGGCGGCACGGTGGCGCTGGTGACCGGCGTCTATCCGCGCCTGCTGGACTCCGGGGCGCACGTCGTGGACGGTCTACGCTCGGCAGCCCTCGGCCCCGAGCGTCGGGCCCGTACCCGCGCGGCGTTCCGGCACGTCGACTGGTGGCTGCTGCTGCCGCTGGCGGTGGGCATGCTCGCGATGGTCTTCACCATGGCCGGCGTGATGAAGGGGTTCGTCGAGGGCAGTCCCGAGATCGCCCGGGGGTTGTTCCTCGGCATGGTCGCCGCCAGTATCGCCGTGCCGCTGGGGATGGCGCGCGCCACGCCGGGCGGCCGCGGCTGGGTGCTGGGGCTGATCTTCCTCGCCGGTGCCGCGTTCGCGTTCGTCTTATCGGGACTGCCGAGCGGGTCGATCAGCGACCCCTCCTACCTGTTGGTGTTCGTCGCTGCTGCGGTGGCGATCTGCGCCCTGGTGCTGCCCGGGGTGTCGGGCTCCTACCTGCTGCTGGCGATGGGGCTCTACGCCCCGACCCTCGGCGCAGTGGACGACCGGGACGTCGCCTACCTCGGCGTGTTCGCCCTGGGCGCGCTCGTCGGGATCTCCCTGTTCGTCAAGGTTCTCGACCGCCTGCTCGAGGACTTCCGCAAGCCCACGCTGGTGGCCATGGCCGGACTCATGCTGGGGTCACTGCGCGCGCTGTGGCCGTGGCAGACCGAGGGGGCCGACGTGCTCGCCCCCGGCGATGACTGGCCGACGGTCCTGGCCGCCGTGGCCGCCGGCATCGTCGTGGTGCTGATCGTGCTGGCCGTCGAGCGGGTGTTCCAGACCAGCGCCGCGGAGCCTGCCCCCGGTATGCCGGCCGCGACCTGAGCCACTGGCCCGTGACACGTCCGGGCGGTCACTCCTCCGGTGGCGGCACGAACTCTCCCTGCTCGCGGCCCGTGGACCGGTCGGTCGTCACGAGGTATCGAACCGGCCCGTCATGGTCGGGCAGGTCCCGCAGGAGATAGAGGCGTGCGCCCGTCCGGTCCACGTCGATCTGCTGGGCGTCGACCCCGTCCATCAGTGCGCGCGGCGGCATGACGGTATAGGCCGCCCTCCGCAGGGCTGGGCTCCCGAGTCCCCGCACGTGGCGCAGGGTGAGAGCGCCGTCGACGAGCGCCTGCCGTAGCCACGCGTCGACCGGGATCCCGGCCAGGAAGTCCTCTCCGGAACCGTCGGCGAACTCGATCGCGGGGCCGGACTCGTGGTGGTATTTCGGGAACCCGATGTCGAGGAGCCTCCGGTCCCGGAAGCGGACCGCGGGACGCCGGGAGATCTCGATCGAGCCCTCGACCGGACACAGGTAGCCCAGTCCCGCGCAGAACGCCTCGACGAGCAACGGGCCGACCCGGAGTTCGACGGCGAATTCCCGACGCACGTCCTCGGAGGGACGCCAGTGCGGGGCGTCGCCGCGCGCGCCGTGCTCGACCATGAATCCCACCCACCCGAGGACGAGGCGCCCGACCGAACACCGCGCGATCGGCTCTATCGGCGCCGACCTCGGGCCCTCGCGCTCCGCCTCCGCGGTCGCCCACAGGGTCAGGCCTCGCCGCGGCGCGGTATCGGGAGCGGCATCGGGCTCGGAGTCGGACCCCGCGGTGTCGAGGGGCGGATCGAACTCGAGGGCCTGCCACCCGTAGCGCTGACCCCACGGATCGGTGAGCGCGCCGAAGTGACGACCCCACCGGTCTCGCAGCGGCGAGTAGCGCACCCACGGATCGCCCTGCTCGTCGGGATCAGGGGTGTCGTCGAGCTCGTGTGGGCTTCCGACCTCTCGGATCTCGGAACAGGGGATCCGGGCGATCTCCGCGATCCGGCCGACGAGCTCCCGCACGCGGGGCACGTCCCACTCCACGTCCGTCAGCCCCGCCGAGTCGGTGCGGTCGAGGACGTCGTTGGGGAACGACTCGGGCAGGACGGACAGGTCGGCCAGCCCGGTCAGGTCGCGCGGATTCGGGTCGCGCGTGGGGCCGGGGGACTCCGGCGGTCCGGAGAGCAGGGCGACGGACAAGCGCAGGCTGTCGAGGGCATCCGAGAGCGAGATCGGTCCGGCGGCCTGGTCGGCACCACCGGCGTCGGACTCGCCGGGCGGCGTCGAGGAGAAGGGCGACATCGTCGTCACCCCTCCAGGCTCATCCGGCGGTAGTCCGACTCACTGATCCCCCACGCCGCGGCCTGCGCGGCGTCCGCCGAGCGGAGTTCGCCGATCTCGGGCGGCACGAACTCGCCGTACTCGCGTCCCGTCGACGGGTCGGTCATCACCATGAACCAGGTGGGGCCGTCGAGGTCGGGATGGTCGTGGATCAGGTGGAGGCGTGTGCCCTTGGTCCCCACGTCGACCAGGTCGGTCCGGAGCCCGTCGAGCCGCGCGGCCGGGGGCATGGCCGAGTAGGCGGCGAGCCGGAGGTCCGGCTGCCGGATCTGACGGACATACCTCATGGTGAGGGCGCCTTCCACCACGGCCGAGAAGAACCACTCGGCGAGTTCGCCGCCGCCGAGGAAGTGCAGTCCCGTGCCGTCCGTGAACTCGATCGCCGGTCCCGACTCGTGGTGGAAGAGCGTTGTCGCGCCGAACTCGTCCGGCTGGTCCAGGAACCGGACCGCGGGTCGGCGGCAGACCAGGATGTCCTCACCGGCCGGGGCCAGGTATCCCAACCCCGCGCAGAACGCGTCCGTGAGCGCCTCGCCGAGGCGGAGTTCGACACCGAACTCCTCGCCGGTCTCGCGGTGGGGTGACCAGTCCGCGGACGAGATGGGCGCGCCGAACTCGAACATCATCCCCACGTAACCGATCACGAGGGTGCACACGGAGAAGCGGGAGGCTTCTCGTCCCTCCGCGGCCACACCGAGGAACGTGTCCGCGTCGGCACGGACCAGCAGGCCCCGGCCGTACCGCTGCCGCGGGGACTCGCGGACGCCGACGGGGGTCGCGCGCTCGAAAGCGTCCGCCCACCGGTCCACGTTCAGGACTCGGGTGAGCCGACCGAAGTGGGGGTTCCACGGGGAGAGCGCGAGGTCCGGCCCCGCGGAGGCGTGCAGGTACCCCGGGGCGTCCGCGAGCTCGCCCATCGCGGCGGGGGAGGGCACGACGCGGACCTCGGCGCAGGGGATCTTGGCGAGCGCTGCGATCTCCCGGACGCGGGCGATCACCGCCCCCTCGTCCCAGTGCACGTCGGAGAAGTCGAGGGCGTCCGTCCGCTCGATCACCCGGCGCGGTGGGTCCGCCCACCCGTCCGGCATGTCATCCCGGTACGAGACCGGGCCGGGGAGGGGCGTCTCGTCGTGAGTCAGCATCCCCGACTCGCGCAGCGTATCCAGGGCCCGGGCGAAAACGGCCGACTCGGAGACCGTGTCGGAGCCCGTGTGGAGGCCCGCGCCGAACCGGGGGGTGTCATCGGTCCCGGACACGTCAGTCGATCACGGCGCGGCGCTCGCCGGCGAAGGGGTCGTACTGGGACTTGGTGAGGACCGAGTACAGGCCCGCGGGGACGGGCAGGTCGCGGTGACGGTCGGTCTCCTTGAGCTGGACCAGGGTGCCGGGCTCGGACAGGCGGACGTAGGTGCCGTCGGCATGGATCACCTCGACCGGGACGGGGCACTCGAGCACGTGGTGGTGCCCGGTCTCGGAGTGACCGACGACGGGCGCGGAGTCGCGCTCGACCGCCGTGACGGAGGCCGCGTCCGGCTCCCCGCAGGGCATCAGGAGGATCTCGCCGTGGCGGATGGGGGCGTGGGCGTGGTCGGACATGGTTCCTCCTGGTGGCGGGTGGAGTCCACACCGTAGCGCCGGGGTACGACAGCTGCTAAGTCCTTCACGGCCCTTGTGCGGCGCCTCCTCCTCGGGTAGCTTCATTCGTCCCGGTAGCTCTACCGGAGTTTCACTCTGACGCCTCCTCCGGGCACTCGTGTGTCCGCAGGGAGGGCGTCGTCGCCTGTCGCGGCGATGCAGCACTGCAGAGAGGAACCACACGATGGACCAGAGGGACGCTCTCACCGACCGGGAGCGCCGAGAGCTCAATCGGCGTCTACAGCGCGTCGGCCGCGACGCCACCAGACTTCGTCACACCGAACGGGTCGCACGCTGGGCGATGGTCGGCAGCGGGCCCTTCCCCCTCTACGCCGACTCCGAGGCGGAGATCGGGGAGGAGCTCGGTCTTCTCCTCCGGGCGCTCGGCCCGCTCGCCCTCCTGGGCGATCCGGACCTCCCGGCCAAGTGGAAGCTCCCCGAGCGCCCCGAGCGCCCGCAGTGACCGACATGCCTGGTCGGCGGCTCGGGCGCCGCGATGTCCGACCGGTCGCCTACGGTGTCCCCGTGTCCAGACGAACGTGGATCCCCGAGCCCGAGATCGAGGCGTTCGTGGGTTCAGCGGCGCTGGGGCGCGCGCGGCCGTACGTTCGTCCCGGCAAGGTGCGGGACCTCGCACTGGACCCGGAGGCCAGGCGCCTCACCGCGAGGGTCGAGGGCAGCGGGAACGAGTGGTACTCGACCACCGTCACCCTCTCGATCCCGGAGTCGGACGGAGCCTCGCGGCCGACGTTCTCCGCGTGCACGTGCCCCGTGCGGATGCGCTGCAAGCACGCCGCAGCGGTGATGTTGCTCGTCGACACCGCCGCGGCCCACGACGCGCCGCCGGACTGGCGCCGGGTGGCGGAGGACGCGGTGCACGCGCTCACCGCCCGCCGCGCGCGTCGGGAGTCCCCGGTCGTGGGACTGCAGCTCACCGTGGTGGCCGACGACGAGGTGCGCGACGGCTGGTCCGGCGGACTCCGGCCCGGCCTGGGGAACCGGCTGCGCGCGCGGATCGTCGTCCCCGCCCGCGGCGGTCGGTGGAAGTCCGCGGGCCTGGAATGGGACCGCCTGCGCTACGGCTACGCCGGCGACCTCTCCCCGGCGCAGGTCGGCTGGCTGCGCGCAGTCGACGCCCTGGCCCGGAGCCGCCGACAGGCCCGCGTGTGGCTCGACCTGTGCGACGCCGAGGTGCCCGCCCTCTGGCCACTTTTCGCCGCCGCCGCGGAGGCGGAGATCGAGATCGTTCCCGGCGACACTCTGACCGAGGTCCGGCCCGGCGCGCCGCGCCGCGCCGGACTTACCGCGTGGAGCCCCGACGGGCGGGAGGTGGTGGTCACCGCAGCCGCCGAGGTGATCGCGGACGAGGACGGGGAACGGGGGGTCGACGACGAGGCCGACCCTCCCGCACAGGGTGCACTGGTGGGGCAGAACGGGGACCTCGCGGCCGTGGTGATCGGGCGCGTACTGGAGCTCAGCCCGGTCGGGCGGATGGACCCCGACGTGGTCCGCGGCCTACGCGCGTGGCGCGAGATCACCGTGCCGGAGGCGGAGGTGCCCGAGTTCTGTGGCGAGTACCTGCCACAGCTCGCCGAGACGGTCCCCGTGGTGGACCGCGTCGGCCGGCTGGAGTTGCCCCGGTTCGACCGGGTGGAGCTGGGCCTCACGATCCGGCCGTTCCGGGGTGGCGCCGACGGGCGCGGGGACTCCGAGCCCGGGCCGGATCTGTTGGCCGAGTGGCACCGCGTCGTGGTGCTGAGGCTGTCCGACGGTTCGGAGGTCGAGCAGCGCTTCGGTCTTGACGAGTTCGCCTCTACAGAAATCGAGCCGGACCTCGCCGCGGCGCTCGAGCGGGTCGAGAGGTCGGAGTGGGCGTGGGCCCTGTCGTCCGCGCCGGTGCGGATCGACGGACTCGAGGCTGCGCTGTTACTCGTCGACGGCGTCCCCGAACTCCGGGCGATGGAGGGCGTCCGAGTGGACGTGCTCGAGGGCGTCGCGGAGGTCCGGCGCGCCACCGAGGGGCCTCGCGTGCACGTGGCGGCCGAGGACGAGGAACGGTCCGGGATCGATTGGCTCGGGCTGTCAGTCACGGTGACCGTCGAGGACAGGCCCGTGCCGTTCGCGGAGCTCTTCCGGGCGGTGGTCAGGGGTCAGGAGGAGTTCCTCACCACCGACGGCGTCCTGGTGACGGTGGACCTCGAGCGCTTCGGCGAGCTCCGGGAGCTGCTGGAGGAGGCGCTGCAGGCCACCGTCGAGCGGCTGGGGACGCTGCCGGACGACGACGGCGAGTTCCGCGTGGGCCTCGGCCAGTCGGGGATGCTCGCCGACCTCGCCGCGCTGGCCGACGACCTCGCCCCACCCACCGGTCGGGCCCGCGCGCTGCTCGACCTGGCCTCGGACACCCCCGCGCCCGTCCCCGTGCCGGCCGCGCTCCGGGCCGAGCTGCGGCCGTACCAGAAGGAGGGGCTCGACTGGCTGGCACTGTTGTGGCGGCACCGGGTCGGCGGGATCCTGGCCGACGACATGGGGCTCGGCAAGACCCTCCAGTCGCTCGCACTGATAGCGCACGTGCACGAGACGGCCGGTGGCGACGGTGCCGGTGTTCGTGCAGGCGGCGCTTCCGAGGGTGCCGCCGCGCCCGGGCCATTCCTCGTGGTGGCGCCGTCGTCTGTCGTCCCCAACTGGGAGTCCGAGGCTCGGCGCTTCGTGCCGTCGTTACGGGTGTCGAGGAGGCCGGTCACCGAGGCCAAGGCCGGCACCACCGTGGCCGAGGACGCGGCCGCCCACGACATCGTGGTGACCTCCGCGGCCGTCCTGCGGCTCGACGCCGAGGCGTACGCCGGAGTGCGGTGGGCCGGCGTGATCCTCGACGAGGCCCAGCAGGCCAAGAACCCGGCGTCCAAGCTTTTCGCCGCCCTGGCCGGGTTGCGGGCCGAGTTCCTCCTCGCTGTCACCGGAACCCCCATGGAGAACAACCTCACCGAGCTGTGGGCCGTGTCCGCGCTCGCCTGCCGCGGGGTCCTGCCCGACGCCCGCGAGTTCCGCACCCTCTACCGCGCGCCCATCGAGAAACACGGCGACGCCGAGGCGCTTCGCAGGCTCCGGCGGCGCCTGCGGCCGTTCCTGCTGCGCCGCCGCAAGGAAATCGTCGCCGGCGAGCTTCCGCCGCGGACCGACGCCGTGGTGGAGGTGGAACTCTCGGCCGCGCACCGGCGGGTGTACGAGCGCGAGCTCGCGCGCCAGCGGGCGGCGCTGCTCAAGCTCCTCGACGACTTCGACGCCAACCGCATCACGATCCTCGCCGGGCTCACCGTGTTGCGCCGACTGTGCCTGGACCCCGCGATCGTCGACCCCGCGCATGAGAGCATCTCCTCCGCCAAGACCGACGAGCTGATCTCGTCCCTCAAGGAGGTCGTGGCGGAGGGGCATCGTGCGCTGGTGTTCAGCCAGTTCACCACCTACCTCGACACCGTCGTGGAGCGGCTGCGCGACGAGGGGATCACCGTGGCCCACCTCGACGGGGGCACGATCGACCGCGCCGGCGCCGTCGGCGAGTTCACCGAGGGCGGCGCGCAGGTGTTCTGCCTCAGCCTCAAGGCAGGCGGCGTCGGCCTCAACCTCGTCGGCGCCGACTACGTCTTCCTGCTGGACCCCTGGTGGAACCCCGCCACGGAGGCCCAGGCCGTCGACCGTGCCCACCGCATCGGCCAGACCCGGCCCGTGATGGTCTACCGGATGGTCGCCCGCGACACCATCGAGGAGCGCGTCGTGGAACTCCAGCGGCGCAAGGCCGAGCTCTTCTCCTCCGTCCTCGACGACGGCGAGCACTTCTCCACCGCACTCACGGCGGAGGACCTGCGGGGGTTGTTGGGGTAGGGGTGAGTTCCTGAGGGTGGTCGTGGTGGACGTGGGTGGAAGCTCGAGACGGATCGCCACCGGGCGGGAGGCTGCGGATCTCTCACTTGAAGCAATCGCCTTCCGCGAGCGGGGCGCCTCGTCACCACCGTGCGCGGGGTGGTGGGTCGACCGTCCGCGGTGGGGGTGTCGGTGGCCGGAGGGGCCGCTCGGAGCCGAGTTGTCCGAGGCACTGTGGTGCCCGGTGGTCGTGGTGAACGACGGCACCGTCCACGCGACGGCCCTCGGGGTTACCAACTGGTTCCCCACGGGCACTCGCGGTGGCGCTCGGGACGTCCGTGCGGAGCGGCATGACGGACAGTGGAGGCCAGCTCCTCGCGCCCTGCTCCGGCGAGAACCGGGATCTCGGCGAATGGCGCCTCGACACCGGCGCGGAGCACCGGGAGATGTGGCGGGCGCTGGCAACCCGGAGGCTCGACGTCCTCATCGCCGAGCGGGGTGAGGCCGACGGTTGGAGACAGTACGGCGACCGACTGGGGAACTTCCTTGTCCGGGCGAGTCAGGTGTTCCAACTCCGTTCCATCGTCCTGTCCAGCGGCATCGCGCACGCGGGCGGACAGGATCTCGACGTTGTCGGGGGCGAGCTGCGTAGGATGCCCGACTACCTGGAGACGCCGGGCGTCATGCTCGGGCCGTTCCGCGAGGCCGGGTGTCGTCGGAGCGTGGGTGCTGGCTCAGGGGCAAGGTGCCTAGGCCGGGTTCGGCGCGGTTCCGATCGTCGTGAATGGGAAACCTATCGAACTTCACGACTGCTCTCCGGGGAGCCAGCGAAGAGCTGTGGGCTCACCTCGACGGTCGCCGGGCGGCGGCGAGCCGCCGTCAGATGCGTTTGAGCAGCCGAGGTCCTCCGACGAGGCCGTCGCGTTGTGTGGCCCACTTGAAAGCACCTTCGTCAGCTGCCGGTTCGTGAGGCGCTGTTCGACCGGTTCCGGATATCTCGACTATCGGGGATGCTCCCGCTCGGGAGTTCACACGAGTCCGACCGTGGTTCACGCTGACAGCGTCAGAAGAACTCCGTCGGAAGGTCCCTCATGAGTCCTGATGTGGTCTGGATGGTCGTCGCGGTCGTTGTCGTCGTCGCGATTCTGTTCAGGACGATTCGGCAAAGTTTGAAGTCGTTGCGTTCCCGTCGTGGATCTGCATCCAGGAAGGCCCACACGTCGCACAACGTGGGGGCCTCGGTGCGGTCGTGGTCGCGGCTCGGACTCGTGAGGTCGGGCCTGTTGCGACCCCTCGGCTCCGCGACGTTGATCGAGAAGGCGGTGCGCACGCTCGAGAAGAGTGCCATCGTCCGCCCGGATGGGCTCAAGGACATGCCCGACCAGCTGACCGTCTCCGTCAACACCGAACAGTTTCAGGCGGTCGGCCGGTACCGGGAAGAGATCGAGTCGGCGATCGCACGCGGTGCCGCCGATCGCGCCCGTTTCAACGGCTGGCCTCACGCCGCGGTGCGGGTTCGCCTGGTGCTCGATCAGGGTCAGACGGAACCGGTCTCCATCGGAGTCAGGTTCGACAACCCCTTGGACATGCTCAGGCCGGGAACAAGTGTCGCGGAGCCTCTCGGAATCAACCTTGAGCAGGTCGAGTCCGACAGCGGTGCTGAACGAATCGAGAACGTGCCGGTGGCGTCCCCGTGGGTCCTCAGCATCGCCGACGGCAAGACTGTGCAGCTCTACACTGACCGCTGGTACCACCTCGGTGCAGACGGGGACAACGACGTCGTACTCGACGACCCTTACGTGTCCGGTGTTCATGCCAGCGTGTACGCCACGGAGCTCGATCTGCAGATCGAGGACGGTAGCCCGGAGGGTGCTCCGTCGACAAATGGGACCTGGGTGAACGGCTTCGCCGTGAAGTCCTTCCTCGCTCGGGTCGGAGACGAAATCACAGTTTCCCTCGGCCCAGACACCGTGATCGAGGTCATCTGCCACGACCAGACGGCTCGGGGCCACTCATGATCGCTGAGCTGGCGGTGTTGAGCACACTCGCGGCGTCGGCGGTGGGGCTGTACCAGGCAGTCGGGAAGCGTTCCGCGGAGCCGACTGGAGACCCTGACCGGTCGACGCGGGGGTCGGCCCCACTCGTCCACCTCGATGCCAGGGACAGCTCCGGAAAGCCGCTCGGCCGGTTCGCCGTGTCAGGCCCGGCCACCGTCGGCTCGGCGGAGGGCTGTGCGATTCGCCTGCGCGATGTGCGGCTGGCTCCACGACATGTTCGCCTGCTGCCTCTCGACGGTGGGCTGGTGCAGGTGCTCTCCGAGTCCTCCGAAGAGGCGGTGTTCGTCGATGGCGTGCCGTTGATGCTTCGCGACGTGGTTGCACCGGGGGGAACCATCGGCCTGGGCGAGGTTGAGCTCCGCGTTGTTTCCTCATAGGCCGGTGGAGCCACGGGAACCCAGGTCAGGCCACTATCAGCACCGGGAACGGAGTCTTCATGGATGATCGAGGTCGAATCGATTCCGCGACAGTGCTCGCCGCGCTCGCTGCCGCGGTGCTCGTCGGGACCACGATGAGTGCCCTTGGCTTGAGCCACACCCAGACCTGGACTTGGGCACTGCTCGCCGCGGCGGCCGTCCCCGCCTCTGCTGTGTGTGCGCGACTGGCGACCGGTTCCCGGTTCGCCGTTCCTGCGGTGACGGCAGCCACACTGCTGACCGCCGTGGGTGTCGCAACGTTCCAGGAGGCCGGCGGGGAGGGCTCGGAATTCGCCTTCGGCGGATTACTGGGCCTGGCCGGATTCGTCGTGGTTGCGTTGGTCGTGCGTGCCGCCCGAGGACGGGGATTGGTCGAGGCATTTCCGGTCTCCGGGCTGATCGCCCTGACCGTCTTCGCAGCCGTGTCATTGGCCTTGACGCGAGTGCCACCCTTCTCCGCGCCGGTCGACGTGGCAGGGGGAGGGCAGGTGAATGTGAACCTGAGGCTGCTCGGCCTGGTTGTTCAGCCGGGTGAGTTCGTGCGTCCGCTCATCGTCGCGATCGTCGCGATCGTCGTCGCGCAGGAGTCCAGCGCGCTGCGGCGGCACGCGCGCAGTGGGGCGCGCGCTCTGGCGAAGGTCGCAGGCTTTCTCGCTTTCGCCGCCGTCATGTTCGTCGTCAACGCCGACCTCGGACCCCTGCTCTTCATCTCCCTCACGACGGTCTTCCTCCTCTTCGCGGTCCGAACCTCGAGGCTGGTGAAGGTCGCCTCGGCGCTCGCGATCGTTGTGCTCTTCGGGGTCGGCTCACTGGTGTCGACCACCTTCCGTGGACGAATCCGCGACATGCTCTTTCCGATCACGAGTGAGGGCAACGTCACGAACCTCGGTCGTGGTCTCGCTTCGATCGCCGAGGGCGGCCTGCTCGGCGTCGGCGTCGACGCGGATGCGAGTCCCACAGTGTTCTTCGCACAGGAGTCCGATTTCGTCCTGACCGCTATCGGACACTCCCGTGGAGTGCTCTTCCTCGTCGTGCTCTTGGCGCTCTTCGCCGTCATCATCCGGGCATTGTGGCGCGCCGTTGACCAATGTCACGGTGATGTTGCTCGCAGCGTGGCCACGGCGCTGACCCTTCTCGTGCTGACACAGGTCGTGTGGACCTTCGCGGCCACGCTCGGATATGTGCCGCTGACCGGCATGGTGGTGCCGTTCCTGAGCACAGGCATGTCCGGAATGGTCGGCTTATGGGCGACCATCGCAGTAGTCCTCAGCCTTGGCGGTAGTGGGACCGTGACTCGGGATCCGAACCCGGCGACGCATTTCCGGGCTCCGCGGATGGAGGCTGCCGCCGCGCTTCTCGGCGTGGCGGTCCTGGTCGTCGTGTCCGGAGTACAGCCTCGGGTGGAACCCGGCTCCAACATTCCCAAGGACTGGGCCCTGCGGCGGGGCGCTGTGGTCGCCTTCGACGGGACCGTCCTCGCCAGGACAAACGCCGCAGGTGACGGGCGTGACTATCCCCAGGGCTCTCTCTTCGGCGATGTCGTGGGCTTCACCGCCGTCGGAGCCGGGCGCGGCGTCGAAGAACGGTACCGGGGCCTCATGAGCTGCGAGAACACGTGGTGGCAGTCTGCCATTGGCAAGCACTGTGCTCCGCCCGGGCTCGTGACGTCGTTGAGCAGTGGGGCTCAGACTCAGGCGCGGGACCTGCTTGAGGGGCAGGTCGGGGATGCAGTACTCCTCGACCTCGTCTCCGGTGGTGTTCTCGCTGCGTACAGCACGTCCGCAGTGGATCCTGCGCGGGCGATCGAGGCCGCTCTCGCCGGGCAGGCGTCTGAAGCCGTCCGCGGCGAGGTCGACCCGCGCACTTTGAACGGCCCTGCATTCCAGACTCACGCGACCGCCCCGGGATCGGTTTTCAAGGTGGTGACGGCGGCGGCGGCCCTGGAGGCCGGAGTTCCCACCGACACCCCGATGTCGACGGGCTACCAGGCTCCTGGCGGTCATCAGGTGATCCGCAACGCCGACGGCACGCTTGGTGGGGGATCAATGGAGAGTGCGCTCTCGGCCTCGGCGAACACTGCGTTCGCCGAGATCGCGATCCGGACGGGAGAACTCGCTCTCAGGGAGATGGCATCCCGCGTGAGCTCGGTACCTGATCGCTCCGGGAATCTCACGACGGAGCCGATCACGCTGGGGCCGGGCGCCCTGGATCCTGATGCGGTGGCTCGAAGTGGGTTCGGACAGCAAGGGGTTCGGGCGACGCCGCTGGCACTTGCCGTCCTTGGTGCGCACGTCGCCGGAGGAGCGGAGGTTGCCGACCCGAGAATCCTGCGCGGACGGTGTCACGGAGAGGTATTCGAGGACATGCCCGCCAGCCGGTCGATGAATCCACTCCCGCCGGACGTCGGGGCACAGCTACGGTCGGCCATGGTCAGGTCGGTCGCTGAGGGGCGAGTGGACGGGATGGCGCACGTGCCTGGGGGGGCCGGGGCCAAGACGGGCACCGCCCAGGGGCCGGACAATGCCTATGACGCGACGATCGTCGCCTTTGCCCCAGTAGATGCTCCCCGATTCGTCGTCGCGGTCCGGGTCGAAGGGTCCCCCGGTGACGACAAGTCCGGGGGGAGGGACGCGGGCCCTGTCGCTGGGGCCTTGTTGTCGAATGCCCTGTCGAACGAATCGCCTGGTCTCGCCGACGGGAATGGCCCCTGCCGGTCCCGGACCGCCACCGGTCACGAGGAGGAATGAGCGATCTGGGTCACCTCCCGAGCGGGAGGTGCCCCAGGGGACTCTGTCGCGAAAACTGAGGCCCGTCAGGAAGACAGACACACGGGAGGGAGCAGCGTCATGGCTCGGCAGACGCGACGGCGGCGGGGAGCACCGAAGGGGCGGTTTCCCAGCTGTCCGCAGGTGGCAAAGGTCAGGTACAACCAGCGTAACGACGCCACCCAGGCACTGACGGTGGCGCGGCGGCTACGTGGTCGAGCTGAGCTGCAGGGGCAGACCTGCACCCTCCGGGTAGATCGCTCGTACCACTGTCAGTACTGCGACGGATGGCACCTCACGAGCAAGCCCGATCGGAACGCAGGCAGGCGTGGGACGGACTCTACGCGGGTGTGACCACCTAGGGACTGCTGCGAACGTCAGGTTAGCCAGCCGTCGATGGCGGCAAGGGTGAAGGTGGCGGTGTAGCGCGGACAGTAGTGCCCCATAAAGTGGTGT
>DIAZ01000036.1:20698-24731 GCA_002415925.1 Dietzia sp. UBA5065 | reverse complement strand
GCGATGGTCAACGGCTTCTCGTGCAGGCCCGGGTCGACCAGGGGCCCGACGTACTCGAGGATGCCCTCCTCGATCTGGTTGTAATAGGAGTTGATCTGCCGCGCGCGCTTGGCGGCGAAGATCACGAGGGCGTACTTGGAGGACGCCCGCTCGAGGAGTTCGTCGATCGGGGGGTTGGTGATGCCGATCGGGGTGTCGTACAGCGGGGTGGCCGCTGCGGCTTCGATGGTGGCCACTATGGGTTCTCCTCTGGGTACAGCCTGGGTGGTGCTCGTGGGTGCTCTCGGGGTGCTACGGCCTCAGTCGCGGCCGACCAGCAATGATACCAACTCATCGACCGCGGCCTCGAGTTCGTCGTTGACGACCACCACCGCGAACTCGTCGCGGGCGTCCATCTCCACCTTCGCGGTCTCGAGTCGGCGCGCGACGACCTCGTGCGGTTCGGTGCCCCGGCCGCGCAGGCGGAGTTCGAGTTCCTCCCACGAGGGCGGGGACAGGAACACCGTCACGCCCTCGGGGAGCGACTCCCTGATCTGGCGGACGCCGGCGAGATCGACCTCGATGAGGACCGGACGACCCTCCTCCAGGGCGCGCCGCACGGGATCGGCCGGCGTGCCGGACAGCTGGAGCCCGCTGTGGATCTCGGCCCACTCGAGCATGCGGCCCTCGTCGACGGCGGTGCGGAACTCCTCGGGGGTGACGAAGAAGTAGTCGCGACCGTCGACCTCCCCGGGGCGCGGGTCCCGGGTGGTCATGGAGACGCTGAAGTAGAGGTCGGCGACCCGCTCACGCAGGCGCTGGACCACGGTGGATTTTCCGACGGCGGAGGGGCCGGCCAAGACGATCAGCCGGCCCCTCTGCGCCGCCGTGTCCGGGGAGGACTCCCCGGATGACGGTGTACTCATGCGTCGATCAGTCGACCGTGAAGTCGAACCGCTCGAGCAGTGCGCGGCGCTGACGGTCTCCGAGACCACGCAGGCGGCGCGTCGGGGCGATCTCCAGCTCGGTCATGATCTCCTGAGCCTTGACCTTGCCGACCTTCGGAAGCGCCTCGAGCAGCGCCGAGACCTTCATCTTGCCGAGGATCTCGTCGCTCTCGGCATCCTTGAGCACCTGCTTGAGGTCGGTGCCGCCGCGCTTCAGGCGCTCCTTGAGCTCTGCTCGGACGCGACGGGCGGCAGCCGCCTTCTCCAAGGCAGCAGCGCGCTGCTCATCGGTCAACTGGGGAAGGGCCACAATTCCTCCGTCTGGTTCGGGTGTATTTCATGACGTGCTCGGGTGTCCACGGTAGGACATCCACATCTGGTGTGCGGTGACCGGCCCCGGCGCGTCCGCGGGCTGCGGAACACCTCCGGGAGCGGGCGCTCCCTCGTACTCACCGTACCCGGGCGATTCCGTCCCCCCGTGGGGAGACCGGCATGGCGTCGGGCGTGATGACCTCTGCAACAGTACGCGGCCGGGGTGACCCGTATCCGCACGGGGCCGGTCTGGGCACCCCGTCTGAACTGCGCATTGACGCGTGAGGCTACCGGAAGACTAGCGCCGGGGGCGTCACCCCGCCGCCCGAAACGCCTGGATTCCGACGATCCGATCCGCAGCGTGCGCGGCGGGATGTGACGCATGTGACGCGGGTGACCCACAGGGACGGACGGAATCAGGAGCCGTCGCCGAACCGGTAGGTCTGCGCCAACTCGGTGACCACCGCCCGCATCGCGTCGACATCCGGGCCCGCCCGGAGGACGTGTCGTGAGACGTTGACGAGGGTGTGGGGCAGGGCGGGCCCGGCGATCCGCCTGACGTCGTCGAGCGTCCCGCCCTGCTCCCCCACCCCCGGCATGAGCACCGGCCCGGCGAGTCCCCCGAGCGCCGGAGGATCGGCGACCGTGGCACCCACGACCACCCCGAACGGCCCCGGGGTGCCCGTCGAGACGGCGGTGTTGCGGCGGCCCACCTCGTCGACGACGGACTGGGCGACCGTCCCGGACGGGCCGGAGGCGGCCTGCAGAGCGGCCGCCTCCGGATTGGAGGTGCGGGCCAGGACGAAGAGGCCACGTCCGTTCTCCGCGGCCATGTCGAAGGCCGCGTCGAGCGACCCCACCCCGAGGTACGGGGACACCGTCAGCGCATCGCACGCCAACGGGGAGCCGTCCCGCAGCCACGCGCGGGCGTACCCGGCCATGGTCGACCCGATGTCCCCGCGCTTGGCGTCGGCGATCGACAGCGCCCCGGACGCCTCGATCCCGCGGAGGACGTCCTCCAGGACGGCGATCCCGGCGGACCCGTACTCCTCGAAGAACGCCACCTGGGGTTTGATCGCGGGAACGAGATCCCCGAACGCCTCGAGCGATCGGCGGGCGAACTCGGCCACCCCCGCGGCGTCGACCCCGAGCCCCCACGCCTCGAGCAACGCCGGGTGGGGATCGATCCCCACACAGAGGTTGCCGCGGTCGGCCACGGCCGACCGCAGACGGGCCCCGAAGTGGGCCCGGGGTGCGATCGGGGTCATCGGACGGAGAAGCCCTTGTGCAGCTCCTGCAGGGGGCTGACCGTGACGTCCCCGCGCTGCATCGCCTCGATGCCGTGGACCGCGGCCGTCGCGCCCTGCACGGTGGTCACGCACGGGACCCGCCGGGTGATCGCGGCCGACCGGATCTCGTGTCCGTCGGCCCGGGTGCCGCCGGTGGACGAGGCGATGTTGAGGATGAGGTCGACCTCGTCCGCGTTGATCCGGTCGACGATCGTCCGGACCGGGTTCCCCTGATCGTCCACCGGGCCGGTTCCGGACTCGGTGAGTTTGGCGACCGTCTCACACGCGATCCCGTGGCGGCGGAGCATGAGCGCCGTGCCCTCGGTGGCCAGCACCGTGAACCCCAGCGCGGCCAGTCGCTGCGCCGGGAACACCATCGAACGCTTGTCGCGGTTGGCCACCGAGACGAACACGGTCCCGGATGTCGGCAGGACCCCCTCGGCGGCGAGCTGGCCCTTGGCAAAGGCGACCGCGAAGTCCGGGCCGATCCCCATGACCTCGCCGGTCGACTTCATCTCCGGGCTGAGCAGCGAGTCGACGGGGTGGCCCTCCGGGGTACGGAAGCGGTTGAACGGCAGGACCGCCTCCTTGACCGCGACGGGCGCGTCCGCCGGGAGCGACCCGCCGTCGCGGTCGGTCGGGAGCATCCCCTCGGCCTTGAGCTCGGCGATGGTCTCCCCCAGCATGATGCGCGCGCAGGCCTTGGCCAGGTGGACGCCGGTGGCCTTGGAGACGAACGGGACCGTGCGGCTGGCGCGCGGGTTCGCCTCGAGCACGTACAGCACGTCGTCCTTGATCGCGTACTGGACGTTCATCAGGCCCTTGACGCCGATGCCGAACGCGAGGGCCTCGCTGGAGCGCCGGACGCGGTCGATGTCGTCCCGGCCCAGGGTGATGGGAGGGAGCGCGCACGCGGAGTCGCCCGAGTGGATCCCGGCCTCCTCGATGTGCTCCATGACCCCGCCCAGGTACACCTCGGTGCCGTCGCACAGGACGTCGACGTCGATCTCCACGGCGTCGTCGAGGAAGCGGTCCACCAGGACCGGTCGGTCCGGGCTGATCTCCGTGGCGCGCTCGATGTAGGACCGCAGGGAGGACTCGTCGTAGACGATCTCCATCCCGCGGCCGCCGAGGACGTAGGACGGGCGGACCAGCACGGGGTAACCGATCCGCGCGGCGATCTCGGTGGCCTCCTCGGCGTTGATCGCCGTGCCGAACGCGGGCGCGGGCAGTCCGGCCTTCACCAGGACCTCGCCGAACTCGCGACGGTCCTCGGCGAGGTGGATGGCCGACGGGCTGGTGCCGACGATGGGCACGCCGGCGTCCTCGAGCTGCGCGGCCAGGCCCAGCGGGGTCTGGCCCCCGAGCTGGACCAGCACCCCGGCCACGGTCCCCGACTCGGACTCCGCGTGGAAGACCTCCATGACGTCCTCGAACGTCAGCGGCTCGAAGTACAGGCGGTCGGCGGTGTCGTAGTCCGTGGAGACCGTCTCCGGGTTGCAGTTG
>DIAZ01000036.1:20257-20550 GCA_002415925.1 Dietzia sp. UBA5065 | reverse complement strand
GTCTCCGGGTTGCAGTTGACCATCACGGTCTCGTACCCGGCCTCGGACAGGGTGAGCGCGGCGTGGACGCACGAGTAGTCGAACTCGATGCCCTGGCCGATCCGGTTGGGTCCCGAACCCAGGATGATGACCTTGTCGCGCTCGGTCTGCGGCGCCACCTCGGACTCGGCCGCCGGATCCAGCTCGTAGGTCGAGTAGTGGTAGGGCGTCTTGGCCTCGAACTCCGCGGCGCAGGTGTCGACCGTCTTGTAGACGGGCCGCACGCCGAGGCGGTGGCGCAGGCGCTGGACGCC
>DIAZ01000036.1:19444-19999 GCA_002415925.1 Dietzia sp. UBA5065 | reverse complement strand
TCGTCGACGAACCACGGGTCGATGCCCGAGGCCTCGTGGACCTGGTCGACGGTCGCACCGAGGCGCAGGGCCAGCTCGACGTCGTACATCCGCCCCTCGGTCGGCCGCACGAGGTCCGCGAGCACGGCGTCGACGTCGGTCGACCGGCCGGGCGCGATCGTCTCGTCCGGGAGGGTCCAGAAGCCCGCGGCCTTGGTCTCCAGCGAGCGCATGACCTTGCCCAGCGCCTCGCGGTAGTTGCGGCCCAGGCTCATGGCCTCGCCGACGGACTTCATGGTGGTGGTGAGGGTGTCGTCGGCGCCCGGGAACTTCTCGAACGCGAACCGCGGCGCCTTGACCACGACGTAGTCCAGGGTCGGCTCGAAGCACGCCGGGGTCTCGCCGGTGATGTCGTTGGTGATCTCGTCGAGCGAGTACCCGATCGCGAGCCGGGCGGCGATCTTGGCGATCGGGAATCCCGTCGCCTTGGACGCCAGGGCCGACGACCTCGAGACGCGGGGGTTCATCTCGATCACCACGAGGCGGCCGTCCGCGGGGTTGATCGCGAACTGGATG
>DIAZ01000036.1:18604-19297 GCA_002415925.1 Dietzia sp. UBA5065 | reverse complement strand
CTGGATGTTGCAGCCGCCGGTGTCCACGCCGACGGCCCGGAGGATGTCGATCCCGACGTCGCGCATGTTCTGGAACTCGCGGTCGGTGAGGGTCATCGACGGGGCGACCGTGACCGAGTCACCGGTGTGGACGCCCAGGGCGTCGACGTTCTCGATCGAACACACCACCACGACGTTGTCCTTGTTGTCGCGCATGAGCTCGAGCTCGAACTCCTTCCACCCGAGGATCGACTCCTCGATCAGGACGTTCGCGGTGGGCGAGGCCGACAGGCCCCCGCCGGCGATCCGCTCGAGGTCCTCGGTGGTGTACGCGAGGCCGGACCCGAGCCCGCCCATGGTGAACGACGGGCGCACCACCACCGGCAGGCCGAGTTCGGCGACGGTCGCGTGGACCTCCTCCATCGTGTGGCACACGGCGCTGCGGGCGGACTCCCCGCCGACGCTCGCGACGATGTCCTTGAAGGTCTGACGGTCCTCACCGCGGTTGATCGCGGGGATGTCGGCGCCGATGAGCTCGACCCCGTGCTTGGTGAGGATGCCCTGCGCGTCGAGCTGCATAGCTGCGTTGAGCGCGGTCTGCCCGCCGAGGGTGGCGAGCACGGCGTCGATCGGGTGCCCGTCCGCCGCCTCCTTGATGAAGATCTTGTCGATGAACTCGGGCGTGATCGGCTCCACGTAGGTGGCGTCGGCGAA
>DIAZ01000036.1:0-18359 GCA_002415925.1 Dietzia sp. UBA5065 | reverse complement strand
GCCTGGCCGATGACGATCGGACCGGAGCCGATCACGAGGACGTGGTTGATGTCTGTGCGGCGGGGCATCAGTTCGAGCCCTTTCTGGAGTCGGCGGAACCCTCGGCGGAGGAGCCGAGCAGGCTGACGAATCGATCGAAGAGGTCGGCGGCGTCGCGCGGACCCGCGGCGGCCTCGGGGTGGTACTGGACGGAGAAGGCGGAGCCGTCGGTGAGGGCGACCCCCTCGACGGTGCCGTCGTTGGCGCACACGTGGGTGACCGTGGCGGTACCCCACGGCGTCTCCCAGGTGTCGGTCTCCGGTGCGCGGAGCGCGAACCCGTGGTTCTGCGACGTGATGGCCACGGCCCCGGTGGACTTCTCGATCACCGGGATGTTGGTCCCCCGGTGCCCGAACCGCATCTTGTAGGTCTCCAGCCCCAGCGCGCGGCCCAGGATCTGGTTGCCGAAGCAGATCCCGAAGAACGGGATCCCCTGGCTCAGCACCTCCTTGGTGAGGTGCACGGCCGCGTCCGCGGTGGCCGGGTCGCCGGGCCCGTTGGAGAGGAACACCCCGTCCACGTCCAGGTCGAGGACGTCCTGCAGGGTCGAGCCCGCGGGGATCACGTGGACCCGGACCCCGCGGGCGGCGAGCATGCGGGGGGTGTTGGTCTTGATGCCCAGGTCCAGGGCGGCCACCGTGAACCGCGCCCGGCCCTCGGGCTCGACGACGTAGGCGGCGTCCGTCGAGACGACGCCGGACAGCGAGGCCCCCGCCATGGACTCCTGCGCGCGCACGGTGGCGAGCATCGACTCGTCGCTGACCAGGTCCGCCCCGGAGAAGATGCCGGCCTTCATCGCGCCGAGGTCGCGGATGTGCCTGACCACCGCCCGGGTGTCGACGTCGGCGATGCCGACCGTCCCCTGCTCGATCAGCTCGTCCTCGAGGGTGCGCCGGGACCGGTAGTTGGACGCGCGGCGCGAGAGGTCCCGGATGACCAGTCCGGAGACCCAGATCCGGCCGCCGCCGTCCTCGCCGTCGAGAAGCGACTCGCCGTCCTCGTCGTTCCACCCGGTGTTGCCGATCTGGGGTGCGGTGGTGACGACGATCTGCCGGCAGTAGGACGGGTCGGTGAGGGTCTCCTGGTACCCGGACATGGCGGTCGTGAACACCGCCTCGCCGAGGGTGGTGCCGGTCGCCCCGAAGGCGGTGCCGCGGTGGATCCGGCCGTCCTCCAGGACGAGCGCGGCGGGCTGACGGGCCCCCGGTGCGGCTGTGGTGCTGTTGTGCGATGTCACTGCTTCTCCTCGGTGGTGGAGCTGGGCGTCTCGGGGGTGTCGGGCAGGTCGGCGGGCGTGGCGTCGCCGCGCAGTGCCTCCCAGCGGGGGTACGAGTCCTTGTCGTCGGCCCGGAAGCCGGTGTCGATCAGGGAGCGGCCGTCGCTGCCGTCGACGTGCCACCGGGCGACCAGGATGCCGCCGCCGGGCACGGTCTTGTTGGCCAGGGCGGACGCGCGGCGCACGTCGACGAGGTCCGCCCTGGGGATCCACACGGTGGCGTCGACCAGGTCGAGCGCGAGGCCGCCGGTGTACGCGGTGAGGGTGCCGGCGGAGCGGTGCCCCAGCGGTGCCCTGGCGATCCTCGCCTGCCAGTCCCCCGCGATCGTGCTGCCGATGTACACGCCGGTCAGCGGGCCGAGGACCACCGCACCGGGATCGGCGGGGGCCGGCGGCAGCCGGTCGAACAGGCCTTCCTGGGACCGGCTGCGGTTGCGCCACCCCAGCGCCATCAACCCGAGCAGCCCGAGGAACACCGCGAGCACGACGAGTACGGTCCACGCGTCCTGGCTCATGCGAGCACCGTCCCGTCGAGGCTCGTCATCCGGCCCCGGTAGACGGTGCCCACGACCCGGGCGGCGAACGTCATGCCCTCGTAGGGGGTGTTCGCGGACAGGCTCGCGAGTTCCTCGCCGACGACGGTCCACGGGGAATCGGGGTCGACGACGGCGAGGTTGGCGGGCTCGCCCACCTGGATCGGTCGCCCCTGATCCGGCAGGCCGGCGATCTCGGCGGGCCGGGTGCTCATGACGCGGGCGAGATCGCGCCAGGTCATCTCCCCCGACTCGACCAGGAGCGCCGCCACGATGGGCAGGGCGGTCTCCAGCCCGAGCATGCCGGGACGGGCGGCGGCGAACTCGCAGCACTTCTCCTGCGCGGCGTGGGGTGCGTGGTCGGTGGCCACGCAGTCGATCACGCCCGCGACGAGGGCCTCGCGCAGCGCGCGGGCATCGTGGGCCTCGCGCAGCGGCGGGTTGACCCGGTAGACGCCGTCGTAGGACTCGAGCCGCGAGTCGTCGAGCAGGAGGTGGTGGGGCGTGACCTCGGCGGTGATGGAGATCCCCTGCGCCTTGGCCCACTTCAGCAACTCGACGGTGCCGGTCGTGGACGCGTGGCAGATGTGGACCCGGGCGCCCGCGTCCCGGGCGAGGATGGCGTCGCGGGCGACGATGGACTCCTCGGCCGATCGCGGCCACCCGGTGAGCCCCAGCCGCGCGGCCGTCGGCCCCTCGTGCGCGACCGCACCCCGGGTGAGCCGGGGCTCCTCGGCGTGTTGGGCCACCAGGACGCCGAGGCCGGCGGAGTACTCCAGCGCCCGACGCATCACCAGCGGGTCGTCCACGCACATGCCGTCGTCGGAGAAGATCCTGACCTTCGCCTCACCGGAGGCCATCTGCCCCATCTCGGTGAGCTGCTCGCCCTTCAGCCCGACGGTGACCGCGCCCACCGGGTGGACGTCGCACAGCCCGAGCGACCGCCCGATCCGCCACACCGAATCGGTGACGGTCTGGTTGTCCTGCGGCGGTTGGGTGTTGGCCATGGCGAACACCGCCGTGTAGCCGCCGCGGGCGGCGGCCGCCGAGCCGGTGGCGATCGTCTCGGTGTCCTCCCGGCCGGGCTCGCGGAGGTGGGTGTGGAGGTCGACGAACCCGGGAAGCAGCACCGCGCCGTCCAGGTCGTGGACCTCGACGGTGCCGGGGTCCCCGTCGGGGGTGGCACCGCCCGCGTCGGGCCCGATCGCGGCGATGAGACCGTCGCGGACGAGCACGTCGACGGGGTCTCCCTCCCCGTACGGCCGCACCCGGCGCAGTAGCAGGGCCGGGGGTTCGAGGACGCTCACTCGGGGGTTCCTTCCGTTCCGACGAGAGTGTGGAGCAGGACCGACATCCGCACGTGGACGCCGTTGGTGACCTGCTGGAGGATCGCGGACGACGGGGCGTCCGCCGTGTCGAACCCGATCTCCATGCCGCGGACCATCGGGCCCGGGTGGAGCACGACGGCGTGCCCGGGGAGTCGCGCCGCGCGGGCGGGACCCAGCCCGTAGCGGATCGCGTACTCGCGGGCGGACGGGAAGAATCCCCCGTTCATCCGTTCGGCCTGGACCCGCAGCATCATCACGGCGTCCGCCCCGGGCAGTTCGGCGTCGAGGTCGGTCGAGGCGCGCACCGGCCACGTCCCGACGCCCACGGGCAGCAGCGTGGGCGGCGCCACCAGGACCACCTCCGCCCCGAGCGTGGACAGGAGCAGGGCGTTGGACCGGGCGACGCGCGAGTGGAGGATGTCGCCGACGATCACCACCCGTCGTCCCTCGATCCCGCCGAGGCGCTCCCGGATGGTCATGGCGTCGAGCAGCGCCTGCGTGGGGTGCTCGTGCATCCCGTCCCCGGCGTTGATCACCGACGGACCGACACCGCCCGGCGCGACCCACCGCGCGATCTGCTGGGCGGACCCGGAGGCGGGGTGCCGCACGATCAGGGCGTCCGCACCGATGGCCGTCAGCGTCATCGCGGTATCCCGGAGGGACTCGCCCTTCTGGACCGACGAGGCGCTGGCCGAGACGTTGATGACGTCCGCGCTCAGCCATTTGCCGGCGGTCTCGAAGGACACCCGCGTGCGGGTGGAGTTCTCGTAGAACACGGTGAGGACGGTCCTGCCCCGCAGGGTGGGGAGCTTGCGCACCTCGCGGCCGAGGAGGGCGTCCTTGAGCCGACCCGCCTCGTCGAGGATGGACAGCGCCGCGTCGCGGTCGAGATCGGCTGCAGACAGCAGGTGCTTCATCGCGTGCCCTCCGGGTCGGGCCGCACGAGGACCACCGCGTCGCGGCCGTCGATCTCCGTCAACCGGACCGAGACGTCCTCGTCGCGGGCTGTCGGCACGTTCTTGCCCACGTAGTCCGCGCGGATGGGGAGCTCCCGGTGCCCCCGGTCCACCAGGACGGCGAGCTGGACGCGGGCGGGACGGCCGAGGTCGCGGAGGGCGTCGAACGCCGCCCGGATCGTCCGGCCGGAGAAGAGGACGTCGTCGACGAGGATGACCGTGGCGGCGTCGATCCCGGCCGCCGGGACCGAGGTCGGGCCCATCGGGCGGTGCGGGCCGCCGGCCAGGTCGTCGCGGTACAGGGTGACGTCCAGCGACCCGGCGTGGACGTCCGCTCCGCTGAACTCGCGGATTCGCTCGGCCAGGCGGTGCGCCAGGGGCACCCCTCGGGTCGGGATGCCGAGAAGGACCACGGGGCCCGAGTCGGGCGCGTCCGCCGCCGTGCGTTCGATGATCTGATGTGCCAGGCGGGAGACCGTCCTGGCGACGTCGTCGGACGTGAAGAGTGAGACCGAGGTCGTATCCGGACCATCAGCGTTCACCGATCACCACCTCCTTGTCCGCCTCGCTGGACGGCTCGTTAAAGGGATAGCTTTCGGGACCGAACTCTATCAGTCCCCGGGGCCCGCCTCCGGCGTGTCGGGGGTGGGCTCGGACACGTCCGAGGCCTCCGCCGATCCCAGGGCCGACACCGCTCGCTCGGCGGCCCGGATGTGCTCGGCCAGCCCCGCGACCCGGTCGAGGACGGCGTTGACGTAGGCCACCGACTTCTCGGCGGACAGCTCGGTGATCAGCAGCACCGACTGGTCTATGACGACGGCCGAATCCACCTGCTCGGTGCCGAAGAGCAGCTCCCACGCGCCGGCGCGGAGCACCGCCCTGTCGACGGCCGGGAGGCGCTCGAGGGTCCATTCGCGCAGGTGCTCGGAGATCATCGCGTCGAGGCGGTCGAGCCGCTCCGCCACGCCGGTGACGATCTCCATGGTGTACGGCGCCACGTCGTGGAACTCCTGGGAGTCGGCACCCATCCTGCGGCGCTCCTCGGCGAGTTCCACCACGTCCGCATCCCGCAGTTCCGCCTCGAACAGCAGTGCCACGGCGCGCTTCCGCGCCCGGAACCGGGAGCCCCGGCGCCGGTAGTCGACGTCGTCCGTCATGGTCAGTCGTTCACCCGGCTGAGGTAGCGCCCGTCGCGGGTGTCGATCTTCAGCTTGTCGCCGGTGTTGATGAACAGCGGAACCTGGACCTCCGCGCCGGTCTCGAGCGTGGCCGGCTTGGTCCCACCGGTCGAGCGGTCGCCCTGCAGGCCCGGGTCCGTGTGCTGGACCAGCAGGTCCACGGAGACGGGCATCTCGGCGAACAGCGGGACGCCCTCGTGCACGGACACCTGCACGCTGGTGTTCTCCAGCAGGAAGCGCGCGCTGTCGCCCATGACGCTCGGCGGCACGTTGATCTGCTCGAAGTCCTTCTCGTCCATGAGGACGTAGTCCTCGCCGTCGCGGTAGAGGAACGTCATGTCCCGGCGGTCCACCGTCGCGGTCTCCACCTTGACGCCGGCGCTGAAGGTCTTGTCGATGGTCTTGCCCGAGACGACGTTCTTCATCTTGGTGCGGACGAACGCCGGACCCTTACCGGGCTTGACGTGCTGGAACTCCTGGATCTGCCAGAGGTTCCCCTCCTCCTTGATGACGAGGCCGTTCTTGAAGTCGGCGGTGGACGCCATGGTCGGTTCTCCTTCGCGGGTCGGCCGCGGGCGGCCGGGGACCGGCGCCGCGCGCATCTTCGTGGGACGGCTGCTCAGAGCACCCTGAGCGCCGTCGACGTGGTGGTCAGGGACCTGCCGCCGCCGCCGGTGACGGCCACGGTGTCCTCGATTCGGATCCCCCCGAGGCCCGGGAGGTAGATCCCCGGCTCGATGGTGATCACATCGCCGTCGGACAGTGTACTCGTGGATCTCTGCGACACCGCGGGCGCTTCATGGACGTCCAACCCCACCCCGTGTCCCAGGGAGTGGCCGAAGTGGTCGCCGAATCCGGCGCCGGCGATGATCCCGCGACTGACCCCGTCCAGCTCGGCGCAGGAGAGCCCCGCGCGGACCGCGTCGACACCGGCGATCTGCGCGCGCCGGACGACCTCGTAGGCGTCGAGCAACCGGTCCGCCGCGCCGCCCAGCGCCACCGTCCGGGTGCAGTCGGAGGCGTAACCGGCGACCGTCGCGCCGAAGTCCACCACGACCAGGTCCCCGTCGGCCAGCACGCGGTCCGCGGGCACGTGATGCGGGTGGGCGCCGTTGGGGCCCGAGGCGATGATCGTCTCGAAGGCCACGCCGTCGGACCCGGCCCTGCGCATCGCGTGCTCGAGATCCGCGGCGACCTCCCGCTCGGAGCGGCCCACGGCGAGCAGCCCCCTCGCCAGCAGATCGGTCCACGCGCGGTCCACGATCCGGCACGCCCGACCGATCGTGTCGAGCTCGGTCGGGTCCTTGGTGCGACGGACCTGCTCGACCAACCCGCTGGTCTCCACGATCGGGGTGCCCGACGCCCCGGCCTCCCGGAGGGACCGGCGCAGGGCGGCCGCGGCCGACAGGGTGAGGACGTCCGCCTCCACCGCGAGCGGGGCGTCCGCGGGTCCACGGCGGCGCCCCAGGACTCCCGGGACGTACTCCCGGGAGATCACGTGCCCCACGCCCGGCGCCTGCTCGACCACCTGGAGTTCGTAACGCGAATCCGTGCAGAGCACCGCCTCGCCGTCGTCCTCCACCAGGGCGGCGCCGCCGGAGCCGCGGAAGCCGGTGAGGTAGGCGATGTTGCGGGGATCGGTGACGAGGAGCGCGGTCGCCCCCGCGTCGACGACGGCGGCGGCCACGTCGCGACGCCGCGCGGCCAACCGGTCGGTCACAGCAGGATCCCGCCACCGCTGGGTCGGCGGCCCTCGGAGATCGCCGCGTAGGCCGCCACCATGAGCGACGGGTCCGGGGCCTCCATGCGAGCGGGGCGGCCGAGGCCGTCGAGCACCACCAGGCGCAGGAACCCGGAGTGGTTCTTCTTGTCCCCGGCCATGAGTTCGTGCAGCCGGGGGAACGCGTCCTCGTCGTACCCGGTGGGGAGCCCCAGCGAGGACAGGATCGAGGCGTGACGGTCGGCCGTGGCGTCGTCGAGGCGGCCGGCCAGCCGCGCCAGTTCGGCCACGAAGCACATGCCCACGCTCACGGCCGCGCCGTGCCGCCAGCGGTACTGTTCGCGCCGCTCGACCGCGTGGCCGAGGGTGTGTCCGTAGTTGAGGTTCTCGCGCAGGCCCGATTCCCTGAGGTCCTGGCCCACGACGTCGGCCTTGACCTGCACGCTGCGGCGGATGAGCTCGACGATCGTGTCGCCGGTCGGGTCGAGGGCCGCCTCGGGATCGGCCTCGATGAGGTCGAGGATCACGGGGTCCGCGATGAAGCCGCACTTGACCACCTCGGCCATGCCGGAGACAAGCTCGTTGCGCGGCACCGACTCGAGGGTGGCGGTGTCGATGAAGACGGCCGCCGGCTCGTGGAAGCAGCCGACGAGGTTCTTCCCCGCGTCGGTGTTGATCCCGGTCTTGCCGCCCACGGCCGCGTCGACCATGGCCAGGAGGGTGGTGGGGATGTGCACCACGCGGACCCCCCGCATCCAGGTGGCGGCCACGAAGCCCGCCAGGTCCGTGGCGGCCCCGCCGCCCAGGCTCACCACGGTGTCCTTGCGGCCGAGCCCGATCTTGCCGAGCACGTCCCAGCAGTACCCCGCGACCTGGAGGTCCTTCCCGGCCTCGGCGTCGGGGATCTCCACGCGGTGGGCGTTGACGCCGGCCTCGGCGAGCTTCTCCCGCAGCGCCTCGGCGGTCTGGGTCAGCGGGGGCTGGTGGAAGATCGCGAGGTTGCGCGCGGAGGAGCACGCCTCGAGGATCTCGGGCAGCAGACCGCGACCGATCACCACCGGATACGGGTCGGCGGACCGCACCTCGACCACCACGGGTCCGGCCTTCTCGTGGTCCTGGTTCATCTGCAGCTCCCGCTCCTCGGTCGTATCGCCATCGGGTCCAGCGTCGTTCACGGTCGGACACCCGCGTCCCGGACGTGCGGGTCACCGGAGGTGAGCCTGTCGACGATCTCAGACACCACCTTGCCCGAACTCCGGCGTTCGGTGCTCACCGTGGACCACGCCACCTCGCGGTACAGCGGCGAGCGTTCGGTCAGCAGCGCCTGGTAGCGCGCGGTCACGTCGCCACCGGCGAGCAGCGGTCGGCCCGGCCCCTGGGATCGGCGCACCCCCTCGGCCACGCCGATCGTCAGGTGGATCACGCGCTGTCCGCGCAGTCGCCGCCGGGTCTCCGCCGAGAGCACCGCCCCGCCGCCGAGGGAGAGCACACCGTCGAACGACTCGAGGGCCTGCCCCACGATCCGCTCCTCGATCGCGCGGAAGCCGGGTTCGCCGTCCGTGGCGAAGATCTCCGGGATCGTCCGGCCCTCGGACTCCTCGATCATCTGGTCGGCGTCGAGGAACGGTACGTCCAGCCGCCGGGCCACCTTGCGTCCGATGGTGGTTTTGCCGGCACCCGGCGGACCCACCAGGACGGCGACCGGTCGGGCCGGGTCGCTCATGCCGGGTCCGTGTCCCAGTCCAGTCGCTCGGCCACCGCGTCGAGGTAACCCCGGACGTTGCGGCGCGTCTCGGACAGCGAGTCCCCGCCGAACTTCTGCAGGACCGATCGGGCCAGGACGAGGGCCACCATCGCCTCGGCGACCACCCCGGCGGCCGGCACCGCGCACACGTCCGAGCGCTGGTGGATGGCGGTGGCGGTGGACCCGTCCGCCATGTCGACGGTGCCCAGTGCCCGCGGCACCGTGGAGATCGGCTTCATCGCGGCGCGAACCCGCAGGGCCTGGCCGTTGGTCATCCCGCCCTCGAGTCCCCCGGCGCGGTTGGTCCTCCGCTCGACGCCGTCGGCCCCGCGGAGCATCTCGTCGTGCGCGACGCTGCCGCGCCGCCGTGCGGTCTCGAACCCGTCGCCCACCTCGACGCCCTTGATGGCCTGGATGCCCATGAGGGCACCCGCCAGCTGGGCGTCGAGACGTTCCTCGCCCGAGACGTGGGATCCGAGCCCGATGGGCAGCCCGTGGACCACGACCTCGACCACCCCGCCGAGGGTGTCCCCGGCCTTCTTGGCGGCCTCGATCTCGGCGATCATCGACTCGCCGGTGGCGGTGTCGAAGGCGCGGACGGGGTTGGCGTCGATGTCCGCCAGGTCGGAGAAGGCCGGTTCGGGTCCGACGTACGGCTCCGAGCCGCCGATGGAGACGACGTGCGACAGCACCTCCACTCCCAGCACGTCCCTCAGGACGGCGCGGGCCACCGTCCCGGCGGCGACCCGGGCCGCGGTCTCGCGGGCGCTGGCCCGCTCCAGGACCATGCGGGCGTCGTCGAAGTCGTACTTGAGCATCCCCGCGAAGTCCGCGTGACCGGGCCGGGGTCGCGTGAGGAGCGCCGCGCGGGCCTTGTCCTCGATGGAGTCGGGGTCCACCGGGTCGGCGGACATGATCTGCTCCCACTTGGGCCACTCGGTGTTGCCGACCTCGATCGCGATGGGAGAGCCCATCGTGCGACCGTGGCGGACCCCCCCGAGCACCCGCACCGCGTCGGCCTCGAACTTCATCCGGGCCCCGCGACCGTAGCCCAGGCGGCGACGGGCGAGCTGCGAGGCGATGTCCTCGCTCGTCACCTCTACACCCGCTATGACGCCCTCGAGGATCGTCACGAGGGCCTGGCCATGCGATTCTCCGGCGGTGGTCCACTTCAGCACGCCGCCGATCATCCCACGACCGCCGCCGGACCGGCACATCAGGGCCGCGCTAGCGACCGAGCGCCTCCGTCAGGGCGGCGGCCATCTCCGCGCGCGGCGCCGGGCGGCCCGTGAACAACTCGACCTGACCGAAGGCCTGGTTGAGCAACATCACGTCGCCCCCGACCACCGGGATCCCGTAGTCGCGCGCGACCGCACCCGCCGCGGTGGGCCAGGGTTGGTAGAGGACGTCGAACAGACGACGGGCGTGGGACACCAGCTGCAGGTGATCCCGGACCCCCGGTTCGGGAACGGTGTTGATCAGCACGTCCGCCCCCGCGACCTCGGCCGGGAGGGCGTGATCGGTGAGCAACATCGTGTGGATCTCCAGCCCCAGCACCCGACCGCAGGCCGCCGCCGGTCCCGCGTTGTGGCGACGCGACGCCAGGACGACCCGGGTGGCGCCGGCCTCGGCGAGTCCCGCCAGGACCGGCCGGGCGGTCCCGCCGACCCCCAGCACGACGGCGGTCGGCTCCGCCGGGAGGTCCCCGAAGGCCGCCAGCGCGCCGGTCACGCCGTCGACGTCCGTGCAGTCCGCCCACCACCCGTCGCCGCGACGCACCAGGGTGTTGGCGCTCCCGACGATCCGGGCCCGGGCGCTCACCTCGGTGGCGTGGTCGAGCGCGGCGAACTTCCCGGGCATGGTGACGGAGTAACCCACCCGGTCCGCCGGCGATGCGTCGACGACCGCCGGCAACTGCTCGGCGTCGCAGTCGATCCGCTCGTAGGTCCAGCCGTCCAGCCCCAGCGCGCGGTACGCGGCGCCGTGGAGGACCGGGGAGAGCGAGTGATCCACCGGGTGCCCGAGCACCGCGGCGGACCGGGGGCCGTCGGCCGGCGGGATGACGGGGTCAGCGCCCACTGGACAGGACCCCGTTGGCGATCGCCTCACTCTGGTAGCGCTCGTGCTCCGGGTACTCGTCGGCGAACCTGGTGGTGCCCTGCATGTCGACCGTGACGAAGTACTTCCACTGCCCGTCGGCCGGGTTCTCCATGGCGCGCAACGCGTCGAGTCCGGGAGAGCCGATCGGGCCGTACGGCAGACCGTCGATCGCGTAGGTGTTCCACGGCGTCACCGCCGCGCGGTCGGCGTCGGTGGTGGCGATCTCCTGGTCGGCGAGCGCGTAGTTGACCGTGGAGTCGAACTGGAGCCGCATCGGCTCGTCGAGACGGTTGAGGATCACCCGGGCGATCTTGTCGAAGTCCTCGAGGGTGCCCTCCTTCTCCACCAGGGAGGCGGCGGTGACGACCTGGTACGGGGTAAGGCCGATCCGCTCGGCGGAGGCCACGAGCCCGGTCTGGTCGTAGGACTGGGTGGAGGAGGCGATGAGCTGGCGGAGGATCTCGACGGGGTCGGACTGGGGGTTGACGGTATGGACCCCCGGTGCGATCAGGCCCTCGAGGCGCCGCACGGGGTCGGGCGCGGCCTGCACCTCGTTGATGGCCCACCCGGGAACCCCCAGGGCCACGGGATCCACCCGGACCGCGGCGTCGACGATCTCGAGCGGGGACCGGCACGTCGGCGGGGCGTCGGGCACGTCCAGGTCCCGCAGGCAGGTGGCCTCGGCGATCTGGGTGAAGATGCCCTTCTCCGTGCCGCCGCCCACCACCACGGTGTCCAGCAGGCGCCCCCCGGGCTTGATGTCGATGAAGCCGACGCGGTTCCGCGGATCCGCCAGGGCCGCCACGACCGATGCGGCGCTCATCTCCTCGCGCACCTGGTAGTAGCCCGGCTGGATGCCCTCGACCGGGGTCCCGGACGCGGCGCCGGTGAACGCGCGCGTGCTGGCGACCGTCCCCAGGTCGTACAGCCGGTCACCGACCATCCCCAGGGTGTCCCCCGGCTCGACGTGCAGCAGGGCGTTGCCGGTGCCCTCGCCGCTGAAGTCCGGCGCGGCGGAGACCTCGGCGTTGAGATTGCGGAAGACCATCACCGCGAAGGCCAGGACGACCCCGACCACGGCCGCGAGGAGGATGAATCTGGTGGTGCCACTCGTGCGCGATCGTCCTCGTGCCGCAGACATGGTGCTCCTTAGCCAGGGGTTCGGTGGAGCTGCCCGACGGACAGCGTGGTGCTCGCGGTGAGTTTATCCAGCCGACGCGCCGCGCACACCGTTCATCGACGGGCGTGCCGTGAGTCGAGCCACGCCTGCAGGAGCACCACGGCCGCGGCCTGGTCGATGATCCCGCGCTGCTGGCGGGTCGTCCTGCCCGCCCCGTGGAGCGCGGCTCCCGCCGACACGGTGGTGAGCCGCTCGTCCTGGAACTCCACGGCCAGGTCCGGCGAGGCGGCCTCGAGCGCGGCGACGAACGACCGGGCCATCGCCGTGGACGCGGTGTCCCTGCCCTTGAGGGAGGTGGGCAGCCCCACGATCACCCCGACGGCGTCGTACTCCTCGACGAGGGCGGACAGACGCGCGACCTCCGCCGCCCACCCGGGGTCGCCACTGGAGACGCGGATCGTCTCTACAGGTGTCGCGAGGATCCCGTCCGGGTCGCACGAGGCCACACCGATGCGTGCGGTGCCCACGTCGAGCCCGAGGCGTCGGCCGCGGGTCCACCCGGCCCCGACGCCGGCCGCGCCGGGGGCGTCGGTCACCCGACCTCCCGGACCGCGGCGCGCAGCGCGGCCACGGCGGCGTCGAGTCCGGACGGGTCGGTTCCCGCGCCCTGCGCCATGTCCGGCTTCCCGCCGCCCCGCGCCCCCAGTGCGGGGGCGATTGCCTTGACCAGGTCGCCGGCCCTGAGCCCGCGGTCCTGGGCGGCGGGGCTGACGGCGATCACGAACGGAACCTTGTCCGCGCCGGGAGCGGCGAGGAACACGACCCCGGCGTCCCCGCCGAGCCGGCCCTTGAGGTCGGAGGCGAGGGTGCGGAGGTCAGCCGCCGCTCCCCCCGGGGTCGAGTGCGCGAGGAAGCGGATCCCGCCGAGGTCCTCGGCCGCCGACAGCAGGTCCCCGGCCTGGGAGGCCAGTGACGCCGCGCGCAGCGCCTCGAGGGCCTTCTCCGCGTCCCGGAGCTTGGCCGCCAGCGCGGCCACGCGGTCGGGCAGCTCGTCGGTGGGCGCCTTGAGCGAGGTGGCCAGGCCCGAGACCAGCGCGCGTTCGCGGGCCTGGTGCCGGTAGGCGTCCATGCCGACGTAGGCCTCCACGCGGCGGATACCCGATCCCACCGACGCCTCGCCCAGCAGGGTGACGGGGCCGATCTGGGCGGAGCTCGACACGTGGGTGCCGCCGCACAGCTCCATGGAGAACGGGCCGCCGATCTCCACCACCCGGACGCGGGACCCGTAGTTCTCCCCGAACAGGGCCATCGCGCCCATCCGCCTGGCCTCGTCGAGGGAGGTCTCGACCGTGTTCACGCCGTAGTCGGCGTCCACGGCCGCGTTGGTGATCTCCTCGACCTGCGCCAGGACGTCGGCCGGGATGGAGCCCGACCAGTTGAAGTCGAACCGCATGTAGCCCGGCTTGTTGAGAGAGCCCGCCTGGACCGCCTCCGGCCCGAGGATCTGCCGGAGCGCGGCGTGCACGAGGTGGGTGGCCGAGTGACCCTGCGTGGCGCCCTTGCGCCACTCGGGGTCGACCGCCGCGGTGACGAGCTGGCCGGCCTCGACCTCCCCCCCGGTGAGCACGCCCTTGTGTACCCAGAGCTTCTTGCCGATCTTCTGCACGTCGTCCACCCGCATCTGGAAGCCGGCGGTGGAGATCATGCCGCGGTCGCCCAGCTGCCCGCCGGATTCGGCGTAGAACGGCGTCCGGTCGAGCACGAACTCGACCTGGTCACCCTCCCTGGCCACCCGCACGGAATCGCCGCCGGAGACGATCCCCACCAGGGTCGACTCGTCGGTCAGCTCGGAGAAGCCGGTGAAGACGGTCTCCCCCGCGTCGAGGAAGTCGCGGTACACCGAGAGGTCGGCGTGGGCGTGCTTCTTGGACTGCGAGTCCGCCTTGGCCCGGGCCCGCTGCTCGGACATGAGGGAGCGGAAGCCCTCCTCGTCCACCGTCAGTCCGGCCTCGGCCGCCATCTCGAGGGTGAGGTCGATCGGGAAGCCGTGGGTGTCGTGCAGGGCGAAGGCCTGGCGGCCCGACAGGGTGGCGGCGCCCGACTCCCTGGCGGCCTCGGCGGCGCGTTCGAACAGCTGCGTCCCGGACTCGAGGGTCTTGAGGAAGGCCACCTCCTCCGCCACCGCGATGCGCTCGATCCGGTCGTACCCGGCGACCGTCTCCGGGAACGACGGGCCGATCGCCTCCCTGACGGTGGCCATGAAGGCCGCCATCGCGTCCCCGGTCGCGCCCAGCAGCCGCACGGACCGCACGATGCGGCGCAGCAGGCGCCGCAGGATGTACCCGCGGCCCTCGTTGCCCGGGGTCACCCCGTCGGAGATGAGCATGTACGCCGTCCGCGCGTGGTCGGCGATCACCCGGAAGCGCACGTCGGAGGCGTGGTCCGCACCGTACTGGGCGCCGGACAGCCGCTCCGCGGTGTCGATCACCGGGCGGAGCAGGTCGGTCTCGTAGACGTTCTCCACCCCCTGCAGCAGGAACGCGACGCGCTCCACGCCCATGCCCGTGTCGATGTTCTGCTTGGGCAGCGGTCCGAGGATCTCGAACGCGTCCTTGCCGGTGCCCTCGCCGCGCTCGTTCTGCATGAAGACGAGGTTCCAGATCTCGATGTAGCGGTCCTCGTCCGCCTCCGGCCCGCCCTCGAGCCCGTACGCCGGCCCGCGGTCGTAGAAGATCTCCGAGCAGGGACCGCACGGCCCCGGCACGCCCATGGACCAGTAGTTGTCCGCCATGCCCCGGCGCTGGATGCGCTCGGCGGGGATGCCGACCACGTCCCGCCAGATGCCAAAGGCCTCGTCGTCGTCGAGATAGACGGTGACCCACAGCAGCTCCGGATCGATCCCGAACCCCCCGTCCTCCACGGATGTGGTGAGCAGCGCCCACGCGTGGCGGATCGCCCCCTCCTTGAAGTAGTCGCCGAAGGAGAAGTTCCCGGCCATCTGGAAGAAGGTGTTGTGGCGGGTGGTGATGCCCACCTCCTCGATGTCGAGGGTGCGCACGCACTTCTGGATGGAGGTCGCGGTGGCGTGCTCGGGGGTCTCCTGGCCCAGGAAGTACGGCTTGAACGGGACCATGCCGGCGTTGACGAACAGCAGGTTGGGGTCGTCCAGGACCAGTGACGCGCTGGGGACCTCGGCGTGCCCGGCCCGCACGAAGTGGTCGAGGAAACGACGCCGGATCTCATGGGTCTGCACAGGGGGCCTCACTGGTGGTCGTGACGAGGTGGTGGGACGACTGCTCAGCCTACCGTCGGCTCCGGAGCGGTCGGAGGAAGGCCGGACGGGGGGACGCCCGCGGCGACCGCGACGGAGACGACGACAGAGACGACGACGAGGTGGGCGCCCCGGGACCGGATCGCCGCCCGGGTGCCGCGACCACCGGTGACGAGGGTTCCCGGACCCGGGCTACGTCGTCCCCCGGATGATGCCGCGCAGCCTGGTGAGGCGTGTCGAGAGTTCCCGCTCGTTCCCGTGACCGGAGGGTGAGTAGTAGTCGCGTCCGACGAGCTCGTCCGGCGGGTACTGCTGCTCCACCACCCCCGCCCGGGCCTGGTGGGCGTACGTGTAGCCGACCCCGTTGCCCAGCCCCCTGGCCCCGGCGTAGTGGCCGTCGCGCAGGTGCCGCGGCACCTCCCCCACGCCCCCGGCCCGGACGTCGGCCATCGCGGCGTCGATCGCGGAGATGACCGCGTTGGACTTGGGGGCCGTGGCGAGGTGGATGGTGGCCTGGGCCAGGGCGAGACGGCACTCCGGTAGCCCCACCTTCTGCACGATCTCGGCCGCGGCCGACGCCGAGAGCAGCGCGGTGGGGTCCGCCATCCCGATGTCCTCGCTCGCGTGGATCATGAGCCGGCGCGCGATGAAGCGCGGATCCTCCCCCGCCACCAGCATCCGTGCGAGGTAGTGCAGGGCCGCGTCCACGTCCGAGCCGCGGATCGACTTGATGAAGGCGCTCGTGACGTCGTAGTGCTGGTCGCCGTCCCGGTCGTAGCGCACCGGGGCCGCGTCCAGGCTCTGCTCGACGATCTCGGGCGTCACCAACCCGTCCTCGGCCGCCTCCGCGGCGGCCTCCAGGACGGTCAGGCTGCGGCGGGCGTCACCGCCCGCGAGTCGGACGATGTCCTCCACCGCCTCGTCGGTGACCTCGACCGTCCCGGCGAGCCCCCGCTCGTCGGCGACCGCACGTCGGATGACGGTGGCCACGCCCTGCTCGTCGAGCCCGTGGAGTTCGGCGATGAGCGACCGGCTGAGCAGCGGGGCGATCACGGAAAAATGCGGGTTCTCCGTGGTCGCCGCCACCAGCAGCACGATGCCGTTCTCCACCGCGGCGAGCAGCGCGTCCTGCTGGCTCTTGGAGAAGCGGTGGACCTCGTCGATGAACAGCACCGTGCGTCGGCCGTGGATCTGCCTGGTTCGGGCGTCGTCGATCACCGCCCGGACGTCCTTGACGCCCGCGCTCAACGCCGACAGGGCCACGAAGTGCCGACCGGACGAGCTCGCCACCAGGTTGGCCAACGTGGTCTTGCCCGTGCCCGGCGGCCCGTAGAGGATCACCGAGGAGCCGCCCCGTCCCTCGACCAGGCGCCGCAGCGGTGAGTTGGGGCGCAGGAGGTGGTCCTGTCCGATCACCTGCTCCAGCGACCGCGGCCGCATCCGCACCGCCAGCGGGGCCGACGGGTCGATCGGCGGGGGCGCGGAGGCGGCCGACCCCGCCGGCCCTCCGGCTCCGGCGTCCCCGGCCGCGAACAGCCCTGCGTCATCGCTCACCCCGTCAGGTTACCGACGGGCCCGGGACCGCCCGCGGGTGAACATCCGGCGACGCACCGCGCGGCGCGCCGGCCTCACTCCACCCGGTGCGGTTCCCTGGATCCCAGGTGCGCCCCGCCCGCGCGGGGTAGAACTCTCAGCAGTCCATCCTGACCGGAGGAGCCCCACACGATGAGCCGCCACGACGACCCCTGCCACGGCCCCACCATGACCCGCCGGGAGGCGCTGGCCGGCGCCGGGATGGTCGCCGCGGCCGGGGCGGTGGGCATCACCCTGCTCGCCGAGCCCGCCCCGGTGTGGGCGAACCCGACCCGGCCCGTCGCCGACGACCTCGATGTCTACGTCCTGGTCACCGACGGGATGCGGCCCGACGAACTCAACCCCGTCCAGGCCCCGACGCTGCACCGCTGGGCGTCCGAGGGCACCCGGTTCTCCGACGCCTCCTCGGTGATGATCGCCGAGACGCTGCCCAACCACGCCGCGATGGTCACCGGGGTCCTACCCGAACGCAACGGGGTCCCCGCGAACGCCGTCTGGGACCACGCGGCCGGAACCGACAGGACCCTCGACCGGCCCGACGACCTGCGCGCCCCCACCGTGCTCGACCGCATCCGCACCGAGGCGGGGCTGACCACCGCGAGCGTGCTGAGCAAGGACTACCTCCACGGGCTGTTCGGCGGGCGTGCGAGCGTGCAGTGGGCGCCCTTCCCGCTGGTGCCGATCACCGACCACTCCCTGGACTGGTTCACCGTCGAGGCCCTCAAGCGGACCGTCACCGACCACGCCCCGCGCATGACCTTCGTCAACCTCGGCGACATGGACCGATTCGGGCACATGGACCTGTCGGGTACGTCGCTGCGGCTGGCGCGCAACCAGGCGGTCGCGAACTCCGACAACAAACTCTGGGACTTCGAGCAGTTCCTGCGCTCGACCGGTCGGTGGGAGCGCTCGGTGCTCATCGTGCTGGCCGACCACGGCATGGACTGGTCGGAGCCGCTCCGGCTCATCAGCGCGGCCGGCGCGATCGACGCCGACCCCGCCCTGCGGGGCCGGTTCGGGATCGCCCAGAACGGCGGGGCGGACACCTTCGCCTACCTCGGCCCGGCGCCCGAGCGGGCGGCCTCGCTCGCGCGCCTGCGGGAGGTCGTCGGCGGACTCCCCGGGGTCAACCGACTCTACGATCCCGCCGAGCTCTCCCTGGGCGAGCGCGGCGGGGACCTGGTGGCCACGTGCCATCCGGGGTGGCGCTTCTCCGACCCGACGCCGTTCTCCAACCCGATCCCCGGCAACCACGGTCATGAGGTCACGCTGGGGATCCCGTTCTTCGTCGGCGGCGGACACCGGATCGTGCGCCGGGGGCAGGTCGTCGACCGCCCGGTCCGCACGCTGGACGTGGCGCCCACGGTCGCCCGGCTGTTCGGTCTGGACCACGGGGGGATGGACGGGCGCCCGGCGCTCGAGGCGTTCGGCCTCTGACGCCCCGATCCCACGGCCACGCCACCCCCCCAAAAAAAATCCGCTACTCCCCTGTCGCATCCGC
>DIAZ01000018.1:39189-41704 GCA_002415925.1 Dietzia sp. UBA5065 | reverse complement strand
CCGATCGGCCTGGTGTCCAAGTCGGGCACCCTGACCTACCAGATGATGTACGAGCTCGCCGACTACGGCTTCTCGACCGCCATCGGCATCGGCGGCGACCCGATCATCGGCACCACGCACATCGACTGCATCGAGGCCTTCGAGAACGACCCGGAGACCAAGGTCATCGTGATGATCGGCGAGATCGGCGGCGACGCCGAGGAGCGTGCCGCCGACTACATCAAGGCCAACGTCACCAAGCCGGTCGTCGGCTACGTGGCCGGCTTCACGGCTCCCGAGGGCAAGACCATGGGCCACGCCGGCGCCATCGTCTCCGGCTCCGCGGGCACCGCGCAGGCCAAGCAGGAGGCCCTCGAGGCCGCCGGCGTCAAGGTCGGCAAGACGCCGTCCGCGACCGCCGCGCTCGCCAAGGAGATCCTCGACGCCATGTGACCCACCCGGTCACCGCACGCGGTTCGCGACCCCCCGTCATCCCCGGATGGCGGGGGGTCGCGGCGTGCCGGGGGTGCCCGGACCGGCCGGGTATCTACGGTGGCAGGGTGAGTCCTCCCCGTGTGATCCGGCCCGCCGCGAACCGTGCGCCCGCGGGGGCCCGGTCGTTGCTGTGGACGGCGGCCGCCGCGGCCCTTCCGGTCATCGTCACGGTGCTGGTCCTCGTCGCGCTCACCCTCGCGCTCCTGGTGTTCAGCGCGCGCGGGTTCGATTCCCTCTTCGCGGTGGTCGCCGTGGAATGGCTCGTCGTCAACAGGGTTCCGCTGACGGTGGACGCGGTGCCCCTCGGGTTCCTCCCGCTGCTGCCCCCGCTGCTCTACATGGCGGTGCTCGCGCGCCAGACCAGGGCGGTGCTGTCCGACATCGAGCAGCCGGGTCCACGGGAGGCCGGGGCCGCGGTGGCCGGCGTGACCGCGGCGGGGCTGCTCCTCACGGCGCTCGCCTCCCTGCTCGTGGGCTCGGCGGCGTCCGATTTCGCCGTGCGTGAGGCGTCCCTGCCGGTGGCCCTGCTCTGGACCGCGACGGTCGCCGTCGTCGGTTCCGGTCTGGGCGTGTGGCTGTACTTCCGACGGGACCTCCGCGAGATCCTGCCCCTGTGGGTGCGGGGTGGAATCCACCTCGGCACGGCCTTCGTCGCGGCCACCTGGGCGATCGGCACGCTCCTCGTGCTGGTCGGCCTGGTGGGGGCCTGGGAGCCGGTCGGGGCCGTGATGGAGATCGGCAAGGGCGTCGTGGGGACCGGGGCGCTGACCGCGATCTCGGTCGCGTACCTGCCCAACGTGGTGGTGGCCGCCGCGACCCTCGCCGTGGGTGGGGAGGCGCATCTGGGCGAGGCGTCCTACAGCGTGTTCGCGGTCTCGCGCGGGCCGATGCCCGAGGTGCCCCTCGCCGCCGCGCTGCCCACCACCGATCCGCACTGGGTGGTCCAGGGTCTGCTGCTGGTGACCGTGCTCGTCGCGGCGGCGCTCGCCCGGTCGGTCGCGCACTGGTTCCGGACCACGGCCGACGCCGTCAAGGCCTCCTGGTTGGGCGCCGTGATCGTCGCCGTGGTCATCTCGGTGAGCCCGGTCGTCGCGGGCGGCGAGCTCGGCGTCCTCGGCACCGTCGGCACCGGCTCGCTCATCGCGGCCGGGACCGCGCTGGCGTTGTTCGGCGTGATCGGATCGGCGACCATCGCGCTGTCGCTGGCCGGCCTCACGCGTCGGCGCGAGAAGGCGGCCAGCGACCTGGAGCGCCGACGGCGCAGGGCCGGGACCGCCGGCGGTGGGGAGCCCGACGAGGTCGGGGAGGGCCCCGCGCCCGTGGAGGAGTCCCTGTCCGAGCCCGATCGTGACGAGCCGGGTCATGACGAGCCGGGTCATGACGAGCCGGACGACCGCGAGCCCGACGACGACGAGGCCGCCGCTGATCGGCCCGAGCCCGTCGATGCGGGGGCGGGGGAGGCGGTCGAGGACCACGCGATCGACGTCGACGGCGGATCGTCCGACGCCCCGCCCGAGGAGCCGGTGCCGGGTGACGCGGTGCCCGGACGGGAGCCCGACGAGGCGCCCTCCGACCGCGCCGACGAGGACCCTGACGAGGACCCTGACGAGGCCCCCGGGGCCGCCGACTAGACTCCCCACAGTGTCCCGGGCATCCCCGGACACGGGGGTCGACGGGCAGGAGCAGAGGACGTGGTCAATGCCGAGTCCGTGGTCAGTGCCGAGTCCGTGGACCCCTGCCCCGTCGTGCTCCTGGCCTCCGGCGCCGGGACGCTCGCCCAGAGCGTGATCGACGCGGCCGGGGAGTCGGACAGCCCGTACCGCATCATCGCCCTGGTCTCGGACCGAGAGTGCGAGGCCGTCGCCCACGCCGGGCGGGTCGGCCTGCCGACGGTCGTGGTCCGGCCCGCCGATCACCCGGACCGGGCGGCCTGGGACCGCGAGCTGACCCGAGTCGTCCGCGAGTTCGCTCCCGACTGGGTGGTCTCGGCCGGATTCATGCGGATCCTCGGCGGAACCTTCCTCGGCGAGTTCCCCGGCCG
>DIAZ01000018.1:38223-38941 GCA_002415925.1 Dietzia sp. UBA5065 | reverse complement strand
GGCTGCACGGTGCACCTGGTCGACTCCGGGGTGGACACCGGCCCGGTGATCGCCCAGCGCGCCGTCGACGTGCTCGCCGACGACTCCGAGGCCACCCTCCACGAACGAATCAAGATCGTCGAGCGCGAGCTGCTCGTCGACGTCCTCTCGGCCGCCGCCAGTGGCCGACTCCACATCGAAGGTCGAAAGGTGCACCGATCGTGACCTCCCAGCCGGACAACTCCCGCAGGCCCGTACGCCGCGCCCTCATCAGCGTCTACGACAAGACCGGCCTGGAGGACCTCGCCCGTGGCCTGGCCGACGCCGGGGTCGAGATCGTCTCCACCGGGTCCACCGCGCAGCGGATCGCCGACGCCGGGGTCGCCGTGACGCCGGTCGACGCGCTGACCGGGTTCCCGGAGTGCCTCGAGGGTCGGGTCAAGACCCTGCACCCGCGGGTCCACGCCGGCATCCTGGCGGACACCCGCAAGCCCGAGCACCTCGAGCAGATCGCGGGCCTGGGCGTGGAGACGTTCGAGCTCGTCGTCGTCAACCTCTATCCCTTCACCGCCACCGTCGCCTCCGGCGCGGACTACGACGCCTGCGTCGAGCAGATCGACATCGGCGGACCGTCCATGGTCCGCGCGGCCGCCAAGAACCACCCGTCGGTCGCCGTGCTCGTCGACCCGGCCGGGTACGGCGAGGCGCTGGACGCCGTGGCCGCGGGCGGGTTCCCGCT
>DIAZ01000018.1:30286-38013 GCA_002415925.1 Dietzia sp. UBA5065 | reverse complement strand
TACCCCGTGTGGCAGGGGCAGAGCCTGGACCTGGCCGCCACCCTGCGCTACGGCGAGAACCCGCACCAGAGCGCCGCCCTCTACACCGACCCCGCCGCCGCGCCCGGCCTCGCGCAGGCGCGCCAGCTGCACGGCAAGGAGATGAGCTACAACAACTACGTCGACGGCGACGCCGCGTGGCGCTCGGCCTTCGACCACGCCGAACCCTGCGTGGCGATCATCAAGCACGCCAACCCGTGCGGGATCGCGATCGACGCCGACATCGCCGCCGCCCACCGCGCCGCCCACGAGTGCGACCCGGTCAGCGCGTTCGGTGGCGTGATCGCCGCCAACCGCGAGGTGAGCGTGGAGATGGCCGAGCAGGTCGCCGAGATCTTCACCGAGGTGATCATCGCGCCGTCCTACGCCGACGGCGCCGTGGAGATCCTCCAGCGCAAGAAGAACATCCGCATCCTGCAGGCGCAGGCGCCCGCCGCCGGTGAGCACGAGCGCAGGCAGATCTCCGGCGGGGTGCTGGTGCAGCAGCGCGACTCGCTCGACGCCCCCGGTGACGTGGTGGCCGGCTGGACCAAGGCCTGCGGACCCGATGCGGACGAGCAGACGCTGCGCGACCTTCTCTTTGCCTGGCGCGCGTGCCGGGCGGTCAAGTCCAACGCGATCCTGCTGGCCACCGGCGGCGCGACGGTCGGCGTGGGCATGGGCCAGGTCAACCGGGTCGACTCCGCCCGGCTCGCGGTGCAGCGGGCGGGGGAGCGGGTCGCCGGCGCGGTCGCCGCCTCCGACGCGTTCTTCCCCTTTGCCGACGGACTCGAGGTGCTGGCCGAGGCCGGCGTGCGCGCGGTGGTCCAGCCCGGGGGGTCGGTCCGCGACGCCGAGGTGATCGACGCCGCGGAGAAGGCCGGGATCACCATGTACTTCACCGGTGCGCGGCACTTCTTCCACTGAGATGGGGCCGCAGGGGGAGGACGCCGCCGCGCTGACCCCCCGTGCCCTGGCCAAGGCCCGACGGCGCGACGAGATCCTGGTCGCGGCGGCTCGGCTCATGGCCCGGCGCGGGTTCCACGCGGTCCGCCTGGACGACATCGGCGCCGAGGTGGGCATCTCGGGTCCCGGGATGTACCGCTACTTCTCCTCGAAGGAGGACGTGCTCGCGGAGATGCTGCTCGACATCTCCCGCCGGCTCCGTGACGGCGGGCGCGCGGCGGTCTGGCGGGGCGGCGCCCCCGCCGAGGTGGTGGACGCGCTGCTCGCGGTGCACATGGACTTCGTGGCGACCGAGCCGGATCTCATCAGCGTCCAGTTCCGTGATCTCGGTTCTCTGCCGGCCGCACCGCGGCACGAGGTGCGCACCCTCCAGCGCGAGTACGCCGAGTTGTGGGTGGACGCGCTGGTGCGGTTGCGCCCCGAACTGTCGACCATCGACGCCCGCGCGCACGTCCACGCCGTGTTCGGTCTGCTCAACTCCAGCCCGCGGCTTCCGGCGATGGCGGAGGCCGAGCTGCGGCGGGTGCTCACGGGGATGGCGTCGGCGGCCCTGCGGGCCTGACCGACCCCTCCAGCGCCGCCGCGAGCGCGGCGAGCTCCGCGCGGTAGCGCGCCACGGTGCCGAGCTTGACCTCCTCGTAGCCGCGGACCATGTCCGGCAGCTCGGCAAGGGCGACGGCGGTGCCCCGCCACGCGGCGTCCTTGCCCACGGGGCCCACGCGCCGGAGTTCCGCGGTGAGGCTCTCGACGACGTCGCGGTACTCGGCGAGCAGCTCGCGCTCGACCCTGCGGACGCCGGCGTATCCGAACGGGTCGAGCCGGGTGCCGCGCAGTCGCTTCATCCTGGCCAGCGCCCTCATCGCGGGCATCGCCCCGGGGCCGATCGAGATCTTCTTCTTCATGCCCATCGCCCGCAGGGCCGGCGGGTGGAGCTTGAGGTTCGCCACCGCGCCCTCGCCCCAGTCCTCGGTCAGCTGCGCCGCGAACTCCGGGTCCACGGCCAGGCGGGCCACCTCGTACTCGTCCTTGTAGGCCATGAGCTTGTGGAGGTTCCGGGCCACCGCCAGGGTGAGCCGCTCGGAGGCGCCACCGTCGGCGGGGTCCTGCAGGGCCTCCGCCGCGCGCAGGGCCTCGACCCGGCCCACGTAGTCGGCCGCGTACGCCTCGTCCTGGTAGCCGATCAGCTCGTCCACCCGGAGGGCCACCGCGGCGCGCAGTCCGGCGGAGGCCTGCCCGGACAGGCCGGCGAGCAGGCGCTCGCAGGCGGGGGAGGGCACGTGGAGGTCCGGGGTGGCGGTGGACACCGGGCGGTGCAGCCCGGAAACCAGGGCGGCCAGGGCCCGCGGATCCGCGACGGCCTGCCGGCCCCGACGGAACGCCTGCAGGTTGGCGTCCACCGCGACGCCGTTGAGCTCGATCGCCTGCTCGATCGCCTCGGCCGAGATCGCCAGGGCGCCGCTCTGGTACGCCGCGCCCACCATGAGCATGTTCGAGGTCTGGGTGGAGCCGAAGAGGCTCTCGGTGAGTTCTCCCGCGTCCAGGTACACGCCCCGGGCGGACGCGCGGTCGATCGCGGTCCGGATGTCCGGGGTCGCGGGGTGGGGGACCGTCGTGTCGATCACCATCGTGCCGGTGGGGATCTGCGTGGTGGACACGACCGAGGTGGTGCGGTCGGGGTTCGCCACCCTGAGGTTGGTGCTGTCCGCGCCGACCAGCCCGTCACAACAGAGGTAGAGGTCGCAGTCTCCGGCGCCGATCTTGGGCGGTTGCTCCGTGGGGGTACGGGCGACCCGGACGTCGGAGACCACGGCGCCGCCCTTCTGTGCCAGTCCGGTCATGTCGAGGGTGCGGGCCGAGTTGCCGTCGAGCACGGCCGCGGTGGCGAGCACCGCGGAGACGGTGACGATGCCCGTCCCGCCGATGCCGGTCAGCCTCAGGGAGAAGCCCCGATCGGGATCGACGTCGGCCCGGGCGGGTTCGGGCACGTCCGCCGACCCGAGCGGGGGCGCGGTGGCCACCCGCTCGGACGTCCGGCCGGGCACCACCGTGACGAACGCCGGGCAGTCGCCCTGCACGCACGAGAAGTCGAAGTTGCAGGTGGACTGGTCGATCCGGGTCTTGCGGCCGAACTCCGTCTGCACCGGGTGGACGGACAGGCAGTTGGACTTCGCGCCGCAGTCGCCGCAGCCCTCGCAGATGCGCTCGTTGATCACCACGCGCTCGTCGGGCGTGGGGTAGGTGCCGCGCTTGCGGTGGCGGCGCTTCTCGGCGGCACAGAACTGGTCGTGCACCAGGACGGTCACCCCGGGGACGGCGGCGAGCTCGCGCTGGACCTCGAGGGTGTCCGCGCGGTCGCGGACCTCGATCCCGCGGGGCAGGCCCTGGGCCCGTGTCGCCTTGACGTTGTCCGTCGTCACGACGATCTTCGCGACCCTCTCCGCCCGGAGGAGGCGCAGGATCTCGGGCAGCGTCATCGCGCCCACCGGGTCCTGGCCGCCCGTCATGGCGACGGTGCCGTTGTAGAGCAGCTTGTAGGTGATGTTGTCGCCCGAGGCCACCGCCGCCCGCACGGCCAGGGAGCCGGAGTGCATGAACGTGCCGTCGCCGATGTTCTGCACCAGGTGGCGCTCCTCGAGGAACGGCGACATGCCCGTCCACTGGACGCCCTCGCCGCCCATCTGGGTGACGCCGGTAATGGTGCCGACCTGCTTCTCGTCCATCATCAGCACCATCGCGTGGCAGCCGATGCCGCCGCCGACGAGCGTGCCGTCGGCGACCTTGGTGGAGCTGTTGTGGGGGCAGCCGGAGCAGAAGTACGGGGTCCGGGTGGTGGCCAGGGGCAGCGTGATGCGCGTGCGGGGCCGGGCCGGGCCCTCGAGCCACGCCAGCGCGGAGGGGATGCCGTGGACCCGCCCCAGCCGCTGGGCCAGGCCGCGGGTGACGGCGTCCACGTCCAGCTCGCCGAAGCGGCTGAACAGCGTCGAACCGTCCTCGTGGCTCTTGCCCACCACGTTGGCCACGTCGGGGCGACGGAAGTGGATCTCCCGGATCATCGTCTCGATGAAGTCGCGCTTCTCCTCCACCACGATCACCTCCTCCAGTCCGGACATGAACTCGTCGAGCACCGTCCGCTCCAGCGGGTACACCATGCCCAGCTTGAGGATCCGGATCCCGCGGCGGGAGAGCTCCGCGTCGTCCAGGCCCAGCCGGCGCAGCGACTCGCGGACGTCGAGGTAGGTCTTACCGGCGGCGACGATCCCGATCCGGTCGTCGGCGGTGCGCTGCACGATCCGGTTGATCCCGTTGAGCCGGGCGTACTCGAGCGCGCGGGGAACCCGGATGGTCAGCTGGTTCTGCTCGAGCTCCATCAGGCTGGCGCCCAGCAGCTGCCCGGAGGGCACGTGGGGGCTGGTGCCGAGGTCGCCGTAGACCGGGAGGATGCGGTCCGGGTCGACCAGCGCGGTCGAGGACGCGTCCGCCACGTGCGAGGAGATCTTCATGGCCGACCACAGGCCGGACACGCGTGACAGGATCGCCGCGTGGACGCCGAAGTCCAGGACGTCCTGCGAGTCCGCCGGATAGAGCGTCGGCATGTAGAGGTCGGCCAGGGCGAGCTCGGAGGCGCACGGGACGGTGGAGGACTTGGCCCCCGGGTCGTCGCCGACGAGCGCCACCGCCCCGCCGTGGGGGTCCGTGCCGATCAGGTTGGCGTGACGGAGGGCGTCGGTCGCCCGGTCCAGGCCCGGCGCCTTGCCGTACCAGTAGCCCACCACGCCCTGCAGCGCGGCGCCCGCGGTGTGGGCGGTGGCGCGGAGCGTGCCCGTGCGGCGGGCGAGCTGGGAGCCCATGACCGCCGTCGCGCCCGCCTCCTCGTTGAGGGCGGGGCGGTGCACGACGTCGAACGGATCGAGGAACGCCGCGCGCCTGGCGAGTTCGAGGTCGTAGCCCGCCAGCGGGGAGCCCTCGTAGCCGCTCACCAGGCTCGCGGTGAGCAGGTTCTGCCGCCGGTCCAGGCGGGCCCGGTCACGGACCGTCCGGACCAGAGCCTGGATGCCGGTGAGGAAGACCGTCCCGCTCTCGCGGGTGTAGCGGTCGGAGAGGGAGGTCATGATCAACACCTGGCCTTAGTCGCATGTGGGCTGGGCCCCCAGGCTAGGAGCAGACGTGAGCCGCGTCACGTGGCCAGCGCCCGGCCGGTCACCGTGTACACCCTGACCGATGTTCCGGGGCTCATCCTGGGCAATGTGTCCACCTCGCCGTCGGTTAGCGTGGACACATGGATTCCCCGACCGCACTGGACGACACCGACCGACGGCTCCTCGCGATCGTCATGGACGACCCCCGGGTCGGCGTGCGCGAGTTCTCGCGCCGCCTCGGGGTGGCGCGCGGCACCGCGCAGGCCCGGCTCGACAAGCTCGAGGCCCGCGGTGTGCTCGCGACGTGGGCGCCCCGGCTCGACGCCGCCGCCCTCGGCTACCCCCTCGGCGCGCTCGTCCACATCCAGCTGGCCCAGGCCAGGCTGGAGGAGACCTGCGACGGGCTGGCGCGCGTGCGCGAGGTGCTCGAGGTGATGAGCGTGGCCGGGGAGTTCGACATCGTCTGCCGGGTCGTCGCGCGGGACCACGCGCACCTCGAGGAGGTGTTCAGCGCGATCATCGCCACGCCCGGCGTCCTGCGCACCCGCACCGAGGTGATCCTGCGGCAGCGGGTCGGGCCCCGCGTCACCCAGCTGCTGGACGGGTGAGGGCTACGCCCAGATCCGCGCGAACGGGTGGGCGGCCTCGTACTCCGAGGCGAGTTCAAGCAGGAGGCGGTCCTGCCCCCTCCTCGCCGAGAAATGCACGCCGATCGGCATCCCGTCCGGGGCCTGTCCGGTGGGCAGGGACACGGCGGGAGAGCCCGCGATGTTCTGCAACGGGGTGAACGTCACCCAAGTGGAGACGCGCTCGAGGTGGGTCTCGAACGGCAGGTCCGCGTCGAGGTAGCCGACCTCCGGGGTCTCGTGGGCCACCACCGGGTTGAGGAACACGTCGACGTCGCCGAACGCGGCGTCGAACCGGAGTCGGACGCGCGCGAGCCGGGCCAGGTGGACGGGGATCCGGGGGAGGTTGCGACGGGCCAGACGTGCCAGGCCCACGGTGAAGGGGTCGAGCAGGTCGGGGTCGAAGCCCGGACCGAAGAGGCTGCGCCCGGATGACGACGTGCTCAGCGCGAGCAGGGCCCAGTAGGCGATGAAGTCCTGCCGGAACGTGGGCGGGACGGGCGCCGGCACGGGCACCACCTCGTGCCCCAGCGAGGACAGGCGTTCGGCGGTCGCACGCAGGACCGCGAGGGTGGCGGCGTCGGTCGGCCCGCCCGCGGGGCTCTCCTCCACCAGTCCGATGCGCAGGCGCCGGGCGGGGGCCGGGGCGACGGGCCCGATCGGCGGCACCCCGACCGGGCGGTGGCCGGCTTCGAAGGCGGTGAGGAACGTGGAGGTGTCGCGCACGGAGCGGGAGACGACGGACTGGGAGACGATCGGGATCGGCATCCGCTGCGAGAACGTCTCGTCCGGGTGTCTGCCGCGGCTCGGCTTGAATCCGACCAGGCCGGTCACGGCCGCGGGGATGCGGATCGACCCGCCGCCGTCGTTGGCGTGGGCGATCGGGAGGGCGCCGGCGGCGACGAGCGCGGACGAGCCCCCCGAGGACCCGCCGCTGGTGCGGCCGGTGTCCCAGGGGTTGCGGGTGACCAGGCCGCCCTGGCGCTCGGTGGCCGCGGTCCAGCCGAACGGCGGCATGGCGGTGATGCCGAGCGGGTTGAGGCCGGTGGCGCGGAAGGCCTGCGCGTAGGGGCCGTCGGTCAGGGCCGGGGTGTCGGGGACGGCGGGGGAACCGAGGCGCATCGGTGCGCCCTCCACCTGCACCGCGTCCTTGAACGCCGACGGCACGCCCGCGAGGGGGCCGGCGAGGGCGGACCGGTCGAGCCGGGTGGCGCGGTGGCGGGCGCGGTCGAAGTCGGTGTGGACCAGCGCGCCGAGCACGGGATCCACCTCCGCGCAGCGGGCGATCGCGGACTCGAGGAGCTCGGTCGGCGAGACCTCGCGCCTGCGGACCCGCTCGGCCAGGGCGGTGGCGTCGTCGTACCCCAGCGCGTCGTCGCGGAAGGCGTGGACGCGGCGCGTCCCGGCGGTGGATGCGGTCATCTCGGTGGCCTCGGTCACGTCCCCACTGTAGGGGTGCTCGGGGTCGCCCGCCCGCCCCGGCGGGGCGGGGTGGCGGGGGATTGCCCCTTTACTTTTGTGAGGCGCAGCACTATGGTCAGTTTCAGTTAATCCGACTTAACTGAAAGGGAGCGGCTCTGATGACCTCCGCGACCACCAATCGCCAGGCGCACGAGGATCTGCTCGCCGACCTACGCGGGCGCCTCGAGCGCGCCGCGCTGGGCGGCGGCGACAAGGCCCGTGCCCGTCACCTCGAGCGGGGAAAACTCCTCCCTCGCCAGCGTGTCGACGTCCTGCTCGACCCGGGCAGCCCGTTCCTCGAGCTCTCTCCGCTCGCCGCGGAGGAGATGTACGGGGGTAAGGCCCCCGCGGCGGGCGTCGTGGCCGGCATCGGCCGCGTCTCCGGGCGCGAGTGCCTGATCATCGCCAACGACGCGACGGTCTCCGGGGGCACCTACTACCCGATGACGGTGAAGAAGCACCTGCGCGGCCAGGAGGTGGCGCTGGCCAACAATCTGCCGTGCATCTACCTGGTGGACTC
>DIAZ01000018.1:16768-30069 GCA_002415925.1 Dietzia sp. UBA5065 | reverse complement strand
CCGGATCTTCTACAACCAGGCCACGATGTCCGCCAAGGGCATCCCGCAGATCGCCGCGGTCATGGGCTCCTGCACCGCCGGAGGCGCGTACGTCCCGGCGATGAGCGACGAGGCGATCATCGTCCGCAACCAGGGCACGATCTTCCTCGCCGGCCCGCCGCTGGTGAAGGCCGCCACCGGCGAGGAGGTCACGGCCGAGGAGCTCGGCGGCGGGGACCTGCACGCCAAGACCTCCGGCGTGGTGGACCACCTGGCCGACGACGACTACGACGCCCTGATGAAGGTCCGCGAGATCATCGCGACCTGCCCCCCGGCCCCCGCGCCGGACTGGGAGGTCCTCGAGTCCCGCGAGCCCGTGCGTCCGCAGACGGACCTCTACGACCTGGTCCCCGTCGACTCCCGGCAGCCCTACGACGTCCGCGACGTGATCGGCACGATCGTCGACGGCGGCGAGTTCACCGAGTTCAAGAAGGACTACGGCACCTCGATGGTCACCGCGTTCGCGCGGATCCACGGCCACCCGGTGGGGATCATCGGCAACAACGGCGTGATCTTCTCCGAGTCCGCGCTCAAGGGCGCCCACTTCATCGAACTGTGCGACCGGCGCAAGATCCCGCTGATCTTCCTCCAGAACATCACCGGGTTCATGGTCGGCCGCCAGTACGAGGCCGGCGGCATCGCCAAGAACGGCGCCAAGATGGTCGCGGCGGTGGCGTGCGCCCGCGTGCCCAAGCTCACCGTGGTCGTGGGCGGGTCGTTCGGCGCGGGCAACTACTCCATGTGCGGCCGCGCCTACTCCCCGCGGTTCCTGTGGATGTGGCCCAACGCGAAGATCGCCGTGATGGGCGGCCCGCAGGCCGCGGACACCCTGGCCTCGGTCCGCGCCGCCCAGGTCACCAAGGCGGGAGGGGAGTGGACCGACGAGCAGCAGGCCGAGTTCACCGCCCCGATCCGCGAGCAGTTCGAGGAGCAGTCCACCGCGTACTACTCCACGGCACGACTCTGGGACGACGGGATCATCGACCCCGCCGACACCCGCACCGTCCTCGGCCTGGCCCTCGCGGCTGCCGCCAACGCCCCCCTCGAGCCGGTCAACAACGGCGTCTTCAGGATGTGATCGCACCCATGTCTCAGAAACTCCACACCGTCCTGGTGGCCAACCGCGGCGAGATCGCGTGCCGCGTGATCCGCTCGCTGCGGGCAGCGGGCATCCGCTCGGTCGCCGTCTACTCCGACGCCGACGCCGATGCGCTGCACGTGCGCATGGCCGACGCCGCCGTCCACCTGGGTCCCGCCCAGGCCTCACAGTCCTACCTCGACATCGACAAGGTGATCGCGGCGTGCCGCGAGACCGGGGCGCAGGCGGTCCACCCGGGCTACGGCTTCCTGTCGGAGAACTCGAAGTTCGCCCGGGCCCTCGAGGAGGCCGGCCTGATCTTCGTGGGTCCGCCGGCCGTCGCCATCGAGACGATGGGCGACAAGATCACGGCCAAGGCCGCCGTGTCGGCCCGGGACGTCCCCACCGTTCCGGGCATCTCCCGGCCCGGGCTGACCGACGACGACCTGATCGCCGGCGCCGCCGAGGTCGGGTACCCGGTCCTCGTCAAGCCCTCCGCCGGTGGTGGCGGCAAGGGCATGAGGCGCGTCACCGACGCCGCCGACCTGCCCGCCGCGCTGGAGTCCGCCCGGCGGGAGTCGGCCAACGCGTTCGGCGACGACACGCTGTTCCTCGAGCGCTTTGTCGACACCCCACGCCACATCGAGGTCCAGGTCCTCGCGGACACCCACGGCAACGTGATCCACCTGGGCGAGCGCGAGTGCTCGCTGCAGCGCCGGCACCAGAAGGTCATCGAGGAGGCGCCCAGCGCCCTGCTCGACGAGGCCACCCGCCAGCGCATCGGCGCGGCCGCCTGCGACGCCGCCCGCTCGGTCGGCTACGTCGGCGCCGGGACCGTGGAGTTCATCGTCTCCGCGCACGCCCCCGACGAGTTCTTCTTCATGGAGATGAACACCCGTCTGCAGGTGGAGCACCCGGTCACAGAGATGGTCACCGGCGTGGACCTCGTGGACTGGCAGGTCCGCATCGCCGCGGGCGAGGAGTTGACCCTCCGGCAGTCCGACATCACGCTCACCGGCCACTCGATCGAGGCCCGCGTCTACGCGGAGGACCCCGCCAAGGGCTTCCTCCCGACCGGCGGCACGGTGCTCGGGCTCGAGGAGCCGTCCGGCGACGGCATCCGGGTCGACTCCGGGCTGCGCGTGGGCACCGTGGTCGGCAGCGACTACGACCCGATGCTCGGCAAGGTCATCGCCCACGGCGCCGACCGCGCGGAGGCGCTGGCCCGCCTCGATGCCGCGCTCGCGGACACCCACGTGCTGGGACTGCGGACCAACATCGACTTCTGCCGCTTCCTGCTCTCGCAGCCGGAGGTCGTCGCCGGCGACCTGGACACGGGCCTGCTCGACCGGACCCTCGACGCCTACACCGCCACGCCCGCCCCCGAGGGCGCGCTGGTCGCGGTGGCCATGCACCGCACCGAGGAGCGCTGGGCGCGCGTTCCCGCGGACCGCCGCGGTCCGTGGGACGTGCCCAACGGCTGGCGGGTCGGCGGGCGCGCCGAGGTCTGGACCAGGGTGGACTCCGGTCCGGGCTCGGACCCCGTCACCGTCGGTCTCCGGGGGACCCCCGACGACGCCGAGGTGAGCATCACCGACGCCACGATCGGCTCCACCGAGGAGCCCGAGGTCTCCTCGCGGCACCGGGCGCGCGTCGCGCGGGACGGCGCGTCGCTGCGCCTGACCGTCGACGGCACCCAGCAGCGCTGGACCGTGGCCCGCTCCCGCGACCCCAGGGCCGCGGACACCTTCTGGGTGGCCGGCGACGGCGGCACGTGGGACCTGCGACTGCTCCCGCTCATCGACTCCCGGATCCACGACGCCGGCCTGTCCGACGGACAGATCCTCAGCCCCATGCCGGGGTCGGTCATCGCCTGCTTCGTCTCCGACGGCGACGAGGTGACCGCGGGGCAGAACATCCTGGCCGTCGAGGCCATGAAGATGGAGCACGCGCTGCCCGCACCGATCGACGGCGTGGTCCGTCTCAACGTCTCCACCGGCGAGCAGGTGCCCGCCGACCACCTGCTCGCGACCGTCGAGCCCCACCCCTCCACCGAGGAATCCCAAGGAGAAACCGATGCCTGAGTTGGAAGAGCACTACCAGGATCTCAAGTCGACCGTCGCCGAGTTCGCGGACAAGGTCGTGGCCCCGGCCTCGGTCGAGCACGACCGCAACCACACGTTCCCGTACGAGGTCGTGGCCAAGATGGGCGAGATGGGCCTGTTCGGCCTGCCCTTCCCGGAGGAGTACGGCGGGATGGGCGGCGACTACTTCGCCCTCTCCCTGGCGCTCGAGGAGCTGGGCCGCGTCGACCAGTCGACCGCCATGACCCTGGAGGCCGGCGTCGGGCTCGGCGCGATGCCGATCTACCACTTCGGCAACGAGGAGCAGAAGGCGACGTGGCTGCCGGACCTGGCCGCCGGCACCAAGCTCGCGGGATTCGGCCTCACCGAGCCCGGCGCGGGCTCGGACGCCGGCGCCACCAAGACCACGGCCAAGCGTGACGGCGACGAGTGGGTGGTCAACGGGAACAAGCAGTTCATCACCAACTCCGGAACCGACATCACCTCGCTGGTCACCGTCACCGCCGTCACCGGCGTCCGGGATAACGGCAAGAAGGCCATCTCGACGATCATCGTGCCGTCCGGCACCCCCGGATTCACGGCCGAGCCGGCCTACGACAAGGTCGGCTGGAACTCCTCCGACACGCACCCGCTGACGTTCGCCGACGCGCGCGTCCCGGCCGAGAACCTGCTCGGCGAGGAGGGGCGCGGCTACGCGAACTTCCTGTCGATCCTCGACGAGGGCCGCGTCGCGATCGCCGCGGTGGCCACCGGCGCCGCGCAGGGCTGCGTGGACGAGTCGGTCAAGTACGCGCGTGAGCGCGAGTCCATGGGCAGCAAGATCGGCTCCTTCCAGGCCATCGCGTTCAAGATCGCCCGCATGGAGGCTCGTGCCCACACCGCGCGCTGCGCCTACTACGAGGCCGCGCGCCTCATGCTGGCCGGCAAGCCGTTCAAGAAGGAGGCCGCCATCGCCAAGATGGTCGCCTCCGAGGCGGCCATGGACAACGCCCGCGACGCCACCCAGATCCACGGCGGCTACGGCTTCATGAACGAGTACCCGGTGGCCCGCCACTACCGCGACTCCAAGATCCTCGAGATCGGCGAGGGCACCACCGAGGTGCAGCTCATGCTGATCGCCCGGGGGCTCGGGCTGTGAGCGACGCCGAGACCGCCGGCAACGGCGGCGCCGGCACCCCGGCGCGGAAGGAAGTGGTCCAGCGCGGGCTGTGGTTCGAGGAGTACGAGGTCGGCACCGCCTACCTCCACCGCCCGGGCCGCACCATGACGGAGACGGACAACGTCCTGTTCACCACGCTCACCATGAACACCCAGGCGTTGCACCTGGACGCGGCGTGGTCGGCCGAGCAGCCCGGCTTCGGCGGCGAGCGGCTCATGAACTCCATGCACACGCTGTCCACGCTGGTCGGGCTGTCCGTCGCGCAGCTCACGCAGGGCACGATCGTGGCGAATCTGGGCTTCTCGGAGGTCACCTTCCCCAAGCCGGTCCTGCACGGGGACACCCTCTACGCCGAGACGGTGTGCACGGACAAGCGGGAGTCGAAGTCGCGCCCGGGCGAGGGCATCGTGACCCTCGAGCACATCGGCCGCAACCAGCACGGCGACGTGGTGGCCAAGGCGGTCCGCAAGACCCTGGTCCGCAAGCGGCCCGCCGAGCAGGCGGCGGAGGCCCGGGCGTGACCCCCGCGTGGATCCCGCCCGGCCCGGCCCTGCTGTTCTGCCCGGCCGACCGGCCCGAGCGGTACGGCAAGGCCGCCGAGCGGGCGGACGTGGTGATCGTGGACCTGGAGGACGCGGTCGCGCCCGACGCCCGACCGGCCGCGCGCGAGGCGCTGCGGGGGTCGGACCTGGACCCCGGGCGGACGATCGTCCGCGTCAACCCGGTGGGCACCGACGACCACGACGCCGACCTCGAGGCCCTCGCGGACACCGCCTACCGGTGCGTCATGCTCGCCAAGACCGAGTCCGCCGCGCAGGTGGCCGACGTCCACGCCGCCACCGGCGCCGCGGTGCTCGCCCTGGTCGAGACCCCGCTCGGGGTGGTCCGCGCCGCGGAGATCGCCGCCGCGCCCGGGTGCGCCGGGATGATGTGGGGCGCCGAGGACCTGCTCGCCGCCATGGGCGGGTCGACCAGCCGGTTCGCCGGCGTCGAGGCCGGCGGCCCCCGCGTCGCGGGGGAGTACCGCGACGTGCCCCGGCACGCCCGCGCCCAGGTCGCGCTCGCCGCGGCCGCGTTCGGCCGCTGGGCGGTGGACTCGGTCCACCTGGACATCGCCGACGAGGCGGGCCAGCGGGCCGAGGCGCTCGACGCCGTCGCCCTGGGCTTCGTGGCCACCGCCTGCATCCACCCGTCCCAGGTCGCCGTGGTCCGCGGGGCCTACGCGCCGGACGACGACGAGGTGGCCTGGGCCCGGAAGGTCCTCGCCGCCGCCGAGAACAACCAGGGCGTCTTCCGGCTGGACGGCCGCATGGTCGACGGGCCGGTCTTCCGCCAGGCCGAGGCGACCCTGCGTCGCGCGGCGGCCGCCACCATCTGATACCCCGACCCCCACTCCGTGGGCCGCACGGCCCCACTCTCGAGGAGCACCGAGATGACCACCACCGATCTCGATTCCACCGATCTCGACCCTTCGCTGTCGCACACCCGCGGGGAGACCGACGTCCCGCTGCTGACCGAGACGATCCCCGCCAACCTGGCGGGCACCGTCGAGCGGTTCGGTGACCGTGACGCGCTGGTCGACGTCCCGGCCGGCCGACGCTGGACCTACACCGAGTTCCTCGCCGACGTCCGGCGCCTGGCCTCCGGGCTGCACCGGCTGGGGATCCGCACCGGCGACCGGGTGGGCATCTGGTCACCCAACCGCTGGGAGTGGGTGATGATCCAGTACGCCACCGCCGAGCTCGGTGCGGTGCTGGTCAACATCAACCCGTCCTACCGGGTCCACGAGCTGGAGTACGTGCTCAAGCAGGCCTCGATCAGGGCCGTCGTGGCGGCTCCCCAGTTCAAGGACTCCGACTACACGGGGATGCTCGCGCAGGTCCAGCCGAGCTGCCCGGACCTCGAGGTGGTGGTGCTCTTCGGCGACGAGGAGTGGGAGTCGATGATGTCCGGGCCCACCCACTCGGAGGAACTGGCCCAGATCCGCTCCGGGCTCGACGCCGGGGACCCGATCAACATCCAGTACACCTCGGGCACCACGGGCTTCCCCAAGGGCGCCACCCTCTCGCACTCCAACATCCTCAACAACGGCTACTTCGTGGGTGAGACCGTCAACTACTCGGAGGTCGACCGGGTCTGCCTGCCGGTGCCGTTCTACCACTGCTTCGGCATGGTGATGGGCAACCTGGCGTGCACGACCCACGGGTCCTGCATGGTGATCCCGGCGCCGGCGTTCGACCCCGCCGCCACGCTCAGGGCGGTCGTGCAGGAGAAGTGCACCAGCCTGTACGGGGTCCCGACGATGTTCATCGCCGAGCTCGCCCTGGATGACGTCGACTCCTACGACCTGTCGAGCCTGCGGACCGGGATCATGGCGGGCTCGCCGTGCCCGGAGGCGACGATGCGTCAGGTGATCGACCAGATGAACATGGAGGAGGTGTCGATCTGCTACGGCATGACCGAGACCTCCCCGGTGTCTACCCAGACCCGGGCGGCCGACTCGCTGGAGCGGCGGGTGTCCACCGTCGGTAGGGTCGGGAGCCACCTCGAGATCAAGATCGTCGACCCCTCGACCGGCGAGACGCTCCCGCGCGGCCAGGCCGGGGAGTTCTGCACCAAGGGCTACAGCGTCATGCTGGGGTACTGGGGCCAGCCGGACAAGACCGCCGAGGCCGTGGACGCCGGCGGGTGGATGCACACCGGTGACATCGGCGAGATGGACGACGACGGCTACGTCAAGATCACCGGCCGGATCAAGGACATGGTGATCCGCGGCGGCGAGAACATCTACCCGCGCGAGGTCGAGGAGTTCCTCTACACGCACCCCGACATCCTCGACGCCCAGGTGATAGGCGTCCCCGACGCCAAGTACGGCGAGGAGCTCATGGCGTGGATCCGGCTCAAGCCGGGCCGCGACGATCTCACCGCCGACGAGGTCCGGGACTTCGCCACCGGGAAACTGGCCCGGCACAAGATCCCGCGGTACGTCCACGTGGTGGACGAGTTCCCCATGACCGTCACCGGCAAGGTCCGCAAGGTGGACATGCGCAAGACGGCCATCGAGATCCTCGGCATCGCCTGAGCGCCCCACACACCCAAGGAGTACGCGTATGTCCAGCAAGATCATGACCGCCGCCGAGGCCGTCGCGGACATCCCCCACGGGGCGTCCATCGCGGCCGGCGGGTTCGGCCTGTGCGGCATCCCGCAGGTCGTCATCTCCGCCCTCGCGTCCCGGGACGTCGGCGACTTCGAGGTGTTCTCCAACAACGCCGGGGTCGACGGCAAGGGCCTCGGGATGCTGCTGGAGAGCGGCAAGCTGCGCCGGATCGTCTCGTCGTACGTCGGGGAGAACAAGGAGTTCGCCCGCCAGTACCTGTCCGGGGAGCTCGAGGTGGAGCTCACCCCGCAGGGCACGCTCGCCGAGCGGATGCGCGCGGGCGGGTCCGGCATCGGCGCGTTCTTCACCCGGACCGGCGTCGGCACGTACGTCGCCGACGGCGGGATGCCGTGGAGGTACGACTCCGACGGCGGTGTCGCCCTGGCCTCGCCGCCCAAGGAGACCCGGGAGATCCGCGGGGAGACCTACGTCCTCGAGCAGGCCATCGAGGCCGACTACTCGCTGGTCCGGGCCGCGGTCGCCGACCGCAGCGGGAACCTCCGGTTCAACCTCACCGCCCGCAACTTCTCGCCCCTGGCCGCCATGGCCGGGCGGGTGTGCATCGTGGAGGCGGAGGAGATCGTGGAGGTCGGCGAGCTCGCGCCCGACGACATCCACCTGCCGGGCATCTACGTGCACCGCCTCGTGCAGCTCACCCCCGAGCAGGTCGAGAACACCAAGTGGATCGAGAAGACCACCACCAACCCGCCCTCGGAAGGACAGCGCTGATGAGCAGGATCGGACGCGACCGCAAGGCCATGGCCGCCCGCGCGGCCCTCGAGTTGGAGGACGGCCAGTACGTCAACCTGGGGATCGGCCTGCCGACCATGGTGCCGAACTACGTCCCCGAGGGGATCAACGTCACGCTGCAGTCCGAGAACGGGCTGCTGGGAATCGGCCCGTACCCGCACCCCGACGACGTGGACCCCGACCTCATCAACGCCGGCAAGGAGACCGTCACGACGCTCCCCGGCTCGTCGATCTTCGACTCGGCCATGAGCTTCGGCATGATCCGCTCCGGCAAGATCGACGTGGCCATCCTCGGCGCGATGGAGGTCAACCCGGCCGGCGACATCGCCAACTGGATGGTCCCCGGCGCCATGGTCAAGGGCATGGGCGGCGCGATGGACCTCGTCGTGGGGGCCCGCCGCATCGTGGTGGTGATGGACCAGGTGGCCAAGGACGGCTCGTCCAAGATCGTCTCCGAGATCTCCCTGCCGCTGACCGGACTCGGGTGCGTGGACCGCATCATCACCGAGCTCGGGGTGTTCGACCGCGACCCCGAGGGGCTGACCCTGATAGAGCTGGTCGAGGGCGTCACCCTCGAGCAGGTCGCCGCCGCCACGGACGCGCCGTACCGGGTGGCCGACGGACTGACGTGACCGCGCGGCCGCGGTCGCGGGACCTGCCGCGGTGACACCGGGCACAGGCGCCGCCGGACTCTGGACCACACCGGTCCGGGGTCGGGTGGCGCTGTCGGCGTTGGCGTGGGTCCTGGTCTACGGGGTCGGCCTCGTCGTCGTCGTCCTCCTCGGTCTCCTCGGGGGACGTGCGGCGGGCACTGCACGCCCCGACACCGCGCTGCTCGCGGTGGTGGTTTTGGCCGGCACCGCCGTGGCCGCGCTCGTCGCGGTCCGGGTCCACCTGCTGCGTCGTCGCGGCCTGGCCTGGGCGGACGTGGGGCTGCGCAGACCAGCACACTCGCCTTTACACCTGCTGTGGCAGATCCCGGCGGTGATGGCGGGGGGCGCCGTCGCCTCCGCGATCGTGTTGACCCCGCTGGGCGGCCCCGCCGACCCCACCGACGCGGCGATCGTCGACCTCGCCACGGGCGGCCCGGCGTTCGTGCTCCTCGGGATGCTCACCGTCGCGGTGCTGGTGCCGGTGGCCGAGGAGGTGGTCTTCCGCGGGATCGTCCTGCCGGCGCTGCGGGCCCGCCTGCACGCGACGGCCGGTCTCGCGTCAGCGGGGGCCGTCTTCGCGGCCGTCCACCTGGTCCCGCCCGCGCTGCCCTACCTGCTGGTGGTCGGCGTCTCGCTGTGCGTCATGGCCGAGTGGTACCGGTCGATCGTGCCCGGGATCGTCCTGCACGGGGTCAACAACGCCGTGGTATTGGGTGGGCTCGTCGCCGCGGGGGCGGGGTGAGGGCTCGCCTCAGGCCAGGAGCCCGGCGATCAGCAGCAGCACGGGCAGCGCGCCGAGGGTGGTGAGGACCGCGGAGTCCCGGGCGAGCAGCACCCCGTGCCCGTAGCGCGTGGCCACCACCAGGACGTTCTGCGCGGTGGGCAGGGCCGCGGCCACCACCACGGTGAGTAGCTCGTGACCCCGCATGCCCATCAGCCCGGCGCCGATGCCGTAGGCGAGCAGCGGGTGCGCGACCAGCTTGAGGACGCTGGCCACGGCGATCTCGCGGCGCGGCGAGGCGCCCGCCTCGAGCACCCTCACGCCGAAGAGGGACATCCCGAACACCAGGAGCGCGCCGGGGACCGAGATCTGGCCGACCAGGTGGACGGGCTCGAGCAGGGCGTCGGGCGGCGTCCAGGGGAGGGCGGCCACGAGCACCCCGGCCAGCGCGGCCAGGACGATCGGGGCCCTCACCGCCTGGAGGAGTGAGTCGAGCGCCCCGCCGCCGGTGGAATCGTCGCCCTCGGCGCGCGCGGCACGTTCGAGCACCGCGATCGCGATGGGCTGGAGCACGACCACCTGGAACAACAGCAGAGGCATGACAAAGCCGAGGTCGCCCAGGACGTAGAGGGCGATGGGGATCCCGAGGTTGGCGGAGTTGACGTATCCGGCGGACAGCGCGCCCACCACGAGGTCGGCGGGCGGACGCCGCAGCCACAGCCTGGCGATCGCGACGTAGGCGACCGCGATGAGGACGGCCGAGGCGGCGGAGACCACAAAGACGCCGGTGAAGACCTGGTCCAAGGTGGTGCGCGCGAGGGCGTCGAAGAGCAGGGCGGGGGTGGCCACGAAGAACACGAGCCGGTTGAGCACCAGCCGCGCATCGGAGCCCAGGACCATGGTCCGGGCGAGGAGCCAGCCCAGCGCGACCAGGGCGACGATCACGGCGAAGCCGTTGAGGACGCCGGCCACGGGGGACTCCTCGGGTTCGGGGGAAGGGGGAGCGGTAACGCCGAAAGGGGTCGTGTCTCCGGTGGTGGAGACACGACCCCGATCGGGTTGCTGTTGTCCGGTCGGCGGTGGTGTGCCGCGGTCGGGACGGGTGGTGCGGTTCGACCCGCGCCGAGCTAGTCGCTCAGCGGCTGGTGAACGGCAGCAGGGCCATCTCGCGGGCGTTCTTGACCGCGACGGCGACCTGACGCTGCTGCTGCGGCGTGAGGCCGGTGACGCGACGCGAACGGATCTTGCCGCGGTCGGAGATGAACGTACGGAGGGTGTTGACGTCCTTGTAGTCGACCGTCTCGATACCCGCGACCTTCAACGGGTTCTTCTTCGGCCGACGGCCCTCCTGGGCACGGATCTTCTTGGACGGGGTGCTACGCGCTTTAGCCATGATTACCTACTCACCAACTCGACTTCGTGACACCGGGCAACTCGCCACGGTGGGCCATCTCGCGCATCCGGACGCGGGAGAGACCGAACTTGCGGAGGTAGCCGCGGGGGCGGCCATCGGCGACGTCGCGGTTGCGCACCCGCACGGGCGAGGCGTCACGCGGCATCTTGTTGAGCGCGGTCTGGGCGTCCATACGCGCCTCGTCCGTGCTCTCGGGGTTCTTGATGATGCGCTTGAGCTCGGCCCGACGCTCGGCGAACCGGGCCACCTTGGCCTTGCGCTGCTCGTTACGCGCGATCTTTGACTTCTTGGCCACGGGTCAGCGCTCCTCTCGGAATTCGACGTGCTTACGGACGACCGGGTCGAACTTCTTGAGGACGATGCGGTCCGGGTTGTTGCGGCGGTTCTTGCGGGTCACGTAGGTGTACCCGGTTCCGGCCGTGGACTTGAGCTTGATGATGGGACGAACGTCGTTACGGGCCATCTCAGATCTTCTCCCCACGGGCGCGGATGCGAGCCACGACGGCCTCGATGCCGTCACGGTCGATGGTCTTGATGCCCTTGGTCGAGACCGTCAGCGTGACGCGACGACCCTCGGAGGGCACGAAGTAGCTACGGCGCTGGATGTTCGGATTCCAGCGACGGTTGGTCCTGCGGTGTGAGTGCGAGACGGACTTGCCGAAACCCGGCTTCCGTCCCGTTACCTGGCAATGCGCCGACATGGCGTGGTTCTCCTTCCGACTCCTCGTGCGGTGGCGCGTGGTGGGGATGCACCGCGAACGGCCTGGGCCGGACGGGCGCGGATCACCACGTCGCAGGCACCGTGGGAGGCGATAGCAAACGTGCAGACAACAGCGATGGTCTAGTTTACGGCCCGACCGCGTGAAACGGTAATCAGCACGTCAGCGCCGGAATCCGGGGCAGGTCACCGGCACGAATTGGGTGCCCGGCCATGGTGCGGGTACCATCTACCGATGCGTGTGCTGAGACCGGGATCCCCGGTTCGGCCACTGGCACCTGCACGCTCCCCGCAAGGGGTGCGCGCGCCAGACCCAAGACTTCTACCGAGCTAGAGGGATCCAGTATGAAGAGCGACATCCACCCCGACTACCACCCGGTGGTCTTCCAGGACTCGGGCACGGGGACCAAGTTCCTCACCCGCTCCACCGCGACGAGCGCCCGCACGGTCGAGTGGGAGGACGGCAACTCCTACCCGCTCATCGTGGTGGACGTGACCAGCGAGTCGCACCCGTTCTGGACCGGCGCCCAGCGCGTCATGGACACGGCCGGCCGTGTCGAGAAGTTCCAGCGCCGCTACGGCAACCGCACCCGCCGCACGAAGTGAGCCGGTGGCCGGTGCTCACCCACCGGTCCGCCCGCCCCACTCCCGAGACCCCGAGGACGTAACAGTCATGGCAGTTCCGAAGCGTCGCCTCTCGCGCGCCAACACCCATTCCCGCCGCTCGCAGTGGAAGGCCGACAACCCGGCCCTGCAGGAGACCAAGATCGACGGCCGCGCCGTGGTGCTGCCGCGTCGCCTGGTCAAGGCCGCCAAGCTCGGCCTGGTCGACCTCGACCGCTGAGCCGGGGCACCTGAGCCCGGCGGCGCCCCGGCGCCGCACGCACACGCCCGGTCACGAGCCCGGTGGATCCTCCAGGACCCGCCGGGCTCGTCGGCGTCCGGCGGGGCCGGTTCGGGCCGTTTCGCCGCAATCCTCAGCCCTGGTTCAGGAGGGTAGGCGAGACTCGCTGGCATGAAGATCCTCGTAGTCGACGACGACCAGGCGGTCCGCGAATCGCTGCGCCGCTCCCTGACGTTCAACGGGTACACCGTGGAGCTCGCGGGGGACGGGATCGAGGCGGTGGAGCGGCTGGACGCGAACCGGCCGGACGCGGTGATCCTCGACGTGATGATGCCCCGCCGGGACGGCCTCGAGGTGTGCCGGATCCTGCGCAGCCGGGGCGACGACCTGCCCGTGATGATGCTCACCGCCCGGGACGCCGTGTCCGAGCGGGTGGCGGGCCTGGACGCCGGCGCCGACGACTACCTCCCCAAGCCCTTCGCCCTGGAGGAGTTGCTCGCCCGGCTCAGGGCCCTGTTGCGTCGTCGCGGACCGGAGGCGGAGGACGCCGAGGAGGTCCTCGAGTTCGCGGACCTCACCATGGACCTCGCCACCCGTGAGGTGACCCGCGGCGAACGCCGGATCCAGCTGACCCGCACCGAGTTCTCGCTGCTCGAGCTGCTCCTGCACCATCCCCGCCGGGT
>DIAZ01000018.1:14820-16483 GCA_002415925.1 Dietzia sp. UBA5065 | reverse complement strand
GAGGGCGAGCCCCGGCTGATCCACACCGTCCGTGGGGTGGGATACGTGTTGCGCGAGACGCCATAGTGCCGACGGGCCAGGGCGGGACCACCGCGCCGATCTCCCTGCACCAGCGGGTCACCCTGCTGGCGGCGAGCTCGGTGGGCGTCGCTGTTGCCCTGATGGCGGTCGCGGCGTACTTCGTCGTGTCCGGTTCCATGTACAGCGAGGTCAACAACAGGCTCGAGCAGCAGGCGGACCAGTTGGTCAACAGCGAGCTCGCCTCGGAGTTCGGCCTCCAGTCGCGGAGCACCCTCATCGCCCTGCGGGCGTTCAACCCCAACCTGGATGCGCAGATCGTCGCCCCCTCGGGAGTGCGTACGGCCACCGGCGAGCCGTTCCACATCGGCGGCCCGGAGATCGCGGTGGTCCGGGGAGAGGCGGAGTCGAGCCTGCGGACGGCCGGGGGCAAACAGATCTACGCGGTGGCGGTCCTCGACGGCTCCACGCTCATCCTGGCCCAGGACCTGGGGCCCACCAGGGCGACCTTGAACCGCCTCGCCATAGTCCTCACCCTGGTGGGTGCCGCCGGGATCGCGTTGGCCGCGGTGGCGGGCACCGCCGTGGGGCGCACCGGGTTGGCACCCGTCGCGCGACTGACCCGTGCGGTGGAGCGCATCGCGCGTACCGACGACCTGAGGCCGATCCCCGTGGCCGGCGACGACGAGATCGCCAGGCTCACCACCAGCTTCAACCACATGCTCGTCGCACTGGGGGAGAGCCGGGAGAGACAGTCACGGCTGGTGGCGGACGCCGGGCACGAGCTCAAGACGCCGTTGACGAGCCTCCGGACGAACGTGGAGTTGCTCATCGCCGCGAGCAGGCCGGGCGCCCCGACCATCCCGGATTCCGACCGGGGTTCCCTCGAGGTGGACGTGATGGGGCAGATCTCGGAGCTCAGTCAGCTGGTGGGCGACCTCGTGGAGCTCGCGCGCGAGGACTCGGGCGAGGTGGAGCTCGAACCCGTCGCGGTGTCGGAGGCGGTGGACCGGGCACTCGAGCGGGTTCGTCGCCGGCGGCACGACGTGGAGTTCGACGTCGAGCTGGTGCCGTGGTATTCGTTCGGGGACTCCGCGGGGATCGAGCGCGCGGTGCTCAACATCTGCGACAACGCGGCCAAGTGGAGTCCCGCCGGGGGGACGGTGACCGTCCGCATGCGGCAGGTGTCGGAGTCGGTCGTCGAACTCGCGGTCGCGGACCAGGGGCCCGGGATCCCCGAGGAGGACAGGCTGCTCGTGTTCGAGCGATTCCACCGCTCGCGGGAGGCGCGGGCGATGCCGGGGTCGGGGCTCGGCCTGGCGATCGTCCGGCAGGTGGTGACCAGACACGGCGGGACCGTGGAGATCCACACCGCCGAGGGCGGTGGCACCGAGGTGCGGGTGACCATCCCGGGCAGCGAGAGCCCTCCGAACTGAGTGCCGCCGCCCCGCCCCCCGTTTCAGCGAACGCACAGCGCGGTGAGGAAGCATGGAGCCCATGGAGAACGAGAACGATACCGGCGCGCCCGATCCCCGGCGCGGTGACGACTGGGCCCAGGGGCCGGGCGCGGGCCCGGGTGGGTTCTGGCACCGGCCGACCGGACAGAACCCGTACGGAGCCCCGCAGCCCGGACCAGCGCAGCCCG
>DIAZ01000018.1:0-14649 GCA_002415925.1 Dietzia sp. UBA5065 | reverse complement strand
GCAGCCCGGACCAGCGCAGCCCGGCCCGATGCAGTTCGGCGGCGCGGCCCCCACCGCGGGGTGGGGCGGCCCCGACGGGCCGACAGCGGCCTACCCGGCACAACCGGGTGCCGGACCGGGCGAGACGGGTCCGGTCGCGCCACGGTCGTCGGGGCGGGGGCTGCTCGCCGCCGGACTGGTGGCCGCGATGCTCGTCTCGGGCGGACTGGGGGGCTGGATCGGCGCGACGGTGGCGGGCGGGAACAACGGGCCCGGGTTGTCCGCACCGGTCAACACCGCACAGCCCGTCGGGACGGCGCCGGACGGCACCGTGGAGGCGGTGGCGGACAAGGTGTTGCCCAGCGTCGTCTCGGTCGATGTCCGCGCGCAGGCGGGGCGGGGCGAGGGGTCCGGGGTGATCCTCACCCAGGACGGGCTGATCGTCACCAACAACCACGTGATCGCCATGGCGGCCAACGCCGGCCGGATCCAGGTCCGCTTCGACGACGGCACCACCGCCCCGGCGACGATCGTCGGCACGGACCCGGCCACCGACATCGCCGTGATCAAGGCGGACACCACCCGGTCGCTCACCCCGATCGCGCTGGGGAGCTCGGCGACCCTCGACGAGGGGCAGGCGGTCGCGGCGGTGGGTTCCCCGCTCGGGCTCTCGGGCACCGTGACGACCGGCATCATCTCCGCGCTCAACCGACCGGTCCGGGCCGGGGGTGAGCAGTCGGACCAGAGCACGGTGATCGACGCCATCCAGACCGATGCCGCGGTCAACCCGGGCAACTCCGGGGGAGCGCTGGTCAACATGAACGGCGAACTGGTGGGCATCAACTCGGCCATCGCCTCGCTGGGCTCGGGGAACTCGGGCTCGATCGGACTGGGGTTCGCGATTCCGGTCGACCAGGCTCGGCGGATCGCGGATCAGCTGATCAAGCAGGGGTATGCCACCCGCGCCGTGCTCGGCGTGTCGGTGAGCGACGCACCCGACACCGACGGGGCTCTGGTGCGTGCGACCGAGCCGGGCGGGCCCGCGGAACGCGCGGGCATCCGGGATGGTGCCGTGATCGTCAAGGTGGGTGATCGCGTGACCGAGGGCGGCGACGCGCTCGTCGCGGCCATCCGGTCGCGGGCGCCGGGGGACACGGTCTCCGTCACCTATGCTGCTCGTGTGGGCGATCAGCCGACGACCGTCGACGTGGTACTGGGAGAGGCGAGATGAGCACCAGATTCGACCCGAGGAGCCTGCCCGGTGGGCGCCCGCTGCCGACGGACGTGGAGTTCGACCCGGCGGCCGCCGAGCCCGCGGACACCCCCATCGCGGGCCGGGCGATGGTCGTGGTGGTGACCGACCGGTTGTCCGAGCGGGAGGACTCGATAGGTCCGCTGGTGACCGAGCTTCTCGAGGAGGAGGGTTTCCTCGTGGGCGGCGTCGTCGGCGTCCCCGCGGACGAGGCCGAGGTCCGCAAGGCCCTCGAGATCGCGGTGGTCGGCGGCTTCGACTTCGTGGTGACCGTCGGCGGCACCGGGGTCGGGCCCCGCGACATCACCCCCGAGGCCACCGAGGAGATCCTGGACCAGCGACTGCCCGGCATCGCCGAGGCCATCCGGTCCTCGGGCCTGACCGCGGGTGCGGTCGACTCGATCATCTCCCGCGGGTACGTGGGGGTGTCCGGCAGCACCGTCGTGGCCAACCTCGCGCCGAGTCGGGCGGCCATCCGGGACGGCATGGCGACGCTGTGTCCGCTCGTCTCGTACGTGGTGGCCCAGCTCTCGGCCTTCGACGAGCCGTGACCGACGGCCCGGCCGCCCGGCGGGGCACCGGCCCACGCCGGGTGGACAAGGCCAGGATCGACGAGGTGTTCGGCGAGACCCTGCCGGAGACGACCTCCGACGAGGCGCGCGGCCGTGACGGCCGGATCGACGACGCGTGGTGGCAGGACCAACGTCCGCCGCACCACGGCTGACCACGGTGCAGCAAAGACCCCGCATCCCTTCCGGGATGCGGGGTCTCGGCGTTCGTGCGGCGCGTCAGGAGTTGCTGGACGGGCTGTCCGGATCGGACGGGTGGGTGAGCGGACGGCCGGCGAGGATGTCGCGGATCTCCACCAGGAGGTCGTTGTCCGAGGCGGGTGCCTCGATGCCCTTGCGCTTGGCGGCGGCCTCCTTCATCTTGTTCATCGGCGCCACCAGGACGAAGTAGATGATCGCGGCGACCAGCAGGAAGTTGATGATCGCGGTGAGGAGGAGACCGAAGTCCATCGTGGTCGCGGGGTTGTTGTCGAGCAGCTGGACGGCGAAACCGATCTCGCTGTTGCCCCCGAGCATCGCGATGAGCGGGTTGATGATCGCGCTGGTGAAGGCGTCGACGATCGAGGCGAACGCGGAACCGATGACGACGGCGACCGCGAGGTCAATCACGTTGCCCTGCATGATGAAGTCCTTGAAGCCCTTGAGCATCGTGCACATCCTCTCTTGACGTGGCGCGGTCCACCACATGGTCTTCACGAATGATTGGTCTGAACCGCAGGGACGTTACCAGCCGGGGCCGCTTCCAGACATCCCGTGACCTCGCGTGTCAACCGTGCACGAGCACGGCCAGGGGTGTCCCCGCGGCGGTCGCGGCCACCCGGGCGGCGTCCGCCACGGGGACCTCCACGAGGATCGTCCGGCCCCCGCCCCGGGTGTCGGGGGTGTTCCTCACCCGGACCGCGCGGGCGACCAGGACCGGCACGGCACCGGGGTCCCCGGCGGGACCGGTGTCCGCCGTGCCGACGAGGTCCACCAGATCGCCGGGCTGCAGGAGCTCGGCGAGGGCGGGGTCGGCGAGCGGGACGGGGACCACCCGGATCGGGCGGTCGTCACCCCCGACGCCCTCGTCCGACCCTCCGGCCGGGGCGGTGCCGGCGGACGGTCCGGACCCGGCGGACCGCGGCGGATCGGACGGGGGGTCGTGGGCCGCCCGGCCGGCGAACGGGGCCGCGAGGACCAGCCCGGAGGCCACGGCGATCCGCGCGAGGCGCAGGTGCCGCCGACGCCGGGGCGTTGTGGCTGCCGCCGGTCCTGTGCGCATGTGGTCCCCCGTCGGTCGTCACGCCGTGGGACAGACCGTATCCGGCGCTCGGGCGGGGGATCGTGCGGCCGGCGGTGCCGGCGCCCCGGCCTGTGGAGCCGCCGGGGGCTGTGGAGGAAAGGGCGCCGGGGGGCGAGGGGGAGTGGGGGACCGCAGGCCGGCGACCGTCAGGACGAAGGGCTCGACGACAACGGGGTCGACGACGAGCCCGAACCCGCCGAGGTGGACGAGCCGGATCCGGAGGAGCCCGAGCCCGACGCGCTGGTCGAGGACCCTGAGGAGGACGTGCCCGAGCTGCTCGCGGCGGTCGAGGTCTTGCCCGCCTCGCGGCTGTCCGTGCGGTAGAAGCCCGATCCCTTGAAGACCACACCCACCGTGTTGAAGAGCTTGCGCAGACGCCCGTCGCACTGCGGGCAGGCGGTGAGCGTGTCCTCGTCGAAGGACTGCTGGATGTCGAAGGCGACGTCGCAGTCGCGGCACCGGTACGAGTAGGTGGGCATCGGGCCTCCGGGTCAGAGTCGGATATCGACTGGCACTCTACTCGCTCGAGTGCCAGGTTCGGAACTCGAGAACCTCGTCCGGGGTGACCACCCCGTGGACCGGCCGATCGTGCGGCTCGGCGGGAACCATGTCGAGCACGTCCTCGGGATCCAGGACCGCGAGCAGCCTGGTCCCCGGGCGGGCCAGGGCCAGCGAGCGGTCGTAGTACCCGCCCCCGCGCCCGAGCCTGTTGCCGGTCCGGTCGACGGCCACCGACGGGACCAGGACGAGGTCGGCGTCGGCGATCCGCTCCGGGCCCGACGGTGGGGCCGACGGCACGGGGATGCCGAACCGGCCCGGACGCAGGTCCTCCGGGCCGGCGTACGCCGCCCAGCCGAGCGGGCCGACCGCGGGGGAGACCGGCAGGAGGACCTGCGCCCCCCACCGCGAGAGCGCCTCGGGAAGCCCCGGTCCGCCGGCCTCGTCGTCGTCGGGGACGTACGCGCAGACCACCATCCCCCCGGTGACCACGGACGCCAGGCGGTCGTGGATCGCCCGGTCCCGCCGGGCGCGGACGGCCGCGGGCACCGCGGCGCGCCGCAGCCTGACCGCCCGGCGCACCGCGGTCTTGTCGGGTTCCATCACTCCAGTGTGCCGTCCGTGGTCCTGCCCCTGACCGGGGCGCCCTCCGTCTAGGGTGGTCCGCATGACGTCCACCGCCTCGCCCGACTCGCAGTTCCGGACCGCGGTCGTCCCGGCCGCCGGCCTCGGGACCCGTTTCCTCCCCGCCACCAAGACGGTGCCCAAGGAACTGCTCCCCGTGGTGGACACCCCGGGCATCGAGCTCATCGCCGAGGAGGCGACCGAGGCGGGGGCCGGCCGACTCGCGATCGTCACCTCCGAGCGCAAGGTCGGCGTGATGGCGCACTTCGCCGACGACCCGGTCCTCGAGGGCACGCTCGAGGACCGCGGGAAGGACATCCTGCTGCACAAGGTCCGCCGCGCGCCCGGGCTGATCGAGGTGGTGGACGTGCGGCAGGACGAGCCGCTGGGGCTGGGGCACGCCGTGGCGCAGGTCGAGTCGGTGCTGGACGCGGACGAGCAGGCCGTGGCCGTGCTCCTGCCGGACGACCTGGTGCTGCCGTTCGGGATCCTGCGACGGATGTCGGCCGTCCGGGCGGAGCGGGGCGGCAGCGTGCTGTGCGCGTTCGAGGTGAGCCCGGAGGAGGTGTCCTCCTACGGCGTCTTCAAGGTCGAGGACACCGATGACCCCGCCGTGAAGAAGGTCCTCGGCATGGTCGAGAAGCCCGCCGCGGAGGACGCGCCGTCCAACCTCGCCGCCGCGGGACGCTACGTGCTCGACCGCGCGATCTTCGACGCCCTGCGCCGCATCACCCCGGGAGCCGGTGGCGAACTACAGCTCACGGACGCGATCGACCTGCTGATCCGCGAGGGTCACCCCGTCCACGTGGTGATCCACGACGGCACCCGCCACGACCTCGGGAACCCCGGCGGCTACATCAAGGCGTGCGTGGACTTCGCGCTCGACAACCCGGCCTACGCGGACGATCTCCGCGAGTGGCTGCAGGCCCGCTTCGGTTCCTGAGCCCCGACCCGCGGGGGGACGGGCGGGAACACGCGCCGGCGCGGTGGCGCCGCCGCAGGATGACGGCCTCCGGCCGCTACCCTCTCCCACATGGACCCGCCAGGCCGGTCCGCAGGCTCCGGCCGGGGGCGAGAAGCCCGGGCAGCGATTCGTACGGGAAGGGGACACCTGGTGCGCTCCGTCGAGGAACAGCTCGCGCTGGTGACCGCGGCCGCGGTCGCCCCACGTCCGGTGCGCGTGTCGATCTCCGAGGCACAGGGGTTGCTCTGCGCCGAGGAGGTGGTGGCCGAGCGTCCGCTGCCCTCGTTCGACCAGGCGGCGATCGACGGGTACGCGGTGCGCAGCGTCGACATCCGCGTGGGCGGCGCGCCGGGCGGGCCCGGGGACCCCGCACCGGGACCGACCGCGCTCCCGGTGGTGGGCAGGATCACCGCGGGGTCCCGCCAGCCCACCCGGCTGCAGCCGGGCCAGGGTGTCCGCGTGGACACGGGCGCCCCCCTGCCCACGCTCGCCGACGCGGTCCTGCCGGTGGGGTGGGCCACCGCGGAGGGGCAGCGGATCACCCCGACCAGGTCCGTCCGCAGCGGCGACTACGTCCGTCGCGTGGGCGACGACGTCCAGCCGGGCGACGTGGCCGTGCGCGCCGGGAGCATCATCGGTCCGGCGCAGGTGGGCCTGCTCGCCTCGGTGGGGCGGGCCAAGGTGCTGGTGCACCCCAAGCCGCGCATGTCCGTGATCTCGGTGGGCGACGAACTGCTCGACGTGGACGGGCAGCCCGGCACCGGCCAGGTCTACGACGTCAACTCCTACGCCCTCACCGCCGCCGGCCGCGACGCCGGCGCCGACGTGCACCGGGTGGGCATCGCCAGCACCGAGCCGTCGCGCCTGCGGGAGGTCCTCGAGGGGCAGCTCGTGCGCAGCGAGCTGGTCGTGGTCTCCGGCGCCGCCGGCGGGGAGGCCACCACCCGCATCCGCCGGGTGATGGAGGAGCTCGGCCGGATCGAGGTCAACCGGGTGGCCATGCACCCCGGCTCGGTCCAGGGCTTCGGGCGGCTCGGCCGCGACGAGGTCCCCACCTTCCTGCTGCCGTCCAACCCGGTCAGCGCGCTCGTGGTGTTCGAGATCATGGTCCGGCCCCTCATCCGGATCGCCCTGGGCAAACGCCAACCCATGCGGCGGACCGTCCGGGCCCGCACCGTCGCCCCGATCTCCTCCGTGGAGGGCCGCCGCGGCTACCTGCGCGGGCAGCTCATGCGCGACACCGACACCGGCGAGTACCTGGTGCGCGCGCTCGGCGGCGCACAGGGCTCCTCCACGCACCTGCTGGCGTCCCTCGCGGAGGCCAACTGCCTGGTCGTGGTGGATCCCGACGTCACGGCCGTGCGGGCGGGCGACGAGGTGGACGTGATGTTCCTCGCCCAGCGCGGCTGAGCGGCATGCGGAGTGCGTTCACGTCCGACGCGGTGGCCAACCCCGGCTGGCCGCTCGAGGCGGGTCCCCTGCGCGTGCGCGCAGGCGTGGTGACCCTGCGCCCGGTGCGGCGGCGGGACGCCCGGGACTGGTCCGCGCTGCGGCTCACCGAGCGGGACTACCTGGCGCCGTGGGAGCCGACGGTCGACGGCGAGTGGCGGCAGAACAACGCCGCCCGAGCCTGGCCGGGGATCCACTCCCAGCTCAGGCGCTACGCCCGGGTCGGGGCCTCGCTCCCGGCGGCCATCGAGCTGGACGGCCGGTACTGCGGGCAGCTCACGGTGGGCGGCGTCGTCCGCGGCGCCTTGCACTCGGGATGGATCGGCTACTGGGTGGGACGACGGTTCGGTGGCGGCGGCGTGGCCACGGCGGCGCTCGCCCTGGGGGTGGACCACGCGCTGGGTCCGGGCGCGCTGCACAGGGTGGAGGCGACCGTCCGGCCGGAGAACGCGGCCAGCAGGATCGTGCTCGAGAGGTGCGGATTCCGCGAGGAGGGCCTGTTGCGGCGCTACCTCCACGTGGACGGCGCGTGGCGGGATCACCTCCTGCTGGCCCGCACCCGCGAGGAGCACGGGCGGGGGGCCGTCGCCGCGCTCGTGGCGTCGGGTCGCGCCGAGCGCGTCCGTTGATGTGGGTGAGCATCGTGGGCGGCGGCGCGCCGCCACGGGGCGGGGCCCGGCCGCCGTTACGGTTGGGACCTCACCACGACGTCCCGTGTCGGGGTCGACGCTCGAGGAGGCCTGATCGATGTCCAGCTCGTTGCTGATCATCCTGCTGGTGGTGGTCTGGCTGTTCGTCCTCGCGCCGATGCTCATCCGGTCGCGGAACCCCATCCGCAGGACCGGTGACGCGCTCGCCGAGACCCGGACCCTCTACTCCGGCGGTTCGGGTCGCCTCGTGCCCACCCGGGGTCGCTCCGTGCTGGACCCGGTCAGGGTCGACTCCGAGGAGTCGCTGTTCGGTCTGCCGTCCGGCGCGGGAGCGACCGACGCGGAGCTGCTCGACACCCAGACCTGGGAGCACCTCCTGGAGCAGACCCTCCGGCGCGAGGAGTCGGGCCGCAGGGGGGCGGCCGTCCGCCGGGTCATGGAGGAGCGGCGCGGCGCGTCCCCCGTCGGCGACGAGACCGCGGAGGAGATCACCACCGAGATCCCCGCCGTCGTCGTGCACGAGAAGGACGTCGCCGCGGACGCCGTGGCGTCCGTGACCGAGCGCGATTCGGCCGCGGTCGACCCCCGGGTCGGTGCGGTGGAGGACCTCCGCCGGCCGGTGGTGGTCGACGGCGAGCTGGTCGAGGGCCCGACCGGCGAGCGCGTCACCGCGTCGACCGACCACGCGGAGGACGCCGCCGGCATCGACGCCGAGGCGGTGCACGTCCACCGGGGTCGGCGTCGTCCGGCCGACCCCGAGCTGGAACTCACCGACGCCGATCTGGACTTTGCCGAGCGTCGCCGCGGACGGGGGGCCTACGACCCCATGGCGGATCGCCAGGCCGCCGAGCAGCGCGCCCACGCCCGCCAGCGGACCGCGCTCATCCTCATGGCGCTGTCGGTCGTCGCGGTGGCCGCCGCGCTGCTCACCGTCCCGGCCGTCTGGTGGTTCGCCGGCGGGGCGGTGCTGCTGCTGGCCGCCTACCTCACGTACCTCCGTCGGCAGGTCAGGCTCGAGGAGAGCCTGCGTCGTCGCCGCGTGGAGCGGATGCGCCGCGCCCGGCTCGGCGTCGAGTCCCGCGAGGACGACGAACTGTCCGTGGTGCCGCCCCGCCTGCGGCGGCCCGGCGCGGTGGTCCTCGAGGTCGACGACGAGGACCCGGCATTCGACATGCTGGACGGCTTCGACAGGGAGCAGGACTCCGGGCCCGGCCACCACGACCGGCGGCCCCAGCACCGGGAGCCGCTGCGCAGGGCGGTCGGCTGACGGACCACCCGGTTTGGGAGGTCGCCGGGCCATCCTGGTAGGGTGTTCCACGCTGCCCGAGAGGGTGGCACCGTCGCCCGCGAGGGCGCCGGGGGGCTATAGCGCAGTTGGTAGCGCGTCTCGTTCGCATCGAGAAGGTCAGGGGTTCGATTCCCCTTAGCTCCACCACAGCACGAGGATCAGGGCCGCTCCCGGACAACGGGGGCGGCCCTTCTTCGTTGCGTCGCCGCGCAACCCCGCCGGACCCGAACCGACTAGCGGTTCGCGGACACCTCGCCGGAGTCACCGGCCGGGCCCTCGTCGACGACCCCGGCTGAGGCCGCCTCGGGGTCCGCCCCGACCGCCCGGGGCTGCATGACCCCGTGGTTCTGCACCTGCTCGGTGAGCAGGGAGACCACGAGGGCGGCCGTCGAACCGACGATCGCGATCCCCCCGACCATGAGCCCCACGGCCAGCACGCGGCCCGTGCCGGTCACCGGGACGAAGTCCCCGTACCCGACGGTGGCCAGGGTGCTGAACCCCCACCAGATGGCGTCGTCGAGCGACAAGATGTTGGCGCCCGGGGCGTCTCGCTCGACCAGCCACACCGCCGAGGAGACGGTGTAGACGAAGAGGAACATGAACAGGAACGTGGTTGCGAGAAGCCGGGCCCGCAGCGTGGCGCCGGAGCGGCGGAAGTAGGGCAGGCGCCAGAGGTGGACGACGATGACGAAGGAACGCAGAACGGGCAGGACCAGGCTGAGCATCTCGAACCAGTTGCGACGGAGGAAATGGCCGCGCACCCCTCGGGCCACGACCATGCGGGCCAGGAAGTCCGCGACCATGAGCACGTAGCAGGTGACGGCGACGGCGCTCGCGGTGTGGCTCAGGGCCTCGGACCGGAGGGACCCCGACACCAGTGCGACGGTCGCGCCGAAGAAGAGGAGGGAGGCCACGAAGACCGGCCAGGCCGTGAACCTCTCGAGGCGCTGCGAGGGGACGAGCAGGGTCGCCGGCGGCGGGGAGTCGCTCATGTCATGGACGTTAGTCGTCGTCTGCGGCCGATCGCCGCTCACCGGGGCGCGCCGGGTTCGGGGGCGGGCCCGGGGTGGCGGTGCACCGGGTGCATAACTCCTGCGCAAACGAGGTGACCGCCGAGGTGGAACGCGTTACAGTTCTCATATGACCCTTGCTCCCGGAACGCCCGCCCCCGACGTCTTCAGCCCCGGCAGGATCGGCAACGTGACGCTGCGCAACCGCATCGTCAAGGCCGCGACCTTCGAGGGCCGCTGTCCCGAGGGGCGCGTCACCGACGAGCTCATCGAGTTCCACGCCGAGTACGCCCGCGGCGGGGTGGGCATGACGACGGTCGCGTACCTCGCCACCTCGCCCGAGGGCCGAACGGACAGGCACCAGTACCACTGGGGCATGGACGACGGCGGGATGCTGCGCAAGCTCACCGACGCGGTCCACGCCGAGGGGGCGGCCGTGTCCGCGCAGGTCGGCCACGCCGGTGCCGTGGCGAACTCCTCCTCCAACAAGATGCCGGCGATGGGTCCGTCCCGCATGCCGGCCCCCACGGGGATGTCCCTGACCAAGGCCTGCACCGAGGCCGACATCGACCGGATCGTCGGAGACCACGTGCGTGCCGCGAAGGGCGCCCACAACGCCGGCTTCGACGCCATCGAGGTCCACTTCGGCCACAACTACCTTGTCAGCGAGTTCCTCAGCCCCAAGCTCAACAAGCGCAAGGACTCCTACGGCGGGTCACTCGAGAACCGCGCTCGCTTCGCCCGCCGCATCGGTCGCGCGATCCGCGACGAGATGGGCGACAAGATCGCGGTCACGATGAAGCTCAACATGGACGACGGCGTCCCGGGCGGGTTCTGGATCGACGAGGCCGTCCAGGTGGCCAGGTGGATCGAGGCTGACGGCTCGGCCGACGCGCTGGTGATGACGGTCGGAAGCTCGCTGCTCAACCCGATCTACCTGTTCAAGGGTGACGCTCCCCTGCACGAGTTCGCCGCCACCCAGCCGCCGGCCATCAGGATGGGCATGAAGGTCGTCGGCGCGAAGATGTTCAAGGAGTACCCGTACACGGACGCCTACATGCTCGACGACGCCCGCCAGATCCGCGACGCCGTCAGCCTGCCCATGATGCTGCTCGGTGGCATCGTCGACCGGCCGTCCATCGACAAGGCGATGAACGCCGGCTTCGAGTTCGTGGCCATGGGCCGCGGCCTGCTCCGCGAGCCCGACCTGCCGCTCAAGCTCCAGGCGGACGAGCGTCGCCGGTCGCTGTGCGTGCACTGCAACCGCTGCATGGCCACCATCTACTCCGGCAGCCGCTGCGTGCTCCGCGACTACGTGCCGCCGATTCCCGCGCGCGGCTGATCCGGGCCGCTACGGTGGGACACCAGGCGGTCCGGTCCTGTCGACCCGGGCCCGGACAGGGGAGCACATGTCGAGGCGGCGGATCACCGACTACCGGGGGAGGACCTGCGTGGTCACCGGCGCGGCCAGCGGCATCGGCCGGTCCGTGGCGATCCGGCTCGCCGGAGAGGGCGCGCGGCTGGTGCTGACCGACCTCAGGGACGAGGGCCTGCAGGCCACGGCCCGCGACTGCCGGGTCTCCGGCGCCACCGTTCTGGTGGCCGAGGCGTTCGACCTCACCGACCACGAGGCGGTCACCGCGTTCGGCGAGCGGGTGATCGCCGAGCACGGCGTCCCGGACGCCGTCTTCCACGTGGCCGGCAACTCGGCCTGGGGCCGCCCCGACCTGCTCGAGCACCGCGTGTGGCGGTCCATGGTCGAGGTCAACCTCATGGGCACGATCCACGTGATCGAGGCGTTCATCCCGGCCATGATGACGGCGAAGAAGCCGGGCGCGCTGGTCATGGTGTCCTCGGCCGCCGGCCTGCTCGGGCTGCCCTGGCACGCCGCGTACAGCGCCGCCAAGTTCGGCATCCGCGGCATCGCCGAGGTGCTCCGGTTCGACCTGGCCCCCTACGACATCGGCGTGCACCTGGTGTGCCCGGGTGCCGTCGACACCCCGCTGGTGGGAACCATCGAGATCGCCGGCGTGGACCGGTCGAATCCGGAGGTGGCCAGGACCGCTGCGCAGTTCCAGCGCCACGCCGTCACCCCGGACCAGGCCGCGGAGTCGATCCTCGAGGGCGTCCGGAGGGGCCGCTACATCGTCTACACCTCGCCGGACATCCGGCTGGCGTTCGCCGCCCAGAAGTTCGCCCCGCCCCTCTACGGTCTGGCGATGAGGGCCATCGGGCGGAAGATCAACAGAGCCGGTGAGGGCATCCTCCCGTGAAGGGCGTGGAGACCCTGACGGACGCCGCCATCCTCCTGGCCCGCGTCGGGCTCGGCGCGGTCTTCGTGGCCCACGGCTGGCAGAAGTTCTTCACCCTCGGACTGGGCAGGGTGGGGGAGCAGTTCGCCGCCTACGGGGTCCCGCAACCGCAGGTCACCGTCGCCGTGGTGGCCGGGGTCGAGTTGATCGCCGGTATCGCCCTGATCGCGGGCATCCTCACGCCGCTGGCGGGGATCCTGCTCGGCGTGGACATGGCGGGCGCCTTCTACTTCGTCCACGCCACCCACGGGCCGTTCATCACGCAGAACGGCTGGGAACTCGTGGTGGCGTTGGGGGTGGGGTCGTTGCTGGTCGCGGCGGTGGGGGCGGGCAGGTTCAGCGTGGACAGGGTCCTGGGCGGCTGATCGCCCGGGCCGCCCGGACCCTCAGCGCCAGGACGGCAGCCAGAGCTGCTGGTTCCACTCCGTGGGTGTGATGGGGATCCCCGACAGGATCGGCAGCATGTAGAGGAAGTTGGCCACGACCAGCGCCAGGTACAGGCAGACGATCCCCAGGCCTATCGCCCGGCGGCGGGGGGAGTCGGTGGATCTCCCGGCGATCTCGCCCAGCACCAGCGCCAGCATCATGACGAAGAACGGCACCATGACCGAGGCGTAGAAGAAGTACATCTGGCGGTCGTAATTGAAGAACCACGGCAGGTAGCCGGCCGCGTACCCGACCAGCGGGAAGGCGTACCGCCCGTCGCGGCAGATCACCGCCCGCCAGAACGCCCAGGCCAGCACGGGGATGGCGAGCCACCAGATGGCGGGCGTGCCGATGAGCATAATGGCACGCACGCACGAGTTCTCGCCGCAGCCGGTCACGCCGTCGCCCTGCTCGACAAAGTAGAGCATCGGCCGCAGGCTCATCGGCCAGGTCCAGGGCTTGGACTCCCACGGGTGGCGGTTGCCCGCCGAGGTGGTCAGGGACGAGTGGAACGTCAGGACGGAGGACTGGTAGTAGAGCCACGACTGGAGGACGTCGGGGAGCCAGTTGTCCTGGACCTTCGAACCCACCGCGTGCCGGTAGACCGAGTTCTCCTGGGCGAACCACGGGAGCCAGGTGAGCATGTAGAGCACGGCGGGCCAGATGACCAGGGAGACGAACGCCGGGACGGCGTCTCGCAGCAGCGCGCCCAGCAGGGGGCGCCTGACCCCGTAGCGGCTGCGCAGGGCCCAGTCCCAGGCGACGGTCATGACGCCGAAGAAGGCGATGAAGTACAGGCCGGACCACTTGACGCCCAGCGCCAGGCCCAGCATCACGCCGGCGGTGAACCGCCACCACCGGAAGCCCAGGCGCGGCCCGTAGTCCGAGAGGTGGAGTCGGCCCGCGACCGCGGCCCGGTGCATGCGTCCGCGCATCTGGTCGCGGTCCACCAGCAGCGCTCCCGCGGCCGCGGTGACGAAGAGGACCTGGTAGATGTCCAGCATGCCGATGCGGGAGGTGACGAAGGTGACCCCGTCCACGCACAGCAGGAGCCCGGCCACGAAGCCCAGCTGGGTGGACCGGGTCAGCCGCCTGGTGATCCGCATGACCATGAGCACCACGAGGACCCCGCAGAGCGCGGCGGTGAACCGCCAGCCCAGGGGCGTGTAGCCGAAGAGCAGGCCGCCGAGGGACTCGATCTGCTTGGCCACCGGCGGGTGGACGACCAGCCCGTAGGCGGGGTTCTCCTCGATCCCGAGCTGGGCGATGTTGAACGACTGCGGCGCGTAGTGTTTCTCGTCGAAGACCGGCGTGCCCTTGTCCGTGGCGGAGGTCAGGCCCCAGAAGCGTGAGACGAAGGCCAGCAGGAGGATGACGCCGGTGACGATCCAGTCGCGGGTGGAGTCGACCGGGCCGGTATCCGGGTCGGGTAGCGGGCGGCCCGGGGATCGCACGCCGAGGGTCGATGTCACGAGGGGAAGCATAGTCGGGTGCGCCCACCGACCGGGGATAAGGTGGTGCGCATGACGTCCGGACGGGTCGTGTTGGCGGCCACCCCAATCGGAAATCCGGGCGATGCCTCCGCCCGGCTACGGGAGCTCCTGGCCACCGCGGATGTGGTGGCCGCGGAGGACACCCGCCGGCTGCGCACCCTCACCGCCGCGCTGGAGGTCACGATCACCGGCCGGGTCATGAGCTTCTACGAGCACAACGAGGCCGGTCGCGTCCCGCAGCTCGTGGACCGGGTCCGGGCCGGGGACGTGGTGGCCGTGGTGACCGACGCCGGGATGCCCGCGGTGTCGGACCCCGGGTACTCGCTGGTGACCGCGTGCATCGAGGCCGGGCTCCCGGTGACGTGCCTGCCCGGCCCGTCGGCCGTGACCACGGCGCTGGTGCTCAGCGGACTCCCGGTGGACCGGTTCTGCTTCGACGGATTCCCGCCGCGCCGCTCCGGGCGCCGCCGGACCTGGCTGGCCCGCCTCGCGGCCGAGGAGCGCACGTGCGTGTTCTTCGAGTCCCCGCACCGGCTCGCGGACACGCTGGCCGAGGCCGCCGAGGTGCTCGGCGCCGACCGGCGGGCGGCGGTGTGCCGGGAGCTCACCAAGACCTACGAGGAGGTCCTGCGCGGGACGCTGGGGGAGCTGGCCGAGCGGACCGCGGACGGGGTGCTCGGGGAGATCGTCGTGGTGATCGGGGGTGCGGACCCCGCCGGCTCCACCGCGACGGTCGAGGACCTGGTGGAGATCGTCGAGGAGCGGGTCGAGGCGGGCGAGCGCCTCAAGGACGCGTGCGCCGCGGTCGCGGAGGCGTCGACGCTGACCAGGCGCGAGCTCTACCAGGCCGTGC
>DIAZ01000123.1:42504-44921 GCA_002415925.1 Dietzia sp. UBA5065 | reverse complement strand
CAGACGGCAGACGGCAGACGGCGGCGGGCGCGGGGGCGGGCGCGGGGGCGCGGGGGCCCGGGGGCCGGGGGGATGCAGGGCGCGGGGGCGCGGTCAGCCGAGGGTGAGCTGGCCGCCCGCCACGGTCACGGGCACCACGTCGAGCGGGCGCGGGGCCGGCGGGAGGGTGTTGCGCCCGTCGGTGGCGTCGTACTCGGCGCCGTGGAGCGGGCACCGCAGCGTCATGCCCTGGACCACCTGGACCACCCCGCCCTGGTGGGTGCACCGCGCCGAGTAGGCCACGAACTCCCCCTCGGTGGGCTGCGCGACGATCACCGTGGCGTCGCCGGTCTTGACCTGCCGGGCCGTACCCACCGGTACGTCGGCGGCGGGGATCGTGGTGGCCCGGACCTCGGTGGTCTGCTGCACGGTCGACGGCGGCTGGGCCGGCTCGGTCATGCCGCAGGCCGAGGCGATCCCCGGCAGCAGGACGATCCCGGGCAGGGCGGCCAGGACCGTGCGGCGCTGGGTGCACGGGCCGACCCTACCGACCGGCCCGACCGGCCCGACCGTGCCGGCGGTGGCGACGGTGGCGCCTGAACCGGCGGTGGACGGGGCGGCGGCGAGGTGCTCGGTCATGCATCCATCGTATCCCTCGACCGCGGCGGCCCTAGGCTGCCCGCATGACCGTCCGCAGACTGAGGGACCACGCCACCACCATCTTCTCCGAGGTCTCGCAGCGTGCGACCAGGCACGGGGCCGTCAACCTCGGCCAGGGCTTCCCGGACACCGACGGGCCGGCGTCGATGATCGAGGCCGCGGCGCGGGCGATGCGTCAGGGCCACAACCAGTACCCGCCGGGGACGGGGGTGCCGGAGCTGCGCCACGCGATCGCCGACCTCACCGCCGCGCAGACCGGCCTGGTGCGCGACCCGGACACCGAGGTGCTGGTGACCGTCGGCGCGACCGAGGCGATCGCCGGCGCGGTGGTGGGCCTGGTGGAGCCCGACGACGAGGTGGTGGTGATCGAGCCGTATTACGACTCCTACGCCGCCACCGTGGCGATGGCCGGGGCCACCCGGCGCGCGGCGCGGATGGTCCGCTCGGGCGATCGTCACCGACTCGACGTGGACTCGCTGCGGGCGGCGTTCTCCCCGCGGACGCGGGCGGTGCTGGTCAACACCCCGCACAACCCCACCGGGGCCGTCCTGCCGCGGGAGGACCTGGCGGAGATCGCGGCGCTGTGCCACGAGTTCGATGCCATCGCGATCTCCGACGAGGTGTACGAGCACCTCACCTTCGACGGGGTGGAGCACGTCTCGATCGCCACCCTGCCGGGGATGGCCGAGCGGACGCTGCGGATCTCGAGCGCCGGCAAGATGCTCAGCTGCACCGGGTGGAAGGTCGGGTGGGTCACCGGCCCGGCCGACCTCGTCGCGGGGGTGCGGACCGCCAAGCAGTACATGAGCTACGCCGGCGGCACGCCCCTGCAACTGGGGGTCGCCCACGCCCTGCGCCACGAGCAGGAGTGGATCGACACCCTGCGGCACTCCCTGCAGGCTCGGCGGGACCAGCTGGCGGAGATCCTCTCGGGCGTCGGGCTCGACCTCGTCGTCGTGACCGAGGGCACCTACTTCCTCACGGCCGACCCGCGCCCGCTCGGGGTGACCGACGCGGCGGCGTGGTGCCTCGGGCTCCCCGAACGCATCGGGGTGGCCGCGGTCCCGTTCGCGCCGTTCACGGACGTCTACTCGGGCGACTGGTCGCACCTGGTCCGGTTCGCGTTCTGCAAGCGGCCCGAGGTGCTCGACGAGGCCGGGCGGCGGCTGCGGGCGCTCGTCGGCTGAGAATTCCGGAGCACGGTCCGCAACCGCGCCCCGGAGCGCGGCGGAGGGCCTACGGTGGGCCAGTGGCGCGCCCGTCGGCGCGCCGGACCATCGACGAGGGACCCGGCGAGTGAACCACTACCGCAGCAATCCGCGTGACCTGGAGTTCGTCCTGTTCGACCTGTTCGGCCTGGACGAGATCCTCGAGGCCGACGAGCGCACCGAACTCGACGGCGAGACCGTCCGCACGATGCTGCGCGAGGCCGCGGCGCTGGCGGAGGGGCCCGTCGCGGCGTCGTTCTCCGTGGCCGACCGGAACCCGCCGACGTTCGACCCCGCCACGCACGAGGTCACGTTGCCGCCGGAGTACGTCGCGTCCGTCCGCGCGTGGCAGGAGGCCGGCTGGGGCCTGGTGGGGGTGGACCCCGAGGTCGGCGGCGTGGCCGCGCCGCGGCTGGTGACGTGGGCGATCAGCGAGTTCCTCGTGGGCGCCAACCCGTCGATCTTCATGTACCTGTCCGGGCCGCTGTTCGCCGAGATCATGTACACGATCGGCAACGAGCAGCAGAAGGGGTGGGCCAGGCGGATCATCGACCGCAACCACGGCTCGTC
>DIAZ01000123.1:40053-42314 GCA_002415925.1 Dietzia sp. UBA5065 | reverse complement strand
TTCATCACCGGCGCCGACTCGGGCGAGTTGTTCGAGAACATCTGGCACCAGGTGCTCGCCCGGCCCGAGGGCGCCGGCCCCGGCACCAAGGGGCTGAGCTACTTCCTCGTGCCCAAATACATGCCCGACCCCGAGACCGCCGCGCCCGGGGAGCGCAACGGCGTGTACGTCACCGGGATCGAGAAGAAGATGGGGCTGGCGGCGTCCGCGACGTGCGAGGTGTCGTTCGGCGCGCACGGTCATCCGGCCGTGGGCTTCCTCGCTGGCGACGCCCACCTGGGCATCAAGCAGATGTTCAAGACCATCGAGGCCGCGCGGATGATGGTCGGCACCAAGGCGATCTCCACCCTGTCGACCGGCTACCTCAACGCGCTGGAGTTCGCGAGGGAGCGCGTCCAGGGCAACGACATGGCCGACGCCGGGAACCCGGACGCGAAGAAGGTCACGGTTATCCACCACCCCGACGTGCGCCGGTCGCTCCTCACGCAGAAGGCCTACGCCGAGGGGTTGCGCGCGGTGTACCTCTACGCTGCCGCCCACCAGGACGTGGAGTCCGCCCGGGTGGTCTCCGGCGCCGGACCGGAGCTCGCGCACGCGGTCAACGACCTGCTGCTGCCGATCGTCAAGGGGGTCGGCTCGGAGCGCTCCTACCAGTGCCTGGCCGAGTCGCTGCAGTGCTTCGGCGGATCCGGATACCTCAAGGACTACCCCCTCGAGCAGTACATCCGCGACGCCAAGATCGACTCGCTGTACGAGGGCACCACCGCCATCCAGGCCCAGGACTTCTTCTTCCGCAAGATCATCCGCGACGGCGGCACGGCGCTCGGTCACGTGGCGGGCCGGATCCACGCGACGGTCGACGAGGCCGGCCCCGCCGAGCTCGAGGGTGTGCGGGTGGCGGTGGCCCGCGCGCTGGGCGACGTCGAGTCGATGATCGGCACCCTCACCGAGCACCTCATGGGCGCGCAGGAGGACAAGGACAGGCTGTACCTGATCGGGCTCGGCGCGGTCCCGCTGCTCATGGCCGTCGGCGACCTCATGGTGGGCTGGATGCTGCTGCGGTCGGCCGACGTGGCGCTCGCGGCGCTGCCCGGCGCCACCGGCGTGGACCACGACTTCTACACCGGCAAGATCACCGTGGCCGGCCACTTCGCGCGCACCCACCTGCCGCAGGTCGCCGCGGCCCGCGCTCAGATCGAGTCGCTGGACCTCGACGTCATGCGGATGCCGGAGGGCGCCTTCTAGGTCGGCCCGCCGGGCGCGGGGCGCGGGGCGCTCAGCGTCCGTGGGTGAGGACGATCTTGCCCACGGCGCCGCGGCCGTCCATCAGCTCGAGCGCCTCCGCGGCCCTGACGAGGGGAAACTCCGCGCCCACGAGCGGGTCGAGCCTGCCGGCGGCCAGCAGCGGTTCGACCTCGGCCCACTGCTTCTGCAGGTACCCGGGGTTGGTCATCCAGTACTCGCCCCAGCCCACGCCCACGGCGCTCTTGTTGCCGAGCAGCAGGCGGTTGACCTTGACCGTGGGGATCTCGCCGGCGGTGAAGCCGATCACGAGGATCCGGCCCTCCTGGCCGAGCGCGCGGAGGGAGTCGGTGAACCGGTCGCCGCCCACGGGATCGACGACGACGTCGACGCCCTTGCCGCCGGTGAGTTCCTTCGCGGCGTCCTTGAACCCCTCGGGCGCGACCGCGTCGCTCGCGCCGGCCCGCAGCGCCAGGTCCCGCTTCTCCGCGGTGGAGGCCACCGCGATGACGCGGGCCCCCATCGCGACGGCGAACTGGGTGGCGGCGATCCCGATGCCCCCACCCGCGCCGTGCACGAGGACGGTCTCGCCGGCCTGCAGCCGACCCCGGTGGGCCAGCGCGAAGTGGACGGTGAGGACGTTCATGGGGACGGACGCGCCCTGGACGAAGCTCAGGTTGTCCGGCAGGTGGAAGACCTGCGCGGGGTCGGTGGAGACCACCTCGGCGAAGCCGCCGAGCCCGGGGAACGCGCAGACCCTGTCGCCCGCGGTGAAGCCTGACCCCTCGGGTGCCGAACGGACGACGCCCGCGACCTCAGACCCGGGGACGAACGGCAGCGGCGGCGAGATCTGGTACCTGCCGCGGGACTGCAGCACCTCCGGGAACGTGACCCCCGAGGCGTGGACGTCGATGAGGACCGCCCCCGGCTCGGGTTCGGGCAGGTCGACCACCTCGAGGGCACCGGGTCCGTCGTGGCTGGAGATGTGGATGGCTCGCATGGGCTCCATAGTGTCAGGG
>DIAZ01000123.1:25061-39867 GCA_002415925.1 Dietzia sp. UBA5065 | reverse complement strand
GGAGGGGCGGTGTCAGGGAGGGGCGGTGTCAGGGCGGAGGGGCACGGGCCGTCAGTTCGACCCGACGCTCTGATAGTGGGTACGGAACCTCCGCCTCCGGTACAGGTGGAGCGCCAGCCCGGTGGCCACCACGACCTGTCCGATCTGGAAGGCCAGCGCCATCACGATGAACTCCCGGCCGAACGCGTTCGGCATCACCAGGAGCAGAGCGCAGATCACCAGGAAGGTCACGGTGAGGATCTGCCCCCCGGCCAGGACGCGGCGGGGGATGGTGGTGAGCTGATGCCGGACCAGGAGCAGGACCGAGTTGAGCGCCACGAGCAGGCTCACCGGCACCCCGATCTGCGCGGGGAAGAGGAACAGCGTCACGAACAGCGGATGCGAGCTGAGGGTGACCGTCCCGGTGGCCAGGTACTGCGGAACGCTCCAGAACGCGGTGAGAAGCGCGCAGAGGACGGTGATCCAGGAGCCACCGACCAGGATCCTCATCGGGGAAGGATAACCCCGGTCGCCCGACCCCGGGGCCGCGCTCGCCCAGACGCCCGCGACCGGACGTCGGCCCACCCGCCGCTCACCGCCTGGTGAGGGCCTCGCCTATCGGGGTGTCCCCGTCGGAGAACTCGATGGTCCGTCCGACCGTGTCCGGGCGACGGAGCACGGCGGCCACGACGGCGGCGACCACGTCCCGGCTGGTGGCCCGGTCCTCCCGCCTGCCCTCACCCACCCCGATCGACTCCCCTCCCGGCTCGTCGGTGAGCATGCCCGGGCCCAGGATCGTCCAGTCCAGCCCCGAGTCGCGGAGGTGGGCGTCCGCCGCGGCCTTGGCCTCCGCGTAGGCGAAGAAGGAGTTGTCCTCGGGGACGCCGTGGTCGGGGCCCGCCCCGTCGTAGGAGACCATGACGTAGCGCCCGATCCCCTCCCGCACGCAGGCGTCGACGGACCGGATCGCCGCGTCCCGGTCCACCGCGTAGGTGCGCTCGGGGTCCCCACCGCCGGCACCGGCGGACCAGATCACCGTGCCACTGTCCCGCAGCACCTCACCGAGCCCCTCGACGTCGAGGGCCTCGACGTCGGCGACCACGGGGCTCGCGCCCGCGTCCCGGATGTCGCCGGCGTGATCGGGGTTGCGGATCACCGAGAACACGGTCGCACCGGCCTCCGAGAGGATGCGTGCGGCGCGGAGCGCGACCTTTCCGTGGCCGCCGATGATGGTCACTGGGCGATCGATACTCATGAACTCCGTTGTACCCGTCGCCCGGCGGCCGCGCCGAGCGCGGGCGCCGGGCCACGGGTCACAACTCCACAACGACACGCTGGGAGCCAGCGGTTCGATTGGCCTCGTGTCGGACCCCGCAGGCATCATGTGGACATCAGCCGGAACTCGCCGGCACGCCCCACGTTCTGTCTCGGAGTCACGCATGTCCCTGTCCAGGTCCGGTACCAGCCCGCGCACGGCGGCGCTGATCCCTCTCGCCCTCCTCACGGGACTCCTGACGCTCCTGCTCGTCGCCGCCGGCTGCACCATTCCCACCCCCACCGGCTCGGCGGGCGAGACCACCCCGGCATCGGCAACCCCCGAGGCCCCGGCGCCGGCGGCCCTGGAGGTCACCCCGGCCGACGGCGCCACCGATGTGGCCGTGGTCGACGGGGTGCGGGCGACGGTGGAGAACGGCGTCATCACCGAGGCGGTGCTCACCAACGACGCGGGCAAGGTGATCGAGGGGGAGCTCGCACGGGACGGCCACTCGTGGACGCCGGCGGTGACGCTCGGCTACGGGCGGACGTACACCCTCGCCGTCACCTACACCGGCGAGGCCGGCGGCCCGAAGACCGACGAGCGCACGTTCACCATGGCCGCCCCCCAGTCCATCGTCACCCCCAGCCTCGTCTCCTCGGGCGGGGGCGCCCTGGAGTCGGGCCGCGAGTACGGGGTCGGGATCATCGTGGCCGCCCGGTTCGACCAGCCCGTCGCCGACCGCACCCGGCTCGAGGAGTTCATGCGGGTCACCACGGAGCCGGCCGTGGAGGGCAACTGGTTCTGGCTCAACGACTCCACGGCGCACTGGCGTCCGAGGGACTACTACGAGACGGGCACCCGGGTGAGGGTGGACCTGGACACCGAGGGCAGGAACCTCGGCGGGGGCCAGTGGGGCGGCGAGGGCGCCGAGGTCGACTTCACGATCGGCGACCGCCGGGTCGCGATCGCCGACGACGCCACCAAGACCGTGTCGGTCTTCCACAACCAGGAACTGGTCAAGACCATGCCCACGTCGATGGGCAAGGGCGGGTACGCCACCTACGGCGGGGTGTCCATGCACTTCTGGACTCAGCCCGGCACCTACACGGTTCTCGACAAGGCCGGATCGGTGCTCATGGACTCCTCGACCTACGGCCTGCCGTTGTCCGCCGGCTACCGCGTGACGGTCGCCGACGGGGTCCGCATCTCCAACGACGGGATCTACTTCCACGCGCTCGCCGACTCGATGTGGGCCCAGGGCAACACCAACGTCTCGCACGGCTGCCTCAACCTGTCGCCCGCCGACGCCTCCTGGTACTTCGACCAGGCCGTGGCCGGCGACGTGGTGGAGGTCCGGGGCACCGGCGGACCCGATCTCGAGGTGTGGCAGAACGGGGACTGGTCCGTGCCGTGGCGGACGTGGCAGACGGGCGCCGCCGACCAGCCGTGACGCCCGGCCGTGACGACCGGGGAGGTGGTCAGCGCACGCCGAGCATCTTCTTCTTGATCCACGGCGCGAGCAGCGCCATCACCACGGCCACAGCGATCGAGGCGACACCCAGGACGAGGAAGTAGGAGCGCTCGGCGGCGGGGTCCTCGGCGTCGTAGTAGCCCGCGAGTACGCCGGACAGCGCACTGCCGATGGAGACGGTGAGGAAGAACAGGGCCACCATCTGCGTCTTGAACGCCTCCGGCGCCAGCTTGGTCGCCAGGGACTGCCCGACCGGGGACAGCAGGAGTTCGGCCATCGTGAACAGGAACAGGATGCCGACGATCCCCAGCAGCGGCGTGGCGGTGTTCCCCACGAACAGCAGGAACACGAGGTAGGCCGCGCCCATGATGAGGTTGGCCAACGCGAACTTCATCGGGGTCGAGGGTTGCCTGTCGCCGAGCCGGACCCACATCGCGGCGAAGACGGCCGCGAAGACGATGATGAACAGCGGGTTGATGGACTGGACCCAGCTCGCGGGCATCTCCCACCCGCCGAGGGTGCGGTCCAGGCGCTGGTCCGAGTAGATCGCGATCACCGTGAACTGCTGCTGGAACAGCGCCCAGAACGCCACCGACGCGACGAACATCGGGATGAACGAGATCACGCGGCTGCGCTCGTCGGGCCGGGTCTTGGCGCTGCCGATGAGGATCGCGAACAGGGCGACCGCGCCGATCGCCGCGACGCCCGTGACGATGTTGGCCAACGACTCCAGCGGGACCAGCCCGGTGACGAACGCCACCACGATGAGGACCACCACCACGATTCCGCCGACCAGGTAACGGAGTCGCTGCCGCCGGGGCAGGGGATCCGGTGCCGCCGCACCGATGCCCTTGAGCGTGGATCCGCGCATGAGGACGTACTGGACGAGGCCGACGGCCATGCCGACGGCGGCCGCGCCGAAGCCCCAGTGGAAGCCGTGCGTCTTCCAGAGCGCGCCGGTGACCAGCGGCCCGAGCAGGCCGCCGATGTTGACCGCCATGTAGTAGATCGAGAACGCGGCGTCGCGTCGGTCGTCCGTCCGGCGGTACATGTCGCCCACCACGGTGGAGGTGGTGGCCTTGAGGGTGCCGGCACCGACACCGACGAACACCAGGCCGAGGCCCAGCCCCACCGCCCCCGGCACGAGGGCCAGCGAGATGTGGCCGACCATGATCATCACCGCCGCGCCGAACAGCGTGCGTTCCGCACCGTAGAGCCGGTCGGAGATCCAGCCGCCGAGGATGGCGGAGGCGTAGACGAGGCCTCCGTAGGCGCCGACGATCGAGGTGGCGATCTGCTCGGAGTACCCGAGGCCACCCTCCCCCACCGCGTAGTAGATGTAGTAGGCCAGCAGTCCCTGCATGCCGTAGAAGCTGAACCGTTCCCACAGTTCGATGCCGGACAGGTTGGCCAGACCGAGGGGGTGGCCGAAGAACCTGCGGTCCGTATCGGCGAGCGCGACCTCGGAGTCACGAGTTGTCATGTCAGACAGTGATACTCCGGTGCTTCCGGTCAAACAACTTCATCTCACCCGCGCCGCCGGACCGGGGTGAGAGTCGACAATCCGGGCCACGGGCGGGAGAATCAGGGGGCCGCCGGGCACAGGACCCGGACTCGACATCCCCGACGCACGCGCAGGAGCATCTCCAGTGAGCCGAGCCGATACCCCGGCCCGATCTATCAACCCCCTTCTCGGAAGGGGGAGCACCGGATGAGCATCGCGATCTCGCTGCTGGTCGGCATCGTCGTGGTGCTGGCGATCACCGCACTCACGGGGTACTTCGTGGCCCAGGAATTCGCGTTCATGGCGGTCGACCGCTCCCGCATGGGGGCCGCCGCCGAGAAGGGCGACCCGGCCGCGGCGCGCGTCCTCGGCGTCACCAGGCGCACGTCGTTCATGCTGTCGGGCGCGCAGCTCGGCATCACCGTCACCGGCCTGCTGGTCGGATTCGTGGCCGAACCTCTCATCGGGCGCGGGCTCGGCGAGCTCCTCGGCCTGGCCTCGGTTCCGCGGGCCGTCGGCGTGGCCGTCGGCACCGTCCTGGCGCTGCTCTTCTCCACCGTGGTCCAGATGATCTTCGGCGAGCTAGTCCCCAAGAACCTGGCGATCGCCAGGCCGGAGCCCGTCGCCCGCTGGCTGGCCCGCTCCACCACCATCTACCTGGCGGTCTTCGGGTGGCTGATCGGCCTGTTCGACAAGGCCTCCGAGGCGCTGCTCAAGCTCGTCGGCATCGAGCCGGTGCACGACAAGGAACACTCCGCCACCGCCCGCGACCTCGAGCACATCGTGGCCGAGTCCGGTGAGACCGGGGAGCTGTCCCCCGAACTCAGTCGCCTGCTGGACCGGATGCTCGACTTCCCCGGCCAGCCCGCCGAGCACGCCATGATCCCCCGCTCGCGCACCGACGTGGTCCGTGCCGAGGACACCGTGTGCGAGGTGCTGTCCAAGATGGCCACCGGCCACACCCGGTACCCGGTCGTCGGCGAGGACTCCGACGACGTGATCGGGATAGTGGATCTGCACGACCTGCTCACGGTGTGTGACGACGAGGGCACCGACCTCGTCCAGGTGTCCACCCTGATGCGCGCGCCGGTGGTCGTCCCGACCTCCCTGCCCCTGCCGGAGGTCGCCGCCCGCCTGGGCGCCGAGAAGGCGGAGATGGCGGTGGTGGTGGACGAGTACGGCGGATTCGCCGGCGTGGTGACGATGGAGGACATGGCGGAGGAGATCGTCGGCGAGATCGCGGACGAGCACGACCCGCAGCTCGCCGTGGGCACCCCGGTCAGCGAGGGCCTGGGCTGGCTGCTCACCGGTGACACCCACCTGGACGAGGTCGAGCGCCTGCTGGACATCACCCTGCCCGAGGTGGACGCCGAGACCCTGGGCGGACTCGTGATCGAGACCACCGGCGATCTTCCAGAGGTCGGCGACCGCGTCGACATCCCCCTCCCGGACACGGACCTTCTCGAGGAGATCTCGGCCAACCGCGTGCTGCGCACCGAGGTCCGCCAGATCGAGCGCCGCGTCCCCTCCCAGTTGCACGTCGTTGTCGAGGAGGACGCGCGATGACCCCCACCACCACCCTGCTCGCGGCCGAGGCCGGCTCGGGCCTCATGAGCAACCCGCTGGTCATCGTGCCCGCGACGATCCTGCTCATCGCGGCCTCGGCGTTCTTCGTCGCCGTCGAGTTCTCCCTCATCTCGGCCCGGCGTCACCGGCTGGAGGACGAGGCGGCACACAGCGCCTCCGCCCGCGCGGCGCTGCGCAACGCCTCGGATCTCTCCCTGCTCCTGGCGGGGTCCCAGCTCGGGATCACGCTGTGCACCCTGGCGCTCGGCTCGATCACCAAGCCGGCCGTGCACCACTGGCTGACCCCGGTGTTGACCGGCTGGGGCCTGCCGCTGTGGACGGCCGACGTGATCGCGTTCATCCTCGCGCTGATCATCGTCACGTTCCTGCACCTGGTGGTGGGCGAGATGGCGCCCAAGTCCTGGTCGATCACCCACCCGGAGTACTCGGCCACCCTGCTCGCGCTGCCGATGCGCGGCTTCCTGTGGCTCACCCGTCCGCTGCTGATCCTGCTCAACTCCATCGCCAACTCGATCCTCCACCGGCTGGGGGTCGAGGCCGTGGACGAGGTGGCGGCCGGCCAGGACGCCGACTCGTTGCGGGAGCTGGTCCGCCACTCCGGCGAGGCGGGGACCCTCGACGCCACCCACCACCGCCAGCTGCTCAGCGCGCTGGAACTGCAGGAGCTCACCGTGGGTGACCTGCTCGGCGAGCGGGGCGTGGACACACCCGCCACCCCGCAGGAGATGTCCTCGGTCGACATCGCCGCCAACCCGGAGGAGATCCGGGAGACGGCCCGCCGCACCGGCCACCTGCGCCTCCTGGTACTCGACGGCGAGACGGCGGTCGGCGTGGTGCACGCGCGGGACGCGATCGACGTCGGGACGGCCGCCACGGCCCGTGAACTCATGCGGCCCAGCGTCTCCCTCGAACACGACCTCTCGGTGGCCGAGGCCTTCCGCAGGATGCGCGAGGCCCGGGCCCACCTCGTCGTCGTCGAACTATCCGGACACCACCCCGGCACCCACACCTCCGAGGTCCGTGGGGTCCTCACCCTCGACGACGTGGTCCGGCGACTCCTCCCGGCGGCCACCCGCTAGGTCGCGGGGCTCGTCCGGTGGCCGGTCGGGCCGGCCGACCGGCTCAGAACAGCCCGATCAGCCTGAGCAGCACCCACAGCGCGAAGGCGGCCATCCCGAGCAGGACGAGCAGCATGAGGCCGACCGCCCCCACCGCCCTGAGCAGGTAGCCGCGGGCGTCGGTGTCGACGGTCCTGCCCTCGGCGATCGTCCGATCCACCAGCCGCAGGTTCTTGGACGTGGCCTTGTGCGCGATGTCGGCCACGTCGCCGACGAAGGGGATCGTCCCGAGGACCGCGTCGACGACGTAGTTCCACCCCATCCGGAACAGGATGCGGACCGGCACCCGGTTGCGGATCGCCTCGATGAGGACCGCCGCGGCCACGACGGTCCCGACCGCGTCACCGACGACGGGGACGAACCCGATCACCGGGTCCACCCCCACGCGGTAGCGGGTCCCCGGGATGCGGACGAGGTCGTCCAGGACGCGGGCGAGCCCGGAGGTGACGGGCGACGACCCGGGCACCGCGGTGGCGGCCGGAACCGGGGCGCGAGCCGCGGGGACCGGATCGGGCGGGCGGACGGTCATGTCGGTAGAGCGTACGGGCGGGGGCCGTCTGCTCAGCGCGTCGGGGCGTCCTCCTGCGGAAACCGGACGGTGAACGTCGCCCCCGCCCCGGGAGCGGTGTCGAGCTCGACCGTCCCGCCGTGCGCGTGCACCAGCTCGCTGACGATGCTCAGACCGAGCCCGCTGCCCCCGCCGTCGGCGCGGGTCCGGGAATCGTCGGCGCGGTGGAAGCGCTCGAAGGCGCGCGCGGCATCCTCCGGGCCCATGCCCGGCCCGTCGTCCCGCACGCGGACCACGGCGACGAACCCCGCGCCGCCGCCGTCGTCCTCCTCGTCCACCTCCACCCACACCCGCGCGATCGCCGGGGTGTGCCGGACGGCGTTCACGACGAGGTTGGAGAACACCTGCCCCAGCCGCGAGGCGTCGCCGGAGATCACGGGCACCGCCCGCACGTCGAGCGTCACCGACCGGTCCGGGGCCAGCGCGCGGACGCCCTCCACCGCATCCGAGACCACCTCCGCCACGTCCACCGGGGTGCGCGCGATCGGGCGTCGCTCATCGAGCCCGGCCAGGGTGAGGAGGTCCTCGACGATGTCCGCCATCCGGGTCGACTCGACGTCGATCCGGGCGAGCACCTCCTCCGCGTCTTCCATCGCGCCCATCCGGTGCAGCTCGGCGAAGCCGCGGATCGAGGTGAGCGGGGTGCGGAGTTCGTGCCCGGCGTCGGCGGCGAAGCGGCGGGAGCGCGCCTCGGAAGCGGCGCGTTCGGTGAAGGCGATCTGGATCCGGTCGATCATCTCGTTGAAACTGCGGGTGAGGTCGCCGACCTCCGTGCCCGCCGGGCGCTCCGGCAACCGCCGGTCCAGGTCGCCGGCCGCGATCTGCCCCGCCGCCTCGCTGACCTGCCCGAGGGGCCGCAGCGCCCGGCGAACGAGGTACCAGCCGGCTGTGCCCACCACGAGCAGCACCCCCGCCCCGACGGCGGCCGACACCCCGACGAGCAGCCCGACCGTGCGGTCGACCTGGCGGTCCAGCGGGAGCCCCAGCACCACCACGCCGCCCCGGGCGGGCGTCGCGAGGACCCGCCAGGCGCCTCCGCCCGCGGAGGGGACGGTCCGGGGCTCACCCGGGGGGAGGTCGGCGGGCACGGCGGGGCGGGCGCCGATGTCGTCCACCACGAGGAGGACAGTGCCGTCGGCGGCGCGCTCCTCGACGTAGAACTGCGACGGCGGACGCTCCCGCGACGGTTGGCCCGACCGCGGCTGCCGGGACGGGGCGGTCGGTCTGGCGTCCGGGGTGCCCCGGTGCGCCCAGCTCCGCACTCCGTCGGCCAGCTGATCGTCGACACGCTCGACGAGCTGCGCCCGCATCGTCAGGGCCACCGCCGCGCCCGAGACGAGCAGTCCCGCGGCCACGAGCAGCAGCATCGTCCCCACGAGGAGCACCCTCAGCGGGAGGCGGTCGAGGGGGCCGGGGCGCCGGACCTCGGTCCCCCGCGTGTCCGGGGTCATCGCGGTTCACGCAGGACGTACCCGACCCCGCGCAGGGTGTGGAGGTACTTGACCGGGCCGGTGTCGACCTTGCGGCGCAGGTAGCTGACGTACGACTCGACCACCCCGGCGTCGCCGCCGAAGTCGTAGTCCCACACGTGGTCGAGGATCCGGCTCTTGGACAGGACCACCCCGGCGTTGACCATGAAGTATCGGAGCAGCCGGAACTCCGTGGGCGAGAGGGCGACAGGGTCACCCGCCTTGAACACCTCGTGGGTGTCGTCGTCGAGCTCGAGGTCGGCGAACGTGATCCGGCTGTCGGCCGCCTCGTCCCGGGGGGCGGTGCCACGCCGGGCCAGGACCCGGACCCGGGCGATCACCTCCTCCAGGCTGAACGGCTTGGTCACGTAGTCGTCGCCGCCGACCGTGAGCCCGCGGACGCGGTCCTCGACCGCGTCGCGGGCGGTGAGGAACAGCACCGGGGCGTCGCAGCCGTCCGCGCGGAGCCGGCCGATCGTGTCGAATCCGTCCATCCGCGGCATCATCACGTCGAGCACCACCACGTCGGGGCGGAAACCGCGGGCCACGTCGATCGCTTGCGCGCCGTCCCGGGCGGTGGCCACCTCGAAGCCCTGGAACTTGAGGCTCACCTGCAGGAGCTCAACGATGCCCGGCTCGTCGTCACACACCAGCACGCGCGTTCCCCCGCGATGATCCCGGCCGATGTCCATGAGGAGAGTCTGCCCCACCGTCAGGACGACCCACCGGGACCGCCGGGACCGCGGGGACCGCCGGGTCCACCGGGTCCACCGGGGGCGTTGTCCTCGGCGGCGGCGACGCCGATGGTGATCCGCACCTCGTATCCGGTCTCCGGCGAGCCGGTCACCGTGGGCATCTGCGCCTGCCACCCGTCGGAGAAGACCATGTCGGACTCCAGGCTCACCCCGGCCATGTTGCGGATCGAGGCGCCGTAGCCGGGGTCGTGCGCGTAGACGGCGTCGGCGACCTCCGCCGGCAGCGCGATCTGCGAGGTCAGGCGGGCGTTCTCGCCGGCCACCGCAGAGGCCAGCGAGTCGTAGACCTCGAAGTGCACGTGCGGCCACCGACCGGAGTAGCAGGCGGGGAAGATGCTGCGGAACTCCACGCGGCCGGACTCGTCCGCGGTCTGGACGCCGCGCAGGTAGTTCTGGTCGGTGACCCCCTCGTTGTAGAGGGAGTAGCGGCCCTCCCGGTCGCAGTGCCAGACGTAGACGGCCATGCCCTCGCCGGGTGCGCAGCCCTCAACGAGGTCCTGCAGGGTCATCGTCAGCGTCATCGGCACGCCCTCGGCCGTGCCGGTCATGCCGTTGAAGCTGGAGGTGATGTCCGATCGGTGGACGCCGGACTCCACCAGGACGTTGGGGCCGTTGGAACCGTCACCGGGGTAGGGGCCGGCGGTCTCGCCGGGCGCGGGATCGGAACACCCGTCCGGAACGGGTGCCGTGGAGGTCGACGACGACGAGGCGGTCCCGCCTCCCGCAGCCGTGTCACCGGCCGGGGACGCGTCCCCGGCCTCGCCTCCCGGAGCGCAGCCCACGGCCAGACCCACCGCCCCCAGCCCGGCCACGCCGAACAGGCCCCGGAGCGCCGCCCGCCGGTTCATCACGGCGAGATCGTGGTGCAGACCCAGGTCGTGGTCGTGCGGCTGGTCGCCACCTCCGGCAGCGGTGTGGCCGGCGGCGGGTGAGCGGCGGATACGGGACATGGAGTCCTCCTCGCGGGGGCGATCGTCGTGGTGTGGACGTCCCGACGGTAGGAGCCGAACCAGTCAACTCCCTGGAGGGTTGCTGTGAAGTCGCTGGACACCGGCCGCGACTCACAGCAACCTCGCAGGTCGCCTCAAGCCGCCTCCCACCGACGGCGGCGAGAGTGGGGTCGAGGCCGGGGACGGACCCGGGCCGGAGAACGAGGAGGAACCCCGTGCAGGAATACGGAACCACGCAGAGCGACGGCTCGGCCCCGCGCCGCACCCTGTCGAAGAAGACCGTCGCCGCGCTCGGCGGGCTCGCCGTGGTCGCCGCCGTCGGCGTGGGCGGGCTGGCCGTCGCCAACGCCCAGGACGACACCGGGTCGGACACCACCACCGGGCAGCATGCTGACGGCGGCCGCGGCGGCAAGGGCGGCGGGGGCCACGGGATGGGCGACCGGATGGGCGACCGTTCCGACCAGATGGCCTCCGAGATCGCCACGGCGCTCGGCAAGGACACCGCGGAGGTCGAGCAGGCGCTGCGGGACGTGCGCGACGAACTGCGGACGGAGGGCCAGACCGACGGGACGCGGCCCGACCGCGAGACCCGGCAGGCGGAGATGGCCTCCGCCCTCGCCGAGAAGCTCGGCGTCTCCCAGGAGGAGGTCGCCGCCGCGCTCGACACCGTGCACGCCGAGCGGGACCAGGAGCGCAGGGCCGAACTGAGCGACCGCCTGGACGCGGCCGTCGCGGACGGCACCCTCACCCGGGCGGACGCGGACGCGATCCTCAAGGGGGCCGACGCGGGCGTCCTCGGCGGCCGCGGGGGTCCCGGCCACTGACGGCAGGCAGCGCGGCGGGCCCGAGTCTGGTTTCGTGGACGCATGAGCACCGAGTCGTCCCACCTTCGCGCTCCCCGCAGGGGCCGCCGCCGGACCGCCGGCCTGGTGGCTGCGGCCCTCGTCGTCGTCGTCGCCGGTACCGGGTGCGCCGCGCTCACCGGCGACACCGGCGCCGACGAACTGCGCGACTTCCGCGAGGCCCTGGCCGGCGGCGACGTCACCAGGGCCGCCGCCCTGACCACCGCGCCGGAGGCCGCCCAGGAGGCCCTCACCGCCAGCCTCGCCGGCATGGGGTACCCGGTCCTCGCCTCCTCCACCCCCGACGGGGACCGCCGCCCCGATCGGGACCCGGTCACCGTGGAGTACACGTGGACCCTGGCGGCGGACGGCGCGGCTCCGGGCACCGCACCGCGCACGGTCACCACCTCAGGGCAGGCCCGCACGACCGAGGTGGACGGGGAGTGGAGGGTCGAGTGGGCACCGACCGTCCTCGACACCCGGCTGCTCGACGGGGGCCGCCTGACGTTCGTAGAGGAACTCGACTACGCCACCGACATCGTCGACCGCACCGGCGCGCCGCTCATGCAGTGGACGCCGGTCACGGCGGTGACGATCGCGCCGGACGCCGCCGGGAGCGCGGACGCCGTCGCCGCGCTGGTGAGCGGGCCGGCGCCGACGATCACCGGGCAGTCGATCCGCGACGGCATGGCCGCCACGCCCGACCAGCCCTATCAGGTGGTGGACCTGCGGCCCGCCGACGTCGATCCGCTCCGCGAGCGGCTCGCCGCCGTCCCCGGCGTCTCGCTCGCCGAGAGCGGACGCCTGATCCAGGTCGACCGGGCCCTGCGATCCCCTGCCCTCACCGGGCTGCCCGACGCGTGGCTCGAGGCGCTGCGGGCGGCGGGCGGCTGGTCGGCGGAGATCGCCAACCCCGGGGTCGCGCCCATCCCCCTCGGCGGAGCGCCCGCCGGGGAGGTCGCCGACCTGGTGTCCACCCTCCAGCCGTCCATCCAACTCGAGGCCCAGCGCGCCGTTGACGCCTCGGGCCGGGCCGCCTCGATCGTCGCGATCCAGCCCTCGACCGGCGGGGTCCTGGCCGTCGCCCAGAACCAGGCCGCGGACGCCCAGGGGCCGGTCTCGCTGCAGGGGTTGTTCCCGCCGGGGTCCACCTTCAAGACCGTCACCACGGCCGCCGCGCTCCAGGCCGGGGTCGTGGGTGAGGACGAGATCGTCCCGTGCCCGGCGCAGATCACGGTCTCGGGGCGGACCATCCCCAACGACGGCGACTTCGCGCTCGGCCCGGTCCCTTTGGAGACCGCGTTCGCGCGCTCGTGCAACACCAGCCAGGCCGTGATCAGCGACCGGCTGACCCCCGAGGCGATGCGGGACACCGCGGCCTCGCTCGGGCTGGGCGTGGACTTCACCACCCCGGGCCTGACCACCATCACCGGGCAGGTGCCGGTCACCGAGCGGGGACCGGCGAGGGTGGAGGCGGCGATCGGGCAGGGCGAGGTGCTGGCCAGCCCGTTCGGCATGGCCGTCCTGGAGGCCTCGCTCGCGAACGGCGGTCGGATGATCCTGCCGTCGGTGATCGCCGGCATGCCGGCCGTGGCCGACCAGTCACCCCCACCGCTCGACCGCGGCGTCGTGGACACCCTGCGCCGATACATGGAGCAGACCGTCCGGTCGGGCACCGCCACGGCGGCGTCGTCGATCCCCGGGCTGGGCGGCAAGACCGGGACGGCCGAGGTGGCCTCCGGCCCCGCCCACGGCTGGTTCGTCGGCTCCACCGGGGACCTCGCGCTGGCGGTGCTCATCGAGGGCGCGGACTCCTCGGGGCCGGCGGTGGCGATGGCCGCGGACTTCCTCGGGGGTGTCGGACAACCGGCGCCCCTGCCCGCTCGGTAGTTTCTCCCCATGCGCCTGCCCAGCATCTCCCTGCCCGATCTTCCGGTCCCCGGACTGTCCCGACTGCCGTTCGCCCCGTCCTCCCACCCGTCCCCGGAGGACACAAACCGGCGCGTGCTGGTCACCGGGGGCGCCTCGGGGCTGGGCCTGGCGCTGGCGACGGCGTTCCTCGAACGCGGCGACCGCGTGATCGTCACCGACCTCGCCCCCACCGACGAGCGCCCGTCGACGGTCCCCTCCGACGCCCGCTACCTCCGGCTCGACGTGCGGTCCGAGGACGAGTGGAAGGCCGCCCGGGCGGAGGTCGAGCAGATCTGGGGCGGCCTCGACGTGCTGGTCAACAACGCCGGCATCGCGCAGGGCGGCCGGATCGAGCTCCTCACCGAGCAGGACTGGCAGCTCATCGTGGACATCAACCTCCTGGGGGTGGCCCGCGGCTGCCGCACCTTCGTGCCGATGCTCAAGGGCCAGGGCCGCGGACACATCGTCAACACCGCCTCGCTCGCCGGGCTCGTGCACCCGCCCACCATGACGTCCTACACCGCGGTCAAGGCGGCGGTGGTGGCGATCTCCGAGAGCCTGCGGTGGGAGCTCGAGCCCTTCGGGGTCGACGTCTCCGTGCTCTGCCCGTCGTTCTTCCGCACCAACCTCGCCTCCAGCCTCAACGTCTCGGACCCCGCCGCCAGCGGATTCGCGAGCAAGCTCATCGAGCGCTCCGAGCGCGGCGCCCAGGACATCGCGGCCGAGGTGATGACCGCCCTCGACGCCAAGCAGTTCCTCGTCCTCCCGGACCCCGAGGCCCGGCGCTCCTACCGCGGCAAGCGCTTCCTGCCAGCGGTCTACGCCAGGACCATGACGGGGATGGGGCAGAAGTTCGCGCGGGCCACGGGCGGTGTCGTCGGCCGCGAGTAGCCTGCGGGTCATGACCCCCTCGCACCTGCTGTCCCGCGCCGACCTCGACTTCCTCCTGCACGACTGGCTGGCCGTGTCCGACCTCTGCGCCCGGCCGCGGTACGCGGACCACTCGCGGGAGACGATCGACGCGGTGGTGGACCTGTCGGCCGAGCTCGCCGAGAAGTACTTCGCGCCCCACAACCGCAAGTCGGACCTCCACGAGCCGCGGTTGGTGGGCCAGGACGTGGAGCTCATCCCGGAGATCGGCGAGGCGCTCGAGCGCTTCGCCGCGGCCGACCTGGTGGGCGCGGCGATGGACGCCGAGGTCGGGGGCATGCAGCTCCCCTACACCGCCTACCTGGCGTGCATGGCGTGGTTCTACGCCGCCAACGTCTCCACCGCCGCGTACCCGCTGCTCACCACCGGCAACGCGAACCTGCTCCTGGCGCACGGGTCGGACGAGCAGATCGAGCGGTACGTCCGCCCGATGATCGAGGGACGGTTCACCGGCACGATGTGCC
>DIAZ01000123.1:23807-24973 GCA_002415925.1 Dietzia sp. UBA5065 | reverse complement strand
ATGTGCCTGTCCGAGCCGCAGGCCGGCTCCAACCTCGCGGACATCACCACGCGCGCCGAGCCTCAGCCGGACGGCACCTACCGGCTGTTCGGGCAGAAGATGTGGATCTCGGGCGGCGAGCACCCGATGGCGGAGAACATCGTGCACCTGGTGTTGGCCAAGGTCCCCGGGTCCCCGGCCGGGACGCGCGGGATCAGCCTGTTCATCGTGCCGAAGTTCCTGGTGGACGACGCGGGCTCGCTCGGCGAGCGCAACGACGTCGTCGTCACCGGCCTCAACCACAAGATGGGCTTCCGCGGCACGGTCAACACCGCGCCCACCCTCGGCCAGGGCCTGCACACGCCCGGCGGCCGGCCGGGCGCGGTCGGCTACCTGGTCGGGCAGGAGAACACCGGGCTCAAGAAGATGTTCACCATGATGAACGAGGCCCGCCTCGGCGTGGGCCTGGGCGCCACGGCGCTGGGGTACACCGGCTACCTCAAATCGCTCGACTACGCCCGCACCCGGCCCCAGGGCCGGCCGGTCGGCGCGGATCCGTCCTCCCCGCAGGTCATGCTCACCGGGCACGCGGACGTGCGGCGGATGCTGCTCGCCCAGAAGGCGTACGTGGAGGGCGCGCTGGCATTGGGCCTGTACTGCGCGAGGCTCGTCGACGACGACAAGACCGGCTCACCGGAGGAGTCCGCGGTCGCCACGATGCTGCTCGACGTGCTCACCCCGATCGCCAAGTCGTGGCCGTCGCAGTGGTGTCTCAAGGCCAACGAGCTGGCGGTGCAGGTGCTCGGCGGGGCCGGGTACACGATCGACTACGACGTGGAACAGCACTACCGCGACAACCGGCTCAACCCCATCCACGAGGGCACCCACGGGATCCAGGGTCAGGACCTGCTCGGCCGCAAGGTCCTCGCCGGGGGCGGGGCCGGGCTCGCCGCGCTGACCGACCGGATCACCGCGACGTGCGACCGGGCGTCGGGAACCGGCGGCGAGCTCGCCGAGCTGGCGTCGCTGCTGCGGCCGCGGGTCACCCGGCTCATCGAGGTCACCACCGCCCTGGCCGCGGTGGGCGCCACCGACCCCGAGGCGTTCCTCGCCGACGCCACCGAGTACCTCGAGGCCGCCGGGCATGTGGTGATCGCGTGGATCTGGCTGGAGCAGGTGCTGGCCCT
>DIAZ01000123.1:15481-23558 GCA_002415925.1 Dietzia sp. UBA5065 | reverse complement strand
GGGACCGCATCACCCTCGACATGCGCGACGAGTGGTTCTGATCCGGTACACGCCGGTGGCCCGGGTCGACGCTCGCGCGTCGACCCGGGCCACCGTGGCGGGGTGAGGAGGGGAACCCCTCAGTCCGTCACTGCTCGGGGATGAGGACCTGGTCGATCAGGTAGACGGTCGCGTTGGCGGTCTGGACGCCGCCGCAGATCACGTTCGCGCCGTTGACCTTCAGCTCGTCGCCCTCGCCGGTGACCTCGACGTCCGCGCCGTTGAGCGTGGTGTGGCCACCCACGACGTCCTTGGGCGAGGCCTGTCCCTTCACCACGTGGTAGGTGAGGATGCCGGTGAGCAGTTCGGGGTCGGTCTGCAGCGTCTGCATCGTCGCGGCGTCGATCGCCGCAAAGGCGTCGTTGACGGGCGCGAAGACGGTGTACTCGCCGCTGTTGAGGGTGTCGACCAGGTCGACATCCGGGTTCACGCCGCCGGACAGGGCCGACGCGAGCGTGCTGAGCAGCGGGTTGTTGGAGGCTGCGGTGGCGACCGGCTCCATGGCCATGCCGTCGACCGACGCGGGGCCGCTCGGGTTGGACTCGGCGTAGTCCGCACAGCCGGGGCCGACGAGCATCGCGGCCGGGTCGGCGGCCATGCTCGAGGTCGCGGAGGACGAGGCCATCGCGGAGGAGGTGGCCATCGGCGACGAGGTCGCCTCGGCGTCGGACGAGCCGTCGTCGGTGGAGCAGCCGGCCAGGACGAGCCCGCTGACCGCGGCGGCCGCCGCGACAGATGCCATGCGTCGGGAGATCTTGATGCCCATGATGATGGTCCTTTCGATGGAGCCCTCGGTCGTTGGGGCCCGTGTGCTGGGTCACCGGTACTTCGACACTGTGGCGGGGCCGGATGGGTGTCGGATCGGAACTTTCTCCGACCGGTCCGACGGCGGCCCCGCTCCGAACACCAGATGTGAAGACAGGCCAACAACATCCCCCCGTCGCGGCCCGGGCGATCGCGGGACTCCTCGCGACCGGTGTCGCCCTCGCGGTGGGTCACGCGATCGCGGGCGCCCTCGACAGCCGCTCGTCCCCGTTCCTCGCGGTGGCCGACACGGTCGTGGACCGGGCCCCGGCGGTCGTCCGCGAGGCGACGATCGACGCGCTCGGCACCGCCGACAAGCCGGCGCTGCTGCTCGGCCTCTCCGTGATCCTGGTCGCGGTCGGTGCTCTCTCCGGTCTGGTGGAGCGTCCCCACCGCCCCACCGGCTCCGCGATCATCCTGGTGCTCGGGGTGGTCGGCGCACTCGCCGCGGCGACCCGACCGACGGGCGGCCCGGCGTGGGCGGTGCCGACGCTGCTCGGCTCCGCCGCCGGCGTGCTCGCCCTCCGGCTTCTCATCGGGGCCCTCTACGCCGAATCCCCCCGGTCCCGGGCGCAGGGTGACGCGGACGGTGACGCTGACGGCGACGCTGGCCCGGTGACGGCGGAGCACCCCGACCGGCGACGCTTCCTCGCACTGGCCGGATCGTCGCTCGCCGTGATCGCCGCCGCGGGGGCGACCGGAGCCGCCCTCGGCCGGAGGGCGGCCGACGTCCTCGCCGACCGGACCGGGCTGCGCCTGCCCGCCGTGCTCTCCCGGAACGCGGCCCCGCCGGTCCCCGCCGACGTCGTCCCCGACGCCCCCGGGGTGACGGGCTTTCTCACGCGGAACGAGGATTTCTACCGCATCGACACGGCGCTGCGCGTGCCCACCATCACCTCCGCCGACTGGCGGCTCCGCATCCACGGGATGGTGGAACGCGAGGTCGAGATCGACTGGGGGGACCTGGTCCGCCGCGAGGCGCAGGAGCGGATCGTCACCCTGACGTGCGTGTCCAACGAGGTCGGGGGCGACCTGGTGGGCACCGCGAGCTGGACCGGTTTCCCGATCGCCGACCTCCTCGCCGAGGCGGGGCCGCTGCCCGGGGCGGACATGCTCCTTTCGACCTCGGTCGACGGCTGGACCGCCGGCACGCCGCTGGACGCCCTCCTCGACGGCCGCGACGCCCTCCTGGCCGTCGGGATGAACGGCGACCCCCTTCCCCTGGACCACGGCTACCCGGTCAGGCAGGTGGTGCCCGGCCTCTACGGCTACGTCTCGGCCACCAAGTGGGTGGTGGACTGGGAGGTGACCCGCTTCGACCGCGCCAGCGCCTACTGGACCGATCGCGGCTGGGGCGAGAAGGGCCCGATCCGCACCGCCAGCCGCATCGACAGGCCCGCACCACTGGCGGAGCTCGCCCCGGGGCCCGTCGTGGTGGCCGGTACGGCGTGGGCCCAGCGTCGGGGGATCGACCGGGTGGAGGTGCGGGTCGACGATGAGCCGTGGCAGGACGCCCGGCTGTCCGCCGAGTACTCCGTCGACACCTGGCGCATGTGGTCGTGGACCTGGGACGCCGAACCCGGACTGCACACGCTGCACGTCCGGGCCACCGACTCGACGGGCGAGGTCCAGACCGAGACCCGACGGACGCCCGTGCCCGACGGCGCCACCGGCTGGCACAACCGCACCTTCCGGGTGGTGGCGTGATGGCCGTCCTCCTCGCCCCGCGGCCCGGGACCCGCCCGTCCCGTGCACCGCGGCCGGTTCGCACTAGAATGTCGAGGGTGTCCGAACCCACCGCCACCTCGCTGGCCGACCCGGGGCGCCTGCTGGAACTGGCGGCGGCCGGCGATCTCGATGCGTTCGCCCGTTTCTACGACCTCATGGCTCCCCGCGTCCACGGCCTCGCGCTCCGGATCCTGCGGGATCCCGGGTACGCCGAGGAGACCGTGCAGGAGGTGTTCCTGCAGGTCTGGAAGCAGGCATCCGGCTACAGCCCGGCGCTCGGGTCGGTCCAGTCCTGGGTGTTGACCATCGCCCACCGCCGCGCGGTGGACCGGGTGCGGTCGGAGAGTTCGGCCACCCGTCGGGACGAGGTCGACGCGGCCACCGCCGTCACCCACGCCGGGGACATCGCCGAGCAGGTGACCGAGCAGATCTCGCGCGACCAGGACGCCGCCAACGTCCGCCGCTGCCTGGGGACCCTCACCGACAACCAGCGCGAGTCCATAGAGATGGCGTACTTCACCGGGCTGACCTACCGGGAGGTGGCCGACCGACTCGGCGCCGCGCTCCCCACGGTCAAGTCCCGAATCCGCGACGGCATGCGCCGTCTCAAGAGCTGCCTGGGAGGTGAGCTGTCATGACCGTCCTGCACCACGACCACCCCGAGTCCCCGGGCACGGTTCCTCCCGAGGACCTCGATCTCTACGCCCTCGACGCCCTGAGCCCACAGGAGGCCGACGCCGTCGAACACGCCCTCGTGTCCGCGACGCCCGATCAGCGGAGGTCGATGCTCGCGCACATCCGCTCGACCCGCGAGCTCGCGGCCGACCTGGTCGCCGACGCGGACCTGGACGTCCCCCCGCCGCCGGCGCTCCGGGACCGCGTCCTGGAGCTCGTGGCCGAGGAGGCGCCTCGCGCGCGATCCACCCCGGACCCGGCGGCTGCCGGGGGGACCGAGTCGGACGAGGACCGGTCCGGTGGCGGCGGGACCGTCGTCGACCTGGGCGCGGCGCGTGCGCGCCGGCGTCCCGGAGCGATGATGTTCCTCGCCGCGGCGGCCGCCGTCGCGCTCGTGGCGGCCGGTGTGACGATCGGCAGACTGACCGACGGGACCGCCCCGGAGGGGGGCCTGCCCGTCGCGGCCCCGCCGTCGGCGACCATGCCCGACCGGATCACGTCCCTGCTGGCCGCCGAGGACCTCGAGGTGGCCCGCGGCGAGATCGGCGCGACGGGCAACGCCACGGTGCTCGCGTCCAAGGAGGCGGACATGGCGGTCCTCTCCATGACCGGCCTGCCGGAGCCCGCCGAGGGGCGCGCGTACCAGATCTGGTTGATGGGTGACCACGAGCCGATCTCGGCGGGGACCATGGAATCCGGCCAGGTGGGACCGTCCCCGTCCGCCCGACTCGAGGGCATCAGGGGCTCCGATCAGATCGGCATCACCGAGGAGCCCGCGGGCGGCTCTCCGGCGCCGACCGGCCAGGTGCTGCTCGCGCTCGACCTCACCTGACACTCGACCCGACCTGACGCCCGGCCCGCCCTGAGTTCAGGGGTCAGGGGTCGAGCGTCAGGTCGGGTCGGGTCAGGGCCTCCACCACGGACGCAGCGGGATGTCCCAGGTCATGGTGTCGCCCAGGCGCACGGCGAGGATCTGGTGCAGCTGGATCTTGTTGTGCTCGAATCCGTACTGGCAGGCGCCCATGTAGAGCCCCCACAGCTTGGCCATCGGCTCCCCCACCTCCTCGACCGCCTCGTCCCAGTGCTCGACCAGGTTGGCGCACCAGTCCCGGAGCGTCATGGCGTAGTGCCGGCGCAGGTTCTCCTCGTGCACCACCTCGAAGCCGGCGTTCTCGGCCTCGACGTGCAGCGTCCCCGCTCCGGCCAGCTCACCGTCCGGGAAGATGTAGCGGTCGATGAACTGCCCGGCCCTGGCCGAGCGGGAGTTGTCCGGCCGGGTGATGCAGTGGTTGAGCAGCCGGCCTCCCGGCTTCAGGTAGCCGTGGAGCCGGGAGAAGTAGTCGCCGTAGTTCCTGCGCCCGATGTGCTCGGTGATGCCGATCGAGCTGATGGCGTCGAAGTCGCGCTCGGGGACGTCCCGGTAGTCCATCAGCCGCACCTCGGCCAGGTCCCCCAGCCCCTCGGCCTCGATGGCCGCGCGGCCCCACTCCACCTGTTCCGCGGACAGCGTCACGCCGATCACGTGGACCCCCCGGTGCGCGGCGTAGCGGACCATGCCCGCCCACCCGCAGCCCACGTCCAGCAGGCGGTCGCCGGCCTCCAGCCCGAGCTTGTCAAAGACCAGCCGGTACTTGTTCTCCTGCGCCGCCTCGAGCGAGGCGTCCGGGTCCGGGTAGCAGGCGCACGTGTACGTCATGGACGGCCCGAGGATCAGCTCGTAGAAGCGGTTGGACACGTCGTAGTGGTAGCTCACCACCTGCGAGTCGCGCGCCTTGGAGTGGCGGCGCATGCCGTTGAGGAACCGCTGCCACGGGGGCCGGACCTCCTGCTCGGGGACCGGCGGGACCGTGAGGTTCTCCGCTCCCACCGACCGGGCGATCCGCAGCATCGTCCGCGCATCGGGTGTCCGCGTCATGGTCTTGCGGAACACCTCCAGCGCGCCGAACACGTCGTGGGGCGCGCCCGGGTGGACGCCGTCCACCTGGAGCTCGCCCATGAGGTACGCGCGGGCCAGCCCCAGGTCGCCGGGCGCCGTGATGATGTACTGCAGCGCCTTCTCACTCTTCAGATGTAGCACCAGGTCACCGTCGGCGGGTCCGACCGCCGACCCGTCGTAGGCCTCGATCCGCAGGGGCGGCTCACCGGTGGCGAACGCCCCGACGATCTCCCCTATCGTCATCCTGTCCTTCACCGTGCACCCACCGCCTTGTCGTAGAGGGTCGCGAAGCGTCCCTCGGGGTCGAACTCCGCCTTGAGGCCCGCCGCGTGGACACCGCCGTAGAGGCGCTCGAACTCCTCGCGCGGATAGAAGACCTCCGAGTACAGCGACTTGTGCCCACCGAGCTGGGAGACCTCCCGCTCGATGCGCCGGTTCCACGCGCCGTCCGCCTCGCCCGGGGCGATGGGGGCCGAGGACCAGAACCCGATGTTGACGTAGGTCGTCTCCGGCGCGAGCGGGTAAAGGGGCCAGGGCCGGTCCGAGCCCCGTCCCCCGCCCGGGTCCGGTGCCGGCGTGGACTCGCGCAGCCGCAACGGGCACAGCCACAGCGGCTCGATGGGGACCTCGCGCAGGAACCAGTCGAGGAACTCGGCGGTGCGGTCCACCGCCACCTCGACGTCCTGCACCACGCGCTCGCGCGGCCCCTCGCCCCTGAGCGCGCCGATCCTGTTGCCCAGGTCGTACCTGTGGTCCAGCCCGATGAGCTTCCAGTACGCCGACGAGCGGAGCAGCTGCTGCGGCCACAGCCGGCGGATCAGCGGGTTCTGCGCGCCGAACGCCCGCGAGCACCAGAACCAGTCGGTGTCCCAGCGCTACAGGTAGTCGCGGATGGTCAGGCGGTCGCGGACCACCGAGCCGGCGGGACCGCCGTGCCGGATCGAGCGGTAGAAGACCGCCTGCTTGTCGGTCACACCCGAGTAGTCCGAGACCGGCCCGGGCTCGTCGGTCCGCCGCCCCAGGCAGAGGTACGACTCGTCCGCGGAGAACACGACCCCGTCCAGGAAATCGACCTCCTCGTCGTCGTAGATCCTCTCCTCGGCGATCCGCGCCACCGCCTCCTGGAGCGCGGTGAGGGAGTCGAACCGGACGTGGCGGAGCCCGACGTACCGCGCCACGGGCTCGAGCGCGATCCGCAGCCGCACCGCGTACCCCAGCGAGCCGTAGGAGTTGGGGAAGCCGCGCAGGAGGGCACGCTCGCGGTCGGTGCCGTCGGGGCGGGCGGTGACGATCTCGCCGGTGCCGGTGAGGACGTCCATCTCGAGCACGGATTCGTGGGGAAGCCCCAGCCGGAACGAGGTGGACTCGATCCCGAGTCCCGTGACGGCACCGCCGAGCGTGATGGTCTTGAGCTGCGGCACCACGTACGGCATCAGCCCGAACGGCAGGGTGGCGTCGACCAGGTCCTCGTAGGTGCACATGCCCTGGACGTCGGCGGTGCGGGCGTCCGGATCCACGGAGACGACGCGCGTGAGGCCGGTGGTGTCCAGGCCCGGCGACGACGACGAGGCGCGCGGCCTGAAGAGGTTGGACGTCTTCTTGGCCAGCCGGACGGGCTCGCCCGGGGGGACCGCGGCGAAGCTGGCCAGCAGCCGTCGGACGCCCTCCGCGTGCCGCTCCGGACCCACGATGAGCGGGCCGGTGAGGCGCGCCGCGATTCCCATGCGCCCCACCCTAGTGAGGGTCGGCGGGCCACGGGGGTGTTCCGGCGGGGGGCGAGTCGGGGGTCGCGGCGGGGGTCGCGGCGGCCATCCCCGCGGGCCGCCACCCCGGCGGGCCCAACGCGAAACCCGCCCGCTCACGCCACGAGCGCGCCGACCGGACGTCGCGCCAGATGGCCACGTACTCGTGCAGTTGCAGCCAGAACGGGTTGTACGAGTCCACCTGCGTGGTGAGGCCATAGGTCGGACGATGGGTCTCGCGCCGGAAGGTGCCGAACATGCGGTCCCAGACGATGAGGATGCCGCCGTAGTTGCGGTCGAGGTACTCCGCGTCGGACCCGTGGTGGACACGGTGGTGGGACGGGGTGTTGAAGATCCACTCGAGTGGCGACCAGAGCCGTCCGACGCGCTCGGTGTGGACGAAGAACTGGTAGACCAGCGAGATCGAGAATCCCGTGAACACCATCCACGGCGGCACGCCCAGCAGCGGCAGTGGCAGCCACGCCACGATCTCGCCGGAGTTGTTCCACTTCTGCCGCAGCGCGGTCGCGAAATTGTAGTACTCACTGGAGTGGTGGGCCTGGTGCGTGGCCCACACCAGGCGGACGCGGTGGGCGGACCGGTGGTACCAGTAGTAGAGGAAATCGGTGCCGACGATCGCCAGGACCCACGTGTACCACGCGTCGGTCGGCAGGTGCCACGGCGCGACGTAGACCCAGACCGCCGCGTAGAGCACCAGGCCGACCAGCTTGCCGACCAGCCAGAACGCCTGCGAGGCCGCGCCCATGATCAGCGACGTCACGGCGTCGCGCGCCTGGTACCCCCCGGGCTCCCGGGCCTGCAGGAGCCTCGCCGAGAACCACTCGACGGCCACGAACAGCACGAAGATCGGAAGGGCGACGAGCACCGGCTCCCGCAGGGGGTCGGCGAGCGCCCCCACCCCCCGTGCCAACGCCTCCGCAAAACCCATCTCGGTCACGTCTCGATTGTGACACCACTCACTCGGGCCCCGCCGAACAGCCCCGGTTCCGCCTCGCGAGCTCTTACCCTTGGCATCCACATCCCGTGCCTGTCATCCACTCCCCGCGCCGGACACCGACCCAGGAGGACCCCCCGTGTCTCAGTCGACCACCGCAGCCGCACGCACCCCCCGCTCCACAGCTCTGATCTCCAC
>DIAZ01000123.1:7475-15324 GCA_002415925.1 Dietzia sp. UBA5065 | reverse complement strand
GATCTCCACAGCCGGCGTCTCCACAGCCCGCCGCGCCCCGGGACCGGCCCGGCGCCGCTCCGTCGCCGTGGCGGCGGGGTTGGCGTCACTCACGCTGGTGCTGGCCTCGTGCGGCAACGAGGGGACGGCGGAGGACGCCCTCGGCTCGGCCACCAGCGCCATGGGATCCGCCGCCGCCCAGGCGAGCTCCGCGGCCGCGCAGGCGACCTCCGCCGTCGGCGAGGCCACGAGCCGTGTCGGCGCGGGCGGGGACGGGAGCCTGACCCCCGACCAGGAGTTCCTCCGCGACATCCGCGCGGTCGGCGTGAACGCCGACGACGAACAGGACTACCTCACCCGCGGGCGCGACGCCTGCGCCTCCCTGGACGGGGGTGCGGGGTACGTGGACGTGACCCGCCAGTACAACGACGCCCACCCGGGCGCGCCCATCACGGAGGCGCCCGTCGTCGTGGCGGCCGCGGTCAAGGCGTTCTGCTCGCAGCACCTCCCGCAACTCGGCCGTGGCGAGGGCGGAAACTAGACGGGGTCGGGAACTGGACGGGGTCCAGAACTAACCCTGGGGGTCCGCGACCCCCGCCCGGTCGAGCGCCTCGGCGGTGAGCCGTCGACCTAGCGCGATCATCTCGTCCGCCCTGTGGAAGTCGAACGCCGTGCAGGAGTCCGAGGGGACCTCGATCAGCACGTCGGGCCTGTTCCCCGCCATGCGGTACCCGGCGACGATGCTCTCCATGGCCTCGATCGACTGGGTGACCACATCGAAGATCCCGAGCGTCCCGGGGAACGCCTCCAGGCCCCTCTCCTCCGCCCTGGCCTCCTCGCGGACCTCCTCCTCGCCCTCTTCGACCGCGACCTCGACCTCCGGCGACGGGCGCGCCGGGAAGTCGAGGTCCGGCGCGGCGGTGTCATCACCGTCTCCGAAGATCCCGACCTCGGACGCGGAACCCTGGCTGAAGCGCGCGGTGACGAGGCGCACCAGGTCGGCGTCGCGGACATCGGCGGCGGCGGTCCGGATGCGCCCGGACAGCCTCGAGGTCGACCTCCCCGACCCCGGACCACCCCGACGCGAGGGCTTGGGATCGGCTTTGGACGGCGCCTCGTCGGGGTCCGAGCTCACCTGGAAGGTGGACCCGCGGATCCCCGACCGCCTGCCGTTCAGGGAGACGGCCAGGACGAGGTCGCTCTCCACCGACGCCAACGGCTCGAGCGGCACCGGGTTGGTGACGCCCCCGTCGATCATGAGGCGACCACCCACGATCGCCGGGGTGACGATGCTCGGGATGGCGAACGACGCACGCACCGCGATGTCGGCCGGCCCGCGGGTGAACCACACCTCGCGGCGCGCCCGCAGGTCGGTGGCCACCGCGGTGTACGGGATCTCGAGGTCCTCGATCCGCACGTCGTCGAGCATCGCGCCGATCACTCCCATGATCTTGTTGGCGCGGATCGCCCCGCCGCCGGCGAAGGACACGTCGAGCAGCCGCAGGACATCCCGCTGGCTCAGGCCCCGGACCCACTTCTCGAAGTCGTCGAGCTTGCCGGCGGCGAGCAGCGAACCGACCACGGCGCCCATCGACGCCCCGGACACGCCCACGACCTCGTGACCGCGAGCCTGCAGTTCCCTGATCACCCCGATGTGCGTATACCCACGCGCGCCGCCGGAGCCCAGTGCCAACGCGACTCTCATCAGTCGCCCCCCTTTCCGTCTCGACAGCGGAGTACGACCCCCAGTGTGCACGCGCCGGGCCCGACGACCACCGCGAGCCCGGCCACCGTGTCGTAGGCGCGGTCTACCTTCGGCACCGTATCGAGCGCCTGTTCGATGCCGTGCATCACGCCCGACCCACGACACACTGGAGATCCCATGTCCCACACCATCATCCCGTCCGTCTCCGCCAGCGCCCTGGACCCCGAAATGGTGCAGGTCGCCGCCACCATCGACCGCTACGGGCTCCACCTGGTCCACGTGGGCGAGGGCTGCGACTGCGGCGGGTGCACCGAGGCACCCCTGCCACCCGACCAGTGCTTCGGCTACACGGTCGGCCTCACCGACCACGGCCACCCGGAGTTGCTCGTCCGCGGGCTGGGCGCCCTCGAGACCGCCGGGCTGCTCAACCGCTGGGGAGGCGTCGTCCTGTCCGGCGAGCTCCTCGACGCGGGCCACCTCCTGTGCGAGGGACGCGGTGCCCCGACGTGGGAACTCGTGCCGGTGAGGTGCCCCTCCGAGACCCTGAGGTGGGCCGAGCGCTACTACCGAGGGGTCGGCGCCGGGGGAGTCGAGGCCCTGGAGTTGATCCCCGCCCGGCGACCGTGCCCGTGCGACGGGTGTTGCTGACGTCCCGGGTCCGGTGGGGTCGTCGTAGGGTTTGACCATGCCCCGCCCACAGCTCGCCCTGGACGCGCGTTCGCCGTCGATCATCGTGCCCATCACGGCGCGGGATCCGGCCGAACTCGACGAGCAGCTCGGCGCGCTGACCGGTGCCGCCCCCAGCAGCGGTCCGGCGCGCGTCGATCCCTCGGCGGCGTTCGACGTGGTCGAGTGGCGCGTCGACCTCTACGAGCCGTTCACCGCCGGGGCCGGGGCCACCGCCGGGGCCGATCCGGCCCCGGCGGTGGCGGCGCTGCGCCACATCGCCGATCGGCTGCCCCGGACCCCGGTCCTGGTGACGTTCCGCACCACGGCGGAGGGCGGGAGCGCCGAGATCGCGCCGGCGGCGTACGTCGCGTTGATCGAGGCGCTCGCGACCACCGGGCTGGCCGCCGCGCTGGACGTGGAGTACCGGCACCCGCGAGCGGCGGATGCCATCGCCGCCGCGCACGGCCACGACACCCCGGTGGTGGCCTCCAACCACGACTTCGAGGCGACCCCGCCCGCGGAGGAGATCGTCGCGCGGCTGGAGGCCATGGAGCGCGCGGGGGCCGACGTGGCCAAGATCGCCGTCATGCCGCGGTCCGCGACCGACGTGCTGACCCTCCTCGACGCCACCGCGCGGCGCCACCAGGTCGCCGGCATCCCGCTGATCACCATGTCCATGGGCGGACTCGGGGCGATCACCCGGATCGGCGGTGGCACGTTCGGCTCCGCGGCCACCTTCGCGACGGTCGGCCCCGCCTCGGCGCCCGGTCAACTACCCGCGGCGGGTGTCCGCAGCGCACTCGCGATGCTCGGGGCGAGCTAGCCGTACCTGCGGAGAACCTCCTGGCGCAGGCCCTTGGTGGCCACGTCGGCGATGTGCTTCTGTGCCTTCTTCAGGACCGCGCCGGGCAGCTTGATCTTCAGGTCCACCTCGAGGTCGAAGACCACCTTGGTGGTGCCGTCGCCGTTGTCGGTGAGGAGGTAGTGGGCGTTCTGGATCTTCTGGGTGCCGCTTCTGACCAGCGACCAGCTCACCTCGCCGTCGTACCACTCGTACTTCACCACCATCTCGTCGGTGACGCCGTACTGGGCGATCTTCTCCCACACGACGATGGGCCACCCCTCCTCGTCGGCCTCCTTCACCACGACCTCGCGGTGGGCGTCGGACCAGTCCACGAGGGAGTTGACGTCCGCCAGGACCTCCATGATCTCGGGGATTCCGGCCTCGATTTCCGTCACTGACTGCACTGAGACTGCCATGGCGGGAAAGCTACCCTGCGGACCCGTCTCCGGTGCCAGGATCGACGAATGGACACGGTTGCGACACCGCCCGCCGGAGTGCCCCACAGGAAGGTCGTGTTGCTGCGCGGGATCAACGTGGGCAAGAGCGCGCGGATACCCATGGCCGATCTGAGGGCCTGCACCGAGGCCGCGGGCTGCGCCGAGGTGACGACGGTGCTGGCCACGGGCAACGTCACCGTGACCGACCCCCGGACCGTCGAGGAGCTCCGCACCGTGCTCGAAGCCGCCTACGCGGATCGGTTCGGATACGACGCGGTGGTGCAGGTGCTCCCCCTCGCCGACCTTTCGGTCGCGGTGGAGTCCTACCCGTTCGACGTGCTCGCCGACCACCACGACTACGTGGTGTTCTCCGACGACCCCGCTGTGACGACCCGCGTCGCCACGGCGATGCTCGAGGCGCTGGACGACCCCGGGGCCGGCACCGAGGCGGTGGCCGGGGGCCCGGGGTGCGTGTACTGGCGGGTGTCCAGGGGCGCGACCCTCACCTCGGCCGCCGCTGCGGTGCTGGACGACCGGGCGAACAGGCGTCACCTCACCACCAGGAACATCAAGACGCTGCGGAAGATCCTCGCCGCGGGGTGAACGCGGCGGCATCCTGGTCACCCGACCACCGTCGTGGGGAGTCAGGGTCCCTGGACGGAGGCCCCGATCATGTCGACGGAGGCCGCGAGGGGGCCGAAGATGGCCGGGAAGATCCCGTCCCAGGCGGCCTGCAGCTGCGGGAAGTCGAACACGGGCATCGGTCACGCTCCTTGTGCGGGGCGGCGCGCGGACGTTCCGCGGGCGCCGTGATCCCTCCGGCTCACAGGATCCTGGTCACGACCGGGTAACGCAACCTCTCGACGCGCGAGTCCCGCAGGATGATCCGAACGCCGCCCGGGCGCCCCGGACGGGTCCGCGGACCGTGGCAGAATCCCACCGATGTCCCCCCACCGCAGCAGACCGTCCACGGCCGGCGCGGCCGTGGCCGTGGCTGCGGTCGCGGTCGCGACTGCGGCGGCGGCGGCCGGCTGTGCGGCCACGAGCCCGCCGGCGCCCGCGCCCACTCCCTACCAGCGACCGTCGACCACCCCTCCGCTCCCCGCCCCCGCCCGCCTCATCGCGTCTGCCACGTGGGCGGAGTCGGACTTCGGACCCTCCCTCGAGGTGGTGCCGACGGCTGACGGTCGCGGGAACCCGGGCGTCTCCGGCGCGGCCCTCGCCTGGCGGGAGGTGCTGGACCTGGCCCCCGACGCGGGCACGCCGGGCATGCGGGAGCAGTTCGACTGCCACTGGACCTGGGCGCGGGTCCTGGAACCGGACAAGCCCACCTGGAACCTCGAACCCTGGCGCCCACCGGTCGGGGCCGACCTGATGGCGGCCGAGGGCTGCAACCCGGGCGGGCCGGAGGTGTGAGCGGGCCGATCGACGATCCGCCCCCCGGGACAGGACCGGCCCCGGTCGTCCGCCGGGCCACGCCCGCCGACGCCGCCGCGTGCCTGCGCGTCTACGCCCCCTACGTGCGCGAGACCACGGCGACGTTCGAGGACCGGGTGCCGACCGTCGACGAGTTCGAGGCCCGGATCTCCCGGGCCCTGGAGCACCACGACTGGCTGGTCGCCGAACTCGACGGACGGGTGGCGGGCTACGCGTACGCCGGCCCGGTCAAGGAACGGGCGGCGTACCGCTGGTCGTGCGAGGTGAGCGTGTACGTGGACCGGGCCGCGCGGGGCCACGGCCTGGGCCGATCGCTCTACACCTCGCTGTTCGCCCGCCTGGAGGAAGTGGGGTTCCGGAGGCTGCTGGCGGTGGTGACGCTGCCCAACCACCCCAGCGTGGCACTACACCTGTCGATGGGATTCCGAGAGGCCGGACGGCTGGAGAGGATCGGGTTCAAGCACGGGCGGTGGCTGGACGTGGCGTGGCTGCAGGCCGATCTCGGGCCGGACCCGGCGGCGCCCCCGGGCTGACCGCCCCACCAGCGCCGTCCCCACCAGCGCTGTCCCCGCCGAGCGCCCGCCGCACGAGTCCCGCGCACACCTCGTCGAGCCACCCGCCCACGGAGTCGCGGGCCTCGGCGGTGTCGGGGTACCGGCAGCGCACGTGCAGGCCCGAGCCGTTGGTGACGAACCAGACCATCACCCCGTTGGTGCGGATCGCCGCCGACACGTGCTGCGGTCGCAGGCTGAGGTCCACGTCGATCGGCAGGCGCCGGTGGTCGAGCCACGAGATGGCGAACATGCCGGGCGTGTGCGGCATCCCGCCGTGCGGTTCGAGGATCGGCCCGAGGGCGTGCGAGCCCAGTTCGACCGCGTCGCGCACGGCCGCCGCGCAGGCGCGAGGGTCGGGTTCCTCGCACTCGATCACCGAATTGGTGATGAACCACCCCACCGAGTCGTGCCACCGGTCGCCGCGGTGGTCGTCGTGGCGGGAGTGCACCGGGAGGACTGCCCTCAGACCCACCCCCTCGCGGCGCCGGAACACCGCGGTCATCTCGGCCATCGCCAGGGCGACCATCCTCACCCCGTCCCGGGCCGCCGCCCGTTCCAGCGCCGCGACACCGTCCGGTTCCAGCACGTCCCGCACCTCCACCACCTCCTCACGCGGGGTGGAGAGGTCGCCCAGTCCGATCGGGAACACCGGCATCCCGCCCTGGCCGCGGGAGAGGATCTCCGCCCACCTGCGGCGCACCCGCGGGAGCGCCGGAGGTCGGGCGGCCAGTTCCCGGGTGTGGTCGGCGAACGCCGCCGCGGGGGGCAGGCACGTCCCCGGTTCGAGACCGCAGGCGAGGTCGTCGAGGCACGAGCAGAAGTCCCGCATCAGGACGAGCAACGACCACGCGTCGACGTGGGAGTGATCGAGTCCGATCACCACCACCGGCCGCTCCGCCGGGTCCGCGGAGCGGGGTTCCACCAGGCACAGCGCGTGCGCCGGCCTGGCGAACGGGCAGCACGCCTCGTCCAGGACCCGGCGGAGCACCGCGCGGGGGTCCTCGCCCGGTTCTGCGGACGGGGTCTGCCACCCGAGTGGGTGGAGCTCCACCGGCCGGAGCCGCAGCTCGTCGTCGTGACCCTCCAGCACCGTGCGCAGGGTCCCGTGCCGGGCGACCACGGCGAGCCACGCGCGCGCCACCTGGTCGCGGCCGGCGGGGAACGGGAGGTGGAAGGCCACCGCCATCCACGAGCCCGCGCGGGGGCCGAGCGACGCGTGGCGGGCCTGATCGAACGACGGCGGAAGATCCTCACCCTGACCTGGGGTGACGTCGGTCGCAAACCGGTGCACGACGCCGTCGGGGAGCGACATCCGCGTTACGGTGGTGAGCCTCATGGCCCGCACGGTAGGGGCCGCGTGTTACGGGGAAAGGCGCGGAATGTGACGACGACGAGACGGCCGGGCGCCCGGCCCGGCGGGGACGGGCCCGCGCTCGCCCGCGACGTCAGGGGCGAGGGGCTCCCGGTGGTGCAGCTGCACGGGCTGTCCTCGAGCCGGCGCCGCGACGAGGTGTTCGGGCTCGATCTCACGGCGGGCCAGCCCGGTCTACAGGTGTTGCGGTACGACGCGCGCGGGCACGGCTTCTCATCGGGTTCGGCCGACCCCGCGGACTACACGTGGCCGGTCCTTGCCGCCGATCTGCTGGGATTGCTCCGCGACGAGTTCCCCGCCCGGCGCGTGCACGGGGTGGGCCAGTCGATGGGGTCGGCGACCCTGCTCACCGCCGCGGTGGCCGAGCCGGAGAGGTTCGCCTCGCTCACCCTGGGCATCCCGCCGACCGCCTGGGAATGGCGCCGCGAGCAGTCCCGGCTGTACGAGTTGGCGGCGCGCCAGGTCGAGCGGTGGGGCGGGGCCCGCTGGGCCGACCTCACGCGGCAGCCGCCCACGTCCCCGGCGATCAGCCCGGACCGCCCGGTCACCGCCCCCGATGTGGCGGACGAGTGGCTCCCGGCGGCGTTCCGGGGCGCCGCGGCGTCCGACCTGCCGGCGCCGGAGGAGGTGGCCCGGCTCGCCGTGCCGGTGCTCCTGCTGGCCTGGCCCGGTGACGCCTCGCACCCGCTCCCGGTGGCGGAGCACCTGCTGGAGCTGCTGCCCGACGCGCGGTTGGAGGTGGCGAGGTCCCCGGAGGAGGTGGCCGGGTGGCCCCGGCTGGTGGGCGATTTCGTGCAGTCCCACGGCGGGGCGGGCTGACCCGGGCGGCCGGCGGGGCGGCCTGACCCGGGC
>DIAZ01000123.1:6569-7336 GCA_002415925.1 Dietzia sp. UBA5065 | reverse complement strand
GGGCGGCCTGACCCGGGCCGTCGTCAGCCCGCGCTGACGGGCCGCTTCACGGTGCCGTCGGGGTAGCGCGCGAAGCGGGTCTGACCGTGGTCGTGGACGGGGTCGTTCTGCGGGAGGTCCCAGGTGCCGAAGACGCCGGCGCGGTACTCCTGCATCGCGGTGGCGATGTCCTCGCGGGTGTTGCCGACGAACGGCCCCTGCTGGACCACGGGTGCGCCGATGGGGCGGGCCTGCAGGATGAGGAACGCGGCGCCGTCCGCACCGGCGGTGACCGTCGCCGCCTCGGGCGCGAGCACGGCGGCGTCGTAGCCGAGCTCCTGCTCCCCCACCGTCAGCGCGCCACCATAGTTGTAGAGGACCCGGTTGACGGAGGGATCGCCGCCCGGGAGCTCGGTGCTCACGCCGGGGTCGAGGGTCACGATCCAGATGGCCAGGTGGTTCTCCGGCCGCGCGGCCCACGAGTGTGGCGGCGGGTCCAGGGCGCGGACTCCGTCGACCTCGCCGGCGATCAGCCGGAAACGAGCCTCGGAGCCCTCCTCGCCGCGCACCACCACGGGCGTCTCCTCGCCCCAGAACATGTCGAAGTGCGGTTCGGCCGATTTGTCCTCGGGCGCGAGGTTGAGCCAGATCTGGAACAGCTCCATCGTGTTGGGCCCCTCGGAGTCCAGCAGCGGGAACATCTCCGAGTGGGAGATCCCGGACCCGGCGGTGAGCCACTGGGTGTCCCCGTGGCCGAACCGGGCGGCCGCGCCGAGCGAGTCGGCGTG
>DIAZ01000123.1:5904-6486 GCA_002415925.1 Dietzia sp. UBA5065 | reverse complement strand
GGTGGTGGACGGCGAACAGGAACGGGTCGACCCCCGGCCACTGTGCTCCGAGGGGGACGACCTGGCGGATGGCGGACATGGGTTCCTCCTGTGGCGGCACGGCAATTGCTGTCACATCAGTCAACTCTCGGGTGCGGCGCTTTGTTCCCTGCGCCGTCTCCGCCCCTCCGCCCAGGCCTGCAGCGACCGGCGCCCGAGAAACACCGCCAGGAGCACCGCGATCACGCCCACCACGGCGTTGGAGAACCACCCCGCCACCGACTCGATCCGGTACCACTGGTTGCCGAGCGCGTACCCTCCCACCACGAAGATCGAGTTCCAGACCAGGCTGCCGCCGGTGGTGAGCAGCAGGAAGACCGCGAGGTTCATCCTCGCGACGCCCGCGGGGATCGAGATGAGACTCCGCACGACCGGCACCATGCGGCCGAAGAACACCGACGACCTGCCGTGCCGGTCGAACCACCCCTGCGCCTTGTCGAAGTCCTCGACCTTCATCAGCGGAACGCGGTCGAACAGCACCCGGACCCGGTGGGGTCCCAGCCACCGACCGAGCCCGTAGGCCAGGAGCGCGCCCGCGACCGA
>DIAZ01000123.1:4685-5679 GCA_002415925.1 Dietzia sp. UBA5065 | reverse complement strand
AAGGATGATCTCGCTGGGGATGGGCGGGAAGACGTTCTCCAGGCCCACGATGATCGCCGCGCCCGGTCCCCCGAGAGCGCCCATGACGTCGACCGCCCAGCCGGCGATCCCGCCCAGATCGCCACCGGCGGAGGCGAGTTCGGCGGCCGCGATGGAGGGAGTGACGGCGATCAGCCCCGAGCCACGACCCCGGTGACCGGGATCCGTCCGCCGACCGCCTGCCGGAAGTTGAGCACGGCGCGGGCCAGGTGCGAGTCGGAGGTCACCACCACGGCGCCGGTGGTGCCCCGGTCCCGGAAGATCCGGTCCGTGTTCTGCGCGTTCTGCACGGTCGAGGCGGAGTAGCCCTCCTCGACGATCCGCCACGGCGCGATACCGGCGCCGCGGAGCCAGTCACCCATCGCGCGGGCCTCGGTGCGGCCGTTCTGCGGCAGGCCGCCCGACACGACGACCCGGGCAGTCGGGTACTCGCGGGCGAGCCTGAGCCCGGTCCGCAGCCGCTCCTCCAGCACCGGGCGGATGCCGCCGTCGGGGAACAGCCCCGCGCCCAGGATCACGATGTCGGTGGTGAACGGGTTGAGGGTGAGGATCGCCGGGTCGTCGGTGGTGAGCACCTCGAAGCCGCCGCACAACGGCAGGAGCGAGGGGTCGATGTTCTGACATCCCAGCATCATCGCCCCGTCGTACAACGCGACCCCCGAGGGGATCTCGGCCGAGCCGGCCGAGGCGGTGCCGGTCCCGACACCCAGCGCGAACGCCGCCGTGGCCGCGACCGCGGCCAGTCTGATCTGCGTTCTTCCCATGTAGCCATTCCTCCCCCGGGCCTTGTGTCGACCCTGTAGCGACTGCCGACCCCGGCGCAGCTGGTCGCCGGGCGGACGGGCAGGGGTGCCGCGACGTACCCTGCTCGGCATGCCCGCAGGATACGACAAGACGCTGGCGGTCCGATACCTCTACCGGGCGGATCCCGGACTCCGTCGGACCATCGACGCCG
>DIAZ01000123.1:4002-4457 GCA_002415925.1 Dietzia sp. UBA5065 | reverse complement strand
CCCGGACTCGTCGCCGCACTCCCCGACGACGAACTCCGCGCGTGCGGCATCTCCCGCCCCAAGGTGGCCGCGCTGCGCGATCTGTCCGACGCGGTGCGGACCGGCCGGATCCCCACGTTGCCGGAACTGACCACCCTCGACGACGACGAGGTGATCGCCGCTCTCACCGTCGTCCGCGGAGTGGGCCGATGGACCGTGGAGATGCTGCTGATCTTCCTGTTGGACAGGCCCGACGTGTTCCCCCTGGCCGACGTCGGGGTCCGCAGGGGGTTCGAGCGGGCTCTGGGACTCGACACCCCGGCCACCCCTGCCACCCCGGCCACCCCGGCCAGCCCGTCCACCCCGGCCCGGATGCTCGCCCGCTCCGGGATCTGGGCGCCGTACCGCTCGGTGGCGTCGTGGTACCTGTGGCGGGCGGTGGACCAGACCGGCCAGCCAACACCGACACCGACACC
>DIAZ01000123.1:0-3868 GCA_002415925.1 Dietzia sp. UBA5065 | reverse complement strand
ACACCGACACCGGCCGACTGATCCCTGGATCTACGCTCGTCCTCATGTCGAACCTCTACCGGGACCGGGTACGTGCGGCGGCGGCCAGGATGACGGCGGGCGTCCGCGACGCGGACAGGCACCCCACGACCGTCGCGGCGGTGCGCCGGGCCCGCCGGGCCCTGCCCGGCGACTCCGGCTTCGGCGATCCCCTCTCCGCCGCCGGCCGGGACGGCGCGGGGACCGTCGCCCGGCTGGCCGGGCGGCTGTTCGACGACCGCCCCACGGCATCGCGCGAGGTGACCCTCGGCGGTCTCCAGGTGTGGCACGCCCTGCTCGAGCGCACCGGCAGGAGCGGGAACGGTGGCGAGGTCACCATCGTCTTCACCGATCTCGTCGGGTTCTCGAACTGGGCCATGCGGGCTGGCGACGCGGAATCGCTCGCACTACTGCGAACGGTCGCCGCGGCCACCGAACCCGAGGTCCTCGAACACCGCGGCCACGTGGTCAAGCGCCTCGGCGACGGTCTCATGGCCGTGTTCCCCTCGCCCCAGCTCGCCTTTGACGCCGCCGTGGCCTGCACCGCGGGGGTCGACGCCGTCGAGGTCGCGGGGTGGCACCCCCGGCTCCGGGTGGGAATCCACACCGGGCACCCCCGCGTGATCGGGGGCGACTACCTGGGCGTGGACGTCAACATCGCGGCGAGGCTCGCGGAGAAGGCGGGCCCGGGGGAGATCCTCGTCAGCGACGCGACGCGCGCCGGGCTCGATCCGGCGCGCGTCGCGACCCGGCCCAAGAGGACGTTCCGGCTCAAAAAGGTCAAGGGAGTCCCCCACGAGATCGCGGTCTTCGTGGCGACCCCCCGCTGAGTGCGACCCCCGGGCGACGGCTGTCCGGTAGAACGGACACATGGCAACCACCGCATTCAAGGGCAATCCCGTCACCACGTCCGGCGAGCTCCCCGCCGTCGGCCAGGCCGCTCCGGCCTTCGACCTCGTCGGCGCCGACCTCGCGCCGGTCACGTCCTCCGCGCTCGCGGGCAAGCAGGTCGTGCTGAACATCTTCCCGAGCGTCGACACGGGCGTCTGCGCCCAGTCGGTCCGCACCTTCAACGAGAAGGCCGCCGGCCTGGACAACACCGTCGTGGTCAACGTCTCGGCCGATCTGCCGTTCGCGCACAGCCGGTTCTGCGCCGCCGAGGGCATCGAGAACGTCTCCGCCGGCTCGACCTTCCGCAGCGACTTCGCCACGGACTACGGCGTGACGATGGTCGACGGCCCGCTGGCCGGCCTGTGCGCCCGCTCGGTCGTGGTGCTCGACCCCGAGGGCACCGTGGTCTACACCCAGCTCGTCGACGAGATCACCACCGAGCCGGACTACGACGCCGCGCTCGGCGCCCTGGCCTGAGCCCGCCCACCCCGCACCTCGCCGCGGCCCGCCCCTCGGGGCGGGCCGCGGTCGTTCCGGCGACGGGCCGTGGTTCTAGCGCCGACCGTAGTTCTGGCGTCGGCCTCAGATCTAGCGCCGGCCGTAGACGGTGACCGAGGCCACCGCGCACACCCTGCCCCGGTCGTCCCTCGTCACCACCTGCGCGATCCCCCAGCTCCGGCCGTCGTGGACCGCCTCGGCCCTCACCGTGACCGGGCCGACGAGCGGGATCTGGCGCACGTACCGGACGTCGAGCGACGACGAGCTGACCTGTCGCTCGTGCGAGAAGACCGCCGAGCCCGCGACCTCCGCGACCGCGGCGAACACCCCACCGTGCAGGTTGCCCAGCGGGTTGGCCAGTGCCGGCTCCGGAGCGACCACCGCCTCGACCGCGAGCGTGCCGGCCGGGCCGTCGCGGCGTTCGTGGAGCGTCAGGCACAACACCTCGGCCAGCGTTCCCGGCGCGAGCGCGGAGGGCCAGGGCGGCTCGTCGTCGTAGTCGTCCGGGTCCACGACCCCCGCGAGCTCCATGGATTTGACCAGTCCCGCGGCGACCACCTTGCCGTCGTCGTCGATCACCTCCCCGCGCGTGGTGAGGCAGTGACCGTCGTCGCCCAGGTGGTCCGCGCGGATCCCCAGCCCGGTCGAGCCCTCGCGCGGTCGAGCGATCAGGTCGAGGCGCAGCTCGGTGGTGACGGTCCACATCCCCTTGGGGCGGCGGCGGTGGTTCTCCGCGCCCAGCCCCGAGTCGACCAGCACCGCCAGCCCTCCGGTGGCGAACCGGCCGGACGGGTCGACGCACTGGTCGGCGACAGGTTGGTGCCAGCTCACGCTGCCGTCCTCGGCCTGGCTGAAGGTGAGCCCCAGGCGGGGCTCCGGACCGTGGTGCTGCGATTCCCTCACCCCGCGACGCTAACACGTGTTCTAGTTCCGTCCCGGGCGTCGGTGCGCGGCCCGCGCGGCCCCGGCGGCCAGCACAATGGACCGGTGCCCCTGACGAGCGAGGTCCTCACAACCCCCCGGCGATGGCCGATCCGCGTCGCCACCACGGTGATCGCCACCGCGATCGTCATGCTGGTGCTGGCGACGGGGGCCGGTGGCGCGTGGTTGGTCCTGCGGTCGGCGGCGCACAGTGCGATCGACACCACGGACCGGAACCGCGCGGTCGATGTGGCCGAGTCACTGTCGACCCGCGGCCCGCAGGCGGCCCTCGCGCTGGTCTCCGAGCCGATGTCGGGCGTGGACCTGGTGCGGATCGTGGCCCCGGGGAACCGGCTGGTGGCCGGGCAGGTCACCCGCGGACTCGAGAACGTCCCGGCGTTGGCGGTGCCCGGAGCCGGCGAGGTCGTCCAGCGCGAGGTGACCGCACCGGACGGCACCGAACTCCGAGTGACGGCCGTGGGGACGGACGTCGGCGGGGTGACGTTCGCGGTGGAGGTGGGGACCGAGACCGAGCGCTACGACACCGTGCTCATGGCCGGCGCCATCCTCTTCCTGTCGTTCGTGCCGGTGGTGGGCCTGGCGACGGCGGTCTTCGTCTACTACGCCATGGGACGCGTCCTGCGGCCCGTGGAGGCGATCCGATCCCGCGTCGCGGAGATCTCCGCCTCCGGACGCGGGGAGCGCGTCCCCGTCCCCGAGGCGGAGGACGAGATCGCCCGCCTCGCGCGGACCATGAACGCCATGCTCGCCCGTCTCGACGCGACCCGCACGGCCCAGGTGGCCTTTGTCGGCGACGCGTCCCACGAGTTGCGGAGCCCGTTGTCCACCCTGTCGACGCTGCTGGAGCTGTCCTCGACCTCGGGCACGCCGGTGGACGTCGAGACCGTGGACGACCTGCTCCTGCCCGAGGTCGAGCGCATGCGAGCGATGGTCGAGGACCTGCTCGTCCTGGCCAAGAACGACGAGCGGGGGGTGCCGCTGCGCCGGGAGGACGTGGACCTCGACGACATCGTGCTCTCCGAGGCCGCCCGCCTGCGGGGCCTCGGCGCCCCGGGTTCCCTCGAGGTCTCGGTCTCCGTGGAGCCCGCGCGGCTGGTCGGGGACCCCGACGCCCTGCTTCGGGTGGTGCGCAACCTCGTCGACAACGCGCGCCGCCACGCGCGCGGGAGGGTGTCCCTGGGCCTGGCCGTGGACCGCACGGACCCCGCGGCGCCGCGCGCCGTGATCACCGTCGACGACGACGGCGAGGGCGTTCCGCCCGATCAGCGGGACACGGTCTTCGATCGCTTCGCCCGCCTGGACGCCGACCGCGCCCGGGGCACGGGCGGATCCGGCCTGGGCCTGGCCATCGTGTCCGAGATCACCCGGACCCACGGCGGCGGTGTCCGGGTGGAGGACGCACCCGGCGGAGGCGCGCGGTTCGTCGTGGAGTTGCCGGTCGAGGTCGGGATCGCGGTCCCGGACGACCTCGAGGGCCCGGTGGACTGAGGGCCCGGTGGACTGAGGGCCGGGGGACTAG
>DIAZ01000138.1:11851-12746 GCA_002415925.1 Dietzia sp. UBA5065 | reverse complement strand
CAGCCGGCCTCGGACTCACTCGGTCTCGGGCTCAGTCGGTCTCCGCGACCAGCCGGCCGATCTCCTCCAGCGACACCGTGCCCGGGTCGAAATAGCGGGAGTGGGCGCCACGCACCGCGTCCGGACCCGCCACGGACCCCGGCTCGGTGACGTCCACCGCCAGCCCGCCGAACTCCGGCGTCCCGGGTCGCTCGCCCAGCACGCCGGAGATCGACCACCACGGCACCGGATCCCAGCGCGAGGCCACGCCCACCACCTCCTCACGCCCGGCCGGCCGGGCGTGGCCCGCCTCGTCCACCCGCTGGTCGGACAGCGAGTCGACCGTCGCGCCGGGGCTGCCCACGTGGATCATCCGGTCGGCCGCCAGCCCCCGCGGATCCGCGGCCGCCGCCCCCACCACCGCCGAGCCGTAGCTGTACCCCACCACCGAATGCGGGGCGTCGTCGCCGTCCATGCCCTCCACCCGGTCCAGGCCCGCGGCAAACGTCCGCAGGTCCGCCGCGTGCTCCCGCGCCGGCGCCTCCGACACCCCGGCCGCGGCGACGGAGTCCGGGGCGTCGTAGCCCTGCCACGAGACCGCGACGCAGGATTCGGTCGACATGCCGGAGGGCGTGCCGGCGGGCGGGTCGGCGGGCGGGTCGGCCCCGCCGGCCTCGCACACCGCCGCCGCGCGCTCTGCCGTGCGGTCGATCGACTCCAGCGACGAGCCCGTCCCCGGGACCAGCGTGACCACCCGGTCCGCGCCGTCCGGGTCGGCGCTCGCCACCACCGCACGACCGTCGGCGTGCAAGGCGAGCAGGTGCCGGCGGGGATCCGCTGCCAGGTGGGCGGCAAGTGCCTCGAGCCCCGGCGTCGCCTCGCCGTCGGCCCCGCCCGCGCCGGCCCGGCCCGCGCC
>DIAZ01000138.1:10294-11759 GCA_002415925.1 Dietzia sp. UBA5065 | reverse complement strand
CCCGCGCCGGCCCGGCCCGCGCCGAGGAGCCGGCGCAGGCGCGTCCGGTTGAGCGCGTCCCGCGTGGCCGACGCCACCCCCGCCACCGACCCCAGGTCCGGGTGGTCGCGGGCGAGCCGTTCGCGATCGGCCGGGCCGAGCGAATGCCACAGCGCCGCGACGTCCCGGGGATCGTCGCCGGTCGACCCGGACAGGTCGATGCACGGGCGAGTGGCGGCGTCGGCGTACCCGGCGAGCGAGTCGGCGGCCTCGCGAAGCCGCACTGTGAGCGCGCGATCGGCTTCCTCGACCGCCGCCGTGTCGCCCGTGCCGGGGCTCACCTGGTCGTCGTCGCCCCAACAGACCAGCGCCCGCGCCAGCCTCGACCCCTCCACCCGGAGGACGTCGGCCAAGAATAGGCACGCGCCCGAGACCATCCGCGCCTCGGCGGCCGCGTCCCCCACCCGGCCGCGCGCGCGGGACCCGGCGTGACCGAACCACCCGCCGCCGGCTGCCGCGCCCCCGCCGAGTCGTCGTGCCACCGCATCGAGGTCGGCCGCCGTGTCCGCGGTCTCCCGACCCACCACCGCAGCCCGCGACTCGGCGGCGTCCACCGCGATGACCAGTTCCTCAGCCCGCCGCGCCTCCGACATCGCGGGCCACCTCCCCGTCGGCGTCCGCCAGCAGGCCCGCCGCGCGCGTCATGGCGTCGCCGATCCGGTCGGTCTCCACCGCGCAGTCCCGCGCCCGCCGTGCCAGCAGCGCCGCGCACTCCGCCAGGGCGGGGCCCGTGAGCAGCCCCTGCTGCCCGATCTGGACCCCGGCCGCGGCCGCCGACGCCACCTCCAGCGCCGCGACCAGCTCCCCCGCCTGCTCCGCCATCCGCGCCCCGGCCTCGCGCACCCGGGCCGCCTCCGCCCCGACCGCCACCTGCTCGAACGCCAGCAACGCCGACGCCACCCGACCCTGCCTCGCGCCCCACGCCCCCGCGTCCGGTCCCGTCCCCTCCATCGACCACTCCCCCCTCCGGCGCGGATCGGTCGAGCCGCTCGGGAACACACGCTAGGGGCGGCGGGCCACGGAATCGGTCCCGCCGGCGCGGGCTGTGGATGGGGTGGACGACCATCCACAGCCCGCACGGGAGGCCCGGAGGCGGGTCAGACCGGGCTAGACCGGGTCAGGCCGAGTCGGGCAGGTTCAGGCGAGATCCGGCTGGGCCGCGTAGCGTCCGCCCAGCACGCGCACCAGCACCAACCCCATGCCCACCGCCGCGACGATCAGCGGGCCCCGGGAGTACGCCGACGGCAGCGAGTCGGCGCCCGCCACCGCGGCGTCGGTGATCGCCACCTGGACCCCGATCAGCGCGCCAATCATGCTGGCGGCGATCAGCCACAGGTCCTCGCGGAGCAGCCGCTCGAACCGCCGCAGCCGCGGCGCGGTGGCCGTCCACCAGTCGCGGTTCGGCGCGCTGATCGCCGCCGGCCAC
>DIAZ01000138.1:9584-10110 GCA_002415925.1 Dietzia sp. UBA5065 | reverse complement strand
AACAGCAGGGACGAGGCCAACGCTCCCGTCCTGCTCGACCAGCCGTCGGCGCGGCCGGCGCTGTCGAAATGCGTCGGCACCCGATCCGGCAGGACGGCCACCTGCCAGGCCAGCACGGCCAGCCACACCACCACCAGTCCCGCGACCAGCACCAGGATCCACGGGGCGGTCGGCTCACGCGGCAGATCGCGGGCGTCGTCGGTGAGGCTCCTCGTCGTCGTCATATGTCGGACCCGTGGGGCACACTCCGCGGCATGACCATCACCACGCCCCGCCCCTACCTCACCACCGTGACGCGCGAGGCCGCCTCGCGGGCCCGCTCGCGAGCGAGCTCGACGTCCTCGGCGGTCGCCACGGCCACGCCCATGCGCCGGAACTCGCTGGCGGACGGCTTGCCGAAGAGCCGAAGTTCGGACTCGGGCACCGCGAGCGCGCGGGCGACACCCTCGAATCCGACGCCCTCGACCATCCCACCCTGGGCCGTCCCGCCCTCTCCCGCGTCCGGCCCGATCCCTGTGCCGCCGTA
>DIAZ01000138.1:7396-9376 GCA_002415925.1 Dietzia sp. UBA5065 | reverse complement strand
CCGGTGTCGTGCGGGCGGGGGCTGACCTCGGAGAAGTAGACGTCGACGCCCTTGACGAACAGCTCCACGCCGAACACGCCCACCCCGCCGAGCGCGCCGGTGATCCGGGCCGCGACAGAGCGGGCCGAGTCGTAGGCGTCCTGCGTCATGGCCTGCGGCTGCCACGACTCCACGTAGTCGCCGCGCTCCTGGCGATGGCCGATCGGCTCGCAGAAGTCGGTGCGGATCTCGCCCGTGTCGGGGTCCACGCTGCGGACGGTGAGCAGGGTGATCTCGTACTCGAAGTCGACGAACGACTCCACGATCACGCGCGCCCCCGCGACCCGGGCGCCGGACTGCGCGTAGTCCCAGGCGGCCTCCACGTCCTGGGGACCGCGAAGGGAGGACTGGCCCTTGCCCGACGACGACATGGTGGGCTTGACCAGGCACGGGAACCCGATCTCGGCGCACGCCTCCTGCAGGTCCTCCAGCGAGGAGGCGAAGGCGTACCTGCTGGTGGGAAGGCCCAGCTCCTCGGCGGCGAGGCGGCGGATGCCCTCCCGGTCCATGGTCAGCTGCACCGCCCGGGCGGTGGGCACCACGCGGGCCAGCCCGTCCTGCTCGATCTGCGCGAGCGCGGCCGTGGCGATGGCCTCGATCTCGGGCAGGATCACGTGCGGCCGCTCGAGTTCCACCACGCGGCGCACCTCCGCCGCGTCGGTCATGTCGATGGTGTGGGCCCGGTGCGCGACCTGGTGGGCGGGCGCCCCGGCATAGCGGTCCACCGCGATCACCTCGACGCCCAGGCGCTGCAGCGCGATGGTGACCTCCTTACCCAGCTCGCCCGAGCCGAGCAGCATCGCGCGGGTGGCGCCGTCCGAGCCGGGCGTGCCGAAGCGGTGCACGACGGGAGGGGCGAGGGGATCGTGAGCGGCGGTCATGGGCATCACGCTAGTAGACCTGCGGCGACGGGCGGAACGCGGCCGAACAGACCGCCGGGCCCGGCACCATGGAGGTGCCGGGCCCGGGGATCAGTCATCGAAGGTCGGTCAGTTGATCGTCTCCACGCCGACCGTGCCCTCGTCGTTGCTGTTGCTGCCGGCCTCGCTGAAGCCGGAACCCGTCGCCGAGTTGCCGTCCGAGCTGGCCGCGCCGAGCGATCCGACCACGGTCGCCGCCATCTCGACGCTGCCACCGGTCACGCTGCCCACACCGATCGAGCCACCGGGCAGGACATCGTTGAGCGCGTCCGCGACGACCTGCTTGTCGATGCCGATGCTGAACGGGTCACTGCCCTGCGGCGCACCCGGCGTGTTGCAGGTGACCATGGCGATCGACGGCTGATCAGAGGTCGGCGCGGTCGCGGTCCACGTCACCGACTCGCCCTTCTCGACGAGCACGCCGTCACCGGGGGACGCATAGAGCACACCGATGATCGAGTTGTACAGATCCTCGTCGTCGTCGGGGTTCGGGTCCGCGATCGCCTCCGGATCGCCCGACGCGTCGGCACGGAGCAGCGATACTCCACCTTCGGCCTCGATGAACTCGAGCCCGGCCTTGAACTTCACTTGGTCGTCTCCGTCGATGCCGCTCTCGATGAACGACGAGAACGGAGCCGTGAAGCCCACGCAACGCTGGTCGACCGTGCCCCCGTTGGTGTAGGTGACGGTCGGTCCACCCGTCTCATTCGGGGTGACCTTCACCGCACCGTTGAGCCCAGCGGAAAACAGCATCACAGCGGACGCGATCTCGGACGAACCCTGAGCCCCGGCCATTCCGGCTCCTGTGAACACAGCTCCGGAGGCGAGCGCGAGGGCGGATGCACCTGCAGCGAGTCGCTTGAATGTAGCCATATGAACTCCTTGCCGTAGTGAGAGCCCCGCAGTTCCTTCTGCGGTGCCACTGCCCGGCGCTCAGGAAACGCCGTACCCAAATTAAATAAGTCAACATAAGTGTTTCTCCATTATGGCCTGCGGGATGGCCCCGTCGGGGGGCATCGCG
>DIAZ01000138.1:4847-7218 GCA_002415925.1 Dietzia sp. UBA5065 | reverse complement strand
CGGGGCGATACGGTGTGGGGAAAGCCACATGAAAGGGCACACCTGTGACCACTGCCTCCTCCGGCCCCCTCGCCGGCATCCGCGTCGTCGAACTCAACGGCATCGGCCCCGGCCCCCACGCCTGCATGATGCTCGCCGACCTGGGCGCCGACGTCGTGACCGTCATGCGCCCCGGCGAGCTCGCCAACTCCGTCGACGGCTGGGCCCACATCACCCGGCGCGGCCGGACCGTGGTCGAGGCCAACCTCAAGAGCGACGACGGACTGGCGCAGGTCCGCGGCCTCATCGCCAAGGCCGACGTCCTGGTCGAGGGCTTCCGTCCCGGGGTCACCGAGCGCATGGGCCTCGGCCCGGACGAGTGCCTCGAGGCCAACCCGCGCCTGGTCTACGCGCGCATGACCGGCTGGGGTCAGCACGGGCCGCTCGCCCACACCGCCGGACACGACCTCAACTACATCTCGCTCACCGGGCACCTCAACGCCACCGCGCGCAAGGGCGAGCGCCCGGTGCCGCCGCTCAACCTGGTCGGCGACTTCGGCGGCGGCTCGATGTTCCTCATCCAGGGCATCCTCGCGGCGATCATCGAGCGCGCCACCTCCGGCAGGGGCCAGGTCATCGACGCCGCCATGACCGACGGCGCCTCCGTGCTGGGCCAGTTCCAGTGGGCCATGCGCGCCCGCGACCAGTGGTCGGACGTCGCCGGCACCAACATGCTGGACACCGGGTTCCCGTTCTACGACGTCTACACCTGCTCCGACGGCAAGTTCATGGCCGTCGGTTGCCTCGAGCCGCAGTTCTACGCCGAGTTCGCCCGCCTGCTGGGGATCGACGGCGAGGGCATGCCGGGCCAGTTCGACCTCGACCGCTGGGACGAGCTGCGGGAGATCATCGCCGGGAAGTTCGCCGAGAAGCCGCGCGACGAGTGGGCCGAGCTGTTCTACGGCACGGACGCGTGCACCACCCCGGTGCTGACCTACACCGAGGCCCTCGACCACCCGCACAACGCCGCCCGCAAGACCTTCGTCGAGGTGGCCGGCGACCTCGGGCCCGCGCCCGCCCCGCGGTTCTCGCGCACCCCGGCCCCCGCCGTCCCGGCCGCGCCGCCGCGGGAGGCGACCGCGATCGATCAGGTCTGGGCCTGAGCATGAGCGAGCCGGGGGCCACCGCCGCTGCGCCGGGCGAGGACCCGCGCGCCGGCGGCGGCTCCCGCCCCACCGGCGGCGGCTCCCGGGTGGCCGGGGTGGTTCTCGGCGTGGACCCGGCCTCCGCCGATCCCCCGTTCCGCCAGCTCAAGGGGCAGATCCTCGAGGCGGTCCGGCGCGGCCTGCTGACCCCCGGAACGCGGATGCCCGCCGTCCGGACTCTCGCCGACCAGGTCGGGGTGGCCGCCAACACCGCCGCGAAGGTCTACCGCGAACTCGAGGAGGCCGGGGTCCTGGAGGGCCGCGGCCGCTCGGGGACCTTCGTCGCGGCGGCCGATCTGCCGTCGGCGGTGCTGGCCCGCGCCGCCGAGGAGTTCACGGACCTGGCGACGGGGGCGGGCTTCGGAGTCGACGACGCGGTCGAGGCCGTACGCAACGCCTTCGTCAGGCAACCGTGACGGGTAGGCCCAGCGACCCGGACAGCCACGGGGAGCCGAGGAGATTCTCGACGGATCCCAGGAGATCGACCGGCGCGGTCCTCTCGATCTCGAGGTAGTGATTACTGAAGTCCCAGCACTCGCTGTAGGCCTGTGAGGCAAACGAGCCGTCCGTCAGGTGAATGTCGGGAAAGAGTTCATCGGTTCGCGGCCCGAGCACCTCGGTAGCGCCGTCGACGACGACTCCGCCGTAGAGGTCGAGCCGGCCCGCGAGCCCGAGTTCCGACGTCGCGGCGGTCAACTCCTCCGAGAGTGGCCTGCCGATGTCCGCGCCCCTGTCGATCGCGTCGTCGTACAGCTGGCCGATGAGCACCGGATCGCCCGCGACCGCGAAGCACTCCAGCACCCGACCGGAATCGTTGGCGTACGAGACGGCCGTCGTGGCTCCTCGTCCCTCGACCGAGAGGGCACTCGGGCTGTCGAAGACCACCGTGTAGGTCGGAGGCTCGGGAGTTGCCGTGGCTACGCCTGGCAGGGCGATCACGGCGATGAGCGCCGACGCGAGTAGTGACGCGCCAACGGTGACTGGACGGTGCATGAGACGCCCTTTCGGAGGTGGGTCACGGCCACTGGGCCGTGTCAACACCATGCGGCACCGCGAAATCAATAACAATCCCCTCATCCGATTTCTGGGATATTGACACCTCAACCGTTACCGGCGCGGTTGGCCTCGGCGCGTCCGGTCGGGCACCGGCCTGGTTGCTCGACGTCCGTGCGGGGTTGCTCGAGGTC